>JAYZBB010000015.1:0-9309 GCA_036339415.1 Bacteroidota bacterium | reverse complement strand
CCCCAATAGTTTACGGGGTCTCCACAGGCCCAGGTGCTGTCTGTAGTGACGCTATTGCCGTCCACATCAGAACCGTCATTTGTGTCTTCAATAACAACCGAAGTCCCTGTTGTACTCAGCAATGAGTCGAGCTTCTGCAAGACGCGCTGCATTGCCTCCTCAAAAGTGATGGAGTCTACCATCATTGGTTCGACTGAATAGTCAGTGTCGTATGAAGCAATGGACATGAGGACGTCGCTCACGGCAACAAACTCATCTCCATCTGAGTCTGGGTTAAAAGGGTGCTCAATGGGTAGTATTGTTTGAGAAAACCCGAAACTGTTCAGGATTATGGCGCTCAGAATTATGGCGGCGAATTGTTTCATTGGTCTTGGTTTGAGGACCTATAAGATACAGGTTTATGTGTTGTCCGTCAAAACGATGGCACTGATTCCGTTGTCAAGAATGGTACTTCAAGGTTCCTGACATAACCTCCGCTCACAGCCAAGCTTGCATGCCCCATAAACTTTGGTCAACTTGTGCTTACGCTCTAAGGATGAAATAGAAGAACTCCTTCCATGAAAAATCTTACTCTAATAGCCTCAGCCTCGCTATCATTTGTTTGCGCATCCGCCCAACTTACTAGTGAAGCAATCTCCGTCGAAGGTGTATCAAGAAGCTACTTGCTTTATTTACCGGAGGGGTTTTTGGAGAGCGACGCCTTGCCTCTCGTCATTTGCTTCCACGGTGGCGCAGGAACAGCCACAGAACAATTGAACATCGGGGACCTCAGAACGCAGGCCGATGAAGATGGTTTTGTGTTGGTTTATCCCCAAGCCCTGCCTGACCCGAATGACGGTGGTTCCGCCAACTGGCAGGTCGTCACAAGTGGGGATTTGCCCTACACTTTGCCAAATCCGCATAGCGACATCGACTTCATTTCTGCGCTTATTCTGGAGTTGACCGCCGTTCACGGTATCGACCAATCTCGTGTGTATGCAATGGGTTACTCTAACGGCGGAGGTTTCGTCTACGACCTTGCCTGTCGCTTAAACAACCAAATCACCGGGGTTGGTGCTGTTTCTCGAACAATGTATGCCGAGTCTTACTCGAGTTGCATCACATCTCACCCTACGCCTGTCGTGACCATTTTGGGCACCAATGACTTCAATTCACCTTACAATGGGCTCACATACGACGGCACGTTGTATTTCCACAGCAGCGATGATGGCAATGCACTGTGGATTGAAAAAAACAATCTTTTGCCTGTTCCGGAGATTGTTGACATTCCAAACATCAACCCCAACGATGGGTCAACAGTTGAGCGCTATCGTTGGGTTGATGCCGAAGACTGCATCGAATTGGTTCATTACAAAGTCAATGGTGGTGACCACGATTGGCCAGGGACTTTTGGCAACATGGACATGGTGAGCCAAACAGTGATTTGGGATCACCTCAAGGCCTTCAACATGGATGGGAAAATCACGTGCGCGAATGACTCCGAAGCTTGTTTTGGAGACATCAATTCGGATGGTTCTATCAACGTGGCAGACGTTTTGTCTGTTTTGTCCAACTTCGGTTGCTCGCTTGATTGTGTCGCTGATGTCAATGGTGATGGCGCGGTCAATGTCTCAGACGTCTTGGCTTTGTTGGGTGTATTCGGGGTTGATTGTTGATTCCGCCAAGGATTTTCGCCAAGTTTGGATTGAAAGAATGGCCCCTTACTCGGCATCCTGGACGCAACGAACAGAAAAGCCGTTACGCCAATCTTCTGTAGTGAGCGTTTGACCCGAATTGTCTGAGTCCAATCGGAAGCGATATGCTTGCAATCCGGAGGTTGTGCGGCTCCACCACAGTCCTATTTTTCCAGCAGCTTGAAAGCTTCCGTTGGGATGCCTCTTGCCTCCGGCGCGGCCCGAGAAACCAAAATCGTCTGTTCCGTTGTTGTTTTCTATCCAGCCCCCCGTGGATCTCAACGGTGTGTTTACCTCGTCATATCCGAGCCCCAAAACATGGTCCCTCAACTCTTCCCATTGTGATTTGTTCGGCACTTGCCAACCCGAAGGGCACAATCCCCCGGGGGCAGTAACTGCATACCAATTATACAGGGCTCCATACTCATCCAGCGACAAGTTGGGATTGCAGGCGTTGAAATCAGGGTTGAAGTGATTGCATGCAATGCATGTGCCCATGAGGGCTCCGCCGCTGGATCCAAATTCCGTTCGGGCTGGTGTAAACAAAGACCCCCAACCGATTCCACCCAGAACACAGTCATTAGACCATGGTATGTTTGAGCCATTGGAGTATTGTGTGGTTCTTAAGTTTTCTTTGAACCAACACTGACCACCTATTTCAACAGTCGCGTACGCATATCCGTTGTAAAGCACGTCAAGGCCACAAGGGTAAACACACTCTCCCCCTGGGTCCGCGTATGGGTCAAAATTCTCCGCTTGGGGGTCTGTGCATCCAATGTTCTCGCAGACGAGGTGGAGCAGTGTGTCTGCATCAACAATTTCAACCACCCACTCTTGTGTTGCTGGATCAAAAAGGCTGTCCAAAGTGATGAGAATCGTGTCAATGGCCAATGATTGTGGGCCAGGGCCGTTGCACACCCCACACTCATCATACACCCCGATGCAATCGTCTTCACAATCTGCAACCCCGTCGCCATCAATGTCATAATTGTCCCCAAATGCGGTCAACAACTCGATGACGTCCGACACCCCGACCATAAAATCTCCGTCTAGGTCGTACGCCAACACTGAACAACCGTCTTCAGTTTGAGCCAAGCAGGTGGAAGAGAAAGACAAAAGGCCAAATGTTGCCAATGACAGAAATACAACAAGTCGTTTCATTGGTATTGTTTTGAGACACCCAAGGTACGTTGTGGGCAAATGCGGTCAAAGTAAGCGTTTTGCGTGAGCCCAAGAGCAAAACCCCGCATTGAGCAGGGTTTTTGGTTTCACCCTTTTTTTCTAGCTTGGCAGGGTTAAAACTCCTTTTTCCAATGAAACAATTCACCTTTTCTTTTGCGATTATCGCGCTTTGCCTTCTCTCTGCATGCAACACCAGCCCTGCCGAACAAAACCCAGCCTACGAACAAAACATAGCCTCCATGAAAGCTATGTTTGATGGCTTTCAAAACAAATCCATCGACCCCTCGCTTTTCGCAGAGGACTTTGTCGATGTCGGAACAGGATTTGAAGAGGTTGATCGCAACAAAGCAGAAGCCATGCAACAGTGGAAGATGATGACCCGCGTGATGGATGCCGAACTCACGAAAGCCATTTACCTCCCTGGCATTGACACCCTGACATTGGCCCCGGATGGCAGTGTGCGATACTACGGACAGTGGAAAATGACCATGGGTGAGGCAACCCAATCGTTGATGGCTTACGGCAGCATGGAGTTCAATGATGCTGGAGAAATCCGCAACTTTGCCCATTACGCAGACTGGACAGCAACGTTTGGCGCCCTTCTTGC
This sequence comes from Bacteroidota bacterium, assembly GCA_036339415.1. Lineage (GTDB taxonomy): Bacteria > Bacteroidota > Bacteroidia > Flavobacteriales_D > Sanyastnellaceae > UBA11663. The sequence continues at coordinate 5,847 of JAYZBB010000015.1, read as the reverse complement.
TGAAAACCCAGAAATCGCGGCAAGACTTGAACAGCGTGCCAACAGGAGTGCACAATAACGCACGCGCCTTCAAGTGCCCAAAGAAAAGCCCCGCCTTGTGCGGGGCTTTTTGCAACGATGTGGGCATCTTTGCGACATGCGTCTTTCGAAACTCTCGTTGACCCTGCTGCTTCTCGGTGTTGCCGGCATGCTCTTGGGGTCTGTCTTCAAACTCATGCGCCTCATGGGGTCTGGGATGCTGTTGCTCATCGGTATGGTGGTCACCCTTGTTGGGTTGTTGTTTGCCATTCGCGACGTGTGGACCAAGTCCTGAAAGCAGCACTCTGGTTCACAATAGCTCTGGGGTCTCTTCCTCAAGTTGTCTGGGGCCAATTTTGTGGGCAGTCGTACGACGCCCGAATCGCCAACATCCATCGCGACGCTGGGCGATTGTCAGGGGCGCAACCGCTGTTGTTGCTCACGGGGAGCAGTTCCATTAGATTGTGGCCCGATGCGGCAGAAGCTTTTCCGCAATTTGAGGTGATCAATGCGGGGTTTGGGGGGTCGTGCTATTCCGATCTGTGGGCCCTGCGAGACACTCTCCTGTTCGTGTTTGAGCCTGACGTGGTGGTCATCTACGAAGGGGACAACGATCTCAGCGACGGGGTTCCCCAAAGCGAGGTTCTCTATTCAGCGAACGACCTGTTCGCCGACCTTGCCCAACGGTTGCCTGACACGAAAGTGGTCGTCCTGGCTCCGAAGCCGAGCATCGCTCGACGTCACTTGGCCCAGGAGTACCGAGCTTTGTCTCAAGCATTGGGACAAAAGGCTCAACGGCACGGCTTTGCGTTCGTCAACTTTTGGGACGCCATGCACCTGCCTGATGGCACGCTCAACGAAGCCTATTTCGTTGCAGACGGGCTGCACCTCAACAAAGAAGGCTACCGTGTTTGGGTTGATGCCTTGCGCCGCGCTGCACCGTGGTTGGCGCCGGGAAAGTGACCGTGCTTACAGAAGGTTGATCCGGCTGGCGAGGACGTCTTTGTACGAGCCGCCCACAGGGATTTCCTTCTCGATGCCTTCCATCGTGATGTTCGCGTACTTCATGCTTTCAATGGCGTGAAGGTTCACGATGTAGCTGCGATGAACACGGATGAAACGGCGGTCTGACAACTTGCGCTCAACTTCTTTCATCGTGCTGTGAATCGTGTACGATTCTTCGCGAGTGTGCACCACCACGTAATCCTTCAGGGCCTCCACAAACAACAAGTCCTCATGCTTGACGCGCATGAGACGACTGCGGTTCTTCACAAAGATGACCTCCGCGTCTTCCTTGTGTTCCGCCATGCTGCGCAAGAAATCGGCCTCGGTTTTGAGTTCCAACTCCTTGCTGTGTTTGTGAAGGGCCATCTCCACCGCTGTCTGGATGTCCACCTCCTTGAATGGCTTCAGGATGTACCCGTGTGGCTCCGCCATTTTGGCTTGAGACAGGGTGTTCTCGTCAGCATAGGCGGTCAAAAACACCACCGGAATATCCAGGTTTCGTTTGATCTCTTCGGCGGCAGCAATTCCCGTCATGTCGCCCTTGATCATGATGTCCATGAGCGCGAGGTCGGGCTTGTGTTTGAGGGCCAGCTCAATGGCCTTTTCGCCGTTGTCGGCTGTGGCCACCACGTTGTACCCCAGCTTGCCGAGGCAGCGCTCAATGTCTTTGCGAACGATGCTCTCGTCCTCCGTCACCAAAATGTTGATGGCCATGCGTTTGTCTTGCGGATGTGAATCGTCAGGCGCGTCGTTGAGCCTCACTCAGATGGGGTAAATCTAACCAAAAAGCTGCACCCCTTTCGGCCTTGGTCTGCGCTCGTTACAACCAACTCTCCGTCGATTTGTTCGGTCAACGCCTGGACCAAATACACACCGAGCGAATCGTTCTTGGCAAAATCCATGCCCGGCGGCAACCCCACCCCGTCGTCTGACACCTCCAGTTCCACCGCGCCGTTTTCCACGTGCTGGATGCGAAGGGTGATGGTTCCTTGCGCGCGGTTGGGGAAAGCATACTTGAGTGAGTTGGACACAAGTTCATTGGTGATCAAACCACAGGGAATCGCTTGCTCCAAACTCAGATACACCTCATCAAAAACCGTCTGAAGCACCACCTCACAATCGCTTCTTGAATAACTCTGGATGAGATTCGCGCTCAACCGCTGCAAGTATTCCGCAAAACTGATGTTGGCGAAATCGGTGTTTCGGTACAACGACTCGTGGATGTAACTCATCGTCGCAATCCGGTTGGTGCTCTCCTCAAGAAGGTTCAGTGTCTCAGGATCCTTCACAAACGACTTCTGCAAATTCAGCATGCTGCTGATGACCTGCAGGTTGTTTTTGACACGATGATGCACTTCCTGCAGCAACACCTCTTTCTCTTTCAACGCGCTTCGAATCGCACGGTCTATTTCCTTCCGCTCTGTGATGTCGTACGCAATGCAACTGATCTCGCGTTGGTCCTCACCGAGGCTTACGGGGTTCAAAAACACCTGATACCAGCGGCTTTCACCATGGGTTGTCTTCAACGGCAACTCAAACTGCTGAGGCTTTCCCTCCATGGCCCTCAAAAACAGCCTCAACTGACCTTGGTAAGGCTCCTCGTCCACCACATCTGAAATGTGCTCGATGAACGACTTCGATTGATCGAATGTCAACCCAAAATCGTATTCGAAGATGTGTTTGAAGTTCTTGTTGAATGCGTTGACCCTGTCCGCGCTGTCCATGGTGAACATGATCATGTTCTCGGTCGAATCGAAGATCGACTCAAGCTTGGCGCTTTGTGTTTTGGCTGTGCGTTCGTGCAGAAGGCGATCTGTGATGTCCAAATAAATGCCCCTCACTCCGGAAGGTTTGCCCTTCTCGTTGTGTTGGATGGTGGCCCCCCCAAGCATGGTGAGCACTTTGCCGTCGGCAGCCAAAAACTCTCGCTCCACACCAGACTCGGCCAACGCCTTGATCCACAGCTTGCCCCTTTTGGGCAAGTCCTTGACCACGTCGTGCACGGTGCATTTCGACAACTCCAGTTCTGAATATCCCAACAGCTCGTTGAATGAGGGGTTGGTGTAGGTGAAGAATCCGCTGTCATCCAACGTAAAAATGGCGTCGTTGGCGTTGTCCAAAATGCTGCGATACCGCTCCTCACTTGCCTCCAATTCTTCCCTTGCCAGTTTGGCTTCGGTGATGTCCCTGCCCACCGCCATGGCACCCATGGTCTCGTCATTTTCATCCCGAAGAACGGCCACAGTGAGGTACATCGGAAACACATCCCCATTCAACCTGCGGCCTTGTGTTTCCCCAGAGAAATTGCTGTACTCCAAGAGGTGATCTCGAATGCGTTCGGCCTCGGATTTGGCCGCGATGAAATTCCTGAATTGGTATTGGTCTGGTTCTTCTCCAAAATCCAACCCAAACTCCACTGCAAACGCCTGGTTGTATTGCGCGAGCTTCCCTTCTGGATTGAACGCCACAATCATGTCGATGGACGATTCGATGATGGATCGATTCAAGCGCTCGGCGTCAGCCAACCGGCGTTGGGTCGCTTTGTGGCGTTCAATTTCCTCCTTCAACAAATGGTTGGCTTCTTCCGCCAACGTCGCCCTCATTTGTTCGCGCAACAACGCCACGCGCGTCCGCAAATCCGTCAACGTCACTTGAACGGCCGGAGAGCGGTCATGAAACGATAATGTCATCCTCACACCCACCTCGACCACTTCGTCGTTGGCCACATTCATCCTCACTTCGCGGTACGGAGGTCGCTCTCCCCGCTCCACGAGTTTGATGTCCTCCTCCAACACAGCTTGGTCGTCCTCGTGAAAGAGCGTGGTGAAACGTTCATCGTAGACCTCGTCCTCCATGCGAATGCCCATCAAATCAAGCACACCGGGGTTGCTGTATTTCACCTTGCCATCCACCATCAAGAGAAGGCCAATGGGGCTGGTTTCCACCAACATCCTGAATCGCTCCTTGGTTTGCAGCAAGTCCAGTTCTGTGCGCTTTCGCTCCGTGATGTCATACACCATCAAGACCGCTTGATTGGTGGTGGAGTCTGTGGAGCGCGTCGCTTCGAGGTGAATGGTTCGTCCTTGTTGGGTGATGCCTTGAAGCTCCACCCTGGACCTGGCGAATTTACGTGCACCCAATCGCTGCCAATCCCGGGCATTCACCAAATTGAGAATGTCCTCACCAATGGGCAATTCTTGCCACCCAAACAGAATGGCAAATTGTTCGTTGGCATCGACAATCTGATTTCCCTCCAAAAACGCAATGCCCTCCATGGCGTGGCGTGCCAGGGTCCGAAATCGCTTTTCACTGTCGCGGATGACCTGCTCGTAGACCATGCGCTCGCTGATGTCGCGAATTTGGAGAAGCAGCGTTCCATCGCCCACAGGAACCGCTTTCCACTCCGCATCAAACATCGATCCTGTTTGTCGGACCACACGACACCGCATCTTCGCTGGATTGCCTTGCAATGCGCGTTCAACTTTGGACTCAAACAACCCTATTTCATCACCTTCCAAACTCCACAAACCACCATCCACTACCCATACTTGCTTCACACCCGCCTCTTTGGAAGTCCAATCAAGCATCCGACAAGCCCGAGAATTCCAGGCCAATGGTTCTCCAGCCTTGACCAAAATCATCGATTCTGGACAAGCTTCAAGAAGCTGGAGTTGTGCCTTCGTCATGGAGTCAGTTGCCTTTCAGCTTGCTGTCGCGACGTTTGTCCACTTTGGAACCGTCAACCTTGCGCAGCGTGCCATACTTGTAAATGTACTCGTGCAAGATGACTCCCGCTTCATCATAAAGCCTCCATTTCTTGTGTTTGACGCCACCCTCGTATTTGCCTGCCTCTTCCAACACACCATTGGGATGCCAGTGTTGGTGTTTGCCTACGGGTTGTCCAAAATCAAACTCCCCTTCAAACTGACGCCTTCCTGAGCCATAGGTGTGGATCCATTTGCCGTGTTTTTGACCTGCCAAATAGTGTCCTTCCTCGATGTGATCGTTCACGTGAACACGCCACAAACCATCACGCTCGCCACCCACATACTGACCTGAAACCAGTGCTTCCCCTGCCGTATCCAATTCCAAAAAGGCACCTTCTGGTTTGCCTTTGTTGTACGATTCTTCCCTGTGGATGGATCCACCAACATACCACCACGTCCACTGGCCATGGATCATGTCGTTGAGATACACTCCTTGCTGTTCTTTTTCACCAGAGGGGTGGTAAAACAGCCAACGTCCCTCCTTTTTTCCGTCTGTGTACGATCCCTCCAATCTCAGCGAACCGTCTGACCAAAATTCCTTCCATGGTCCTTCTCTTTTTCCTGTTTCGGTGGTCACTCCTTCCGCAACGAGAATGTCGTTTTCAAACACAGCACCACCTATCAACTCACCCTCTTGATCAAAACGTCTGGTCACTCCTTCCTTCACCCCATCCACATACGTGACCGTCTCCTGGATCGAACCGTTCTCCCTCAAAATGGACACAACTTCAATGTGTGGTTTGTCGTTTTCTTCGGGTATCACCTCCACACCATGACGGTAAGTCACCACACGCTGCAACTTTCCCCTGGCATCAAAAAACTGAAACACCCCATGTTTCAAATCTGCTTCATAAAATCCCGTTTCCATCACGCGCCCAGACGGATGAAAAACCTTCCAAGGACCCGTTTTCAATCCTTGCGCATCGAATCGATTGAAATCCTCTGATGCCACCAGTCTGTCATTCTTGAACCACCTGTATCCATGAGCTTGACCTTCTGGACTGTACGTGAACGCCTTGCCCTCTCTTTTGTCTTTTCTGAATGGTGTCTTCATGTT
>JAYZBB010000014.1:0-5033 GCA_036339415.1 Bacteroidota bacterium | reverse complement strand
GCATCGATTGGGTGAACATCCTCGGGACCGAAAACGTCCTGAAGCTGACCTACGCACCGGACGACGCCTCGGAGAATTCAGTCCGGGAGGAGTACCAGCTCGGGTTCCTGCCCATCTTCTTCTACCGCGTCGACTTCTGATTGCCTTGCCGCACCATCAAAATCAGGCAGTTGTTGAATGGACATGGAAGTGGCAGCCATTAATAGGAAGCTCGAACTCAAGGGTGCGGTAAGCCAGTTTTCGAAGAAAAGTTCCACCATCAAGGGGAGGCCAATGAGCCACGCCTTGCGATTTGAGAACCATCCAAATCGCCAACTCATCCAAAGAAAGAGGCCGAGTCCGCCCACGACGCCGTAATCCATGAGGAGGGCCAAGAAGGCATTGTGCGAATTGCCGATGTGATCGACCCATTCGAAATAGGGGGCCATGGCGAAGAACCACTGAAGCTCATAGCCAGCGCCGTGACCAAGCCAAGGTTGAACTCCAACTTCTTCGAGGGCAAGGGGCCATGCATTGAACCTGCCTCCACCAATGGCCAAAGATCCGAGTCGCATCCACGTCAGACCGCCTCTTTCGAGGAGAATGAGGACAAAACCAACCACGCCTGAACTGACCAGGAGGCCTCTTTTTGTGGCTTTCCTAAGCTCCAGTTCTCGAAAGAACAATACCGCACCAAACATTAAAAATGCCAACAGCGCTGCGCGTGTGCCCGTCGCGAAAAGCATCACGATGGACGTAGACCAAATGGCGAAGAGTCGTTTCCTGTTCGTATTGCACAGCAAAACCACTGCAATGCTCAGAATCAAGAAGGGATGACTTAAGCTGTTGGGGTTGCTCTGAAAACCTTGGAATCGATAGGCACCTGAGTAAATCCAAGCGGTTTCAGGTGACAAGAGCATTGCGACGATGCATTGAATGGTCAGCACCATCCACAACTGGACCAAGGCGGTTTTCAGATTCTGGCAAGAAGTGTGCTTGCCCGCCGCAATCAAGCCGAGCGATACAGAAAGGATCAGGGCATTTCGTGTAAGACTACTTCCTGCGTCCCATGAAACCCAGTGATTGAGGGCAAAAAGCCCACCCAGAATCAAGATGTCCACCCCCCGTTCTCGCAAATCGGAATGCCGCAAGGAGGGCAGGATTCCTATTGCGATGACCCAACCGACGGCCGCAAACCGCAACGCATCGAAGGCAAACATTTCTTCTTCCCAAAAGCAGTTGGCCCAGACGCCAATCCACAACAGGACAAACCATCGGAATCCGTCCCAAGGCATCGGCTGGACGAGTTGCTGCAGAATCAATGCAACAGTGGCAATCAGGCATGAAGCATCCGATGGAAACAACACGAGGAGCGCACCTGAAGCCAAGGCCCAAATCCACAAGGATGTGTTTCGTTGGTTGATGTTCCCCTCGATCATGGTCGCTCGAAAGTACATCCGTATCAAGAAGATTACCTTGGTCCCATGCGCATACTTGGGCTGATTTTGATCCTGCTTGTTCTGCCGTGGCTTCACATGGGCATGTCGACCGACCCGCAGTTTGGCGTGGCATGGTGCGTCACAATCGCCACGGGAATGGCACTCTGGCTCATTCTCCATCAGAAGCGAATGGAACCCACGTCAGGGTCTTTGCTTTGGCTGTCTCTCATTGGTCTTGGGGTTGCGGCGGTGGAATGGCGGCCAAGCCTAGATATGTGGCGATGGGTGAGTGTCGCGGCATTGCTTCTCATTTTTCCCATGGCTGGGCAACGACGCGATGGGGCATGGCGGGAAATGCCCCGTAGTGTGTGGTCGGGACTCATGGCGGTCGTTTTTCTGTTGCCTATCATCCTTGGCGTCACCCACATTCAAACTTGGATTCCTTCACTAGAGTTGCTGTTTGATTTGCACGCGTTGATTCTCGTGATGCTTGTGGCCATGAGACCTCAAATGCATGTGTTGGTGTTGGTGTATGCCGGAGCGGCATGGCTGTTGGATGCGCGCTCAGCGGCTTTGGTGGCGCTCACCGCCCTAGGATTGCAAGTGCTTCAACCCTTCATGGAGACAAATGGGTTTCGCGCATTGGCTGGCTTGCTGACAGCTTTGGGGGTGGTGGTGCTATTGGGTGCCCCTTGGGTACAACGGAACCTATCTTATGACGCAGCATTTGAGCAGTCAAGGGCGAACGGACTCAACACCACAATGCCCACCCCTCAAGGCGGCGCATTCATTGAAGGCAGTTTGGCGGAGCGGGTGACCCAATGGGCATGGACCGTTCCACGGCTCGAATGGCAAGGTCACGGTGCTCGCGCATGGCAGTTGGACGCTTTTGAGGAACTCACCTGGCTTGGGCCACCCCGGAGGAAAGCCCAACGTCCCCACAACGAATGGCTCCACAGCATGTACAACTGGGGGGCTTGGACGTTTGTGCTGTGGGTCCTGTGGCTTTGGCTGGCACCGAAAACTTATTTGATCGTCATGCCGCTGGTCTTCTTAGGCTTTCCTTTCGAACGACCTGAGTTGGTGTTGGCCATGTCACTTTTGCCAATGGTTCTCCACGAAGGGAGCATCTCTCGTCGTGGCCCCAGAATCAGAAGTTCCGTGGCGGCAGCGATGGGGGTTTTCATTTGGGTCTTGGCGTTGGTGCGTTGGACACAAATTTCTTCCTCACTTCACGTGCAAGGCGCAATGCAGCGGGCAGTGCGCAGCGAACGTGTGGCTTGGCCTCAATTGTCAGCTTGGGAACGTGCTTGCATCTCGAGATTCCCTAGGGATTTGCAAGGCAATGATGTCGCGTTGTTTGAAGCCATGCAACTGGCCAATCAAGGAGAATCTTGTCGAGCGCTGAGCGTCTTGAACAACCGAGATCCAGACAAATGTCGAGCGGTGCCGAAAATCCACTCGGCCCTTGAAGCAGCATGCAATCGGCCTTAAGGACAGACCAAGGCGTAGTCCACGAGGATTTGAAGGAGGTCATTGATGCCCACGACACCGTTACCATCGACGTCTGAGGAACAGGAATCCTCCACAGGAACGCACTGGAGTTCGTCCGGATCCCACACTGTGCCAGGCCCACAGTACCCCGCGCCGTAAATCCCTTCGCAATCGAAACCCCAAGCGGGATAGTCACAAGGCCCCCCGAAGATTGCCTCGAAGTCAAAGTTGCACGCGGAAGGATCTCCACATCCCGTTTGGAGGAAGTCACAAATGCCATCTTGGTTGCTGTCGGTGCCCTCCAAGCAATCGCCACTGCAATCAATTCCTTCTGGGGTGGTTGTGCCAATCAAATAGGCGTATCCTTGATACAAGGTGGTCAAGGCGTTGTAACAGAATTCATGCTCCCACAGAAGTGTCAGATCAGTAGGATTACAAACGCCTTCTGTTGCTACAATGGAGAAAGGTGTCTGGGAGATGACTGTGGTCAGGTAAGGGCCGTAAGTGGAATTGTTGACTTCCAAAGAAATTTGACCCAATGCGGCCCCTTCATTTGACGCTTCGAGGACGCCGCTGACAATGTTCCCTTCCAGGGTGAGAGGTCCGGTCAAAACGGGGTCATAGCAGACGTCGCCGCAATTGAAGATGTTGTCTGCGAACAAACAAGGCTCATTGGCCGAGTCGTCGTAATTGCATGCCTCCAAATCGGTGCACGAATCCAAATCATCGCAGATGAGGTCGCCGTCGATGTCATCCCAGCAGTCTCCACCGCAGTTGCCTAAGGCATCCACGTACACGCATGAACCGTCATCGCATCCGGCTTGGTGGTCGAAGTTGCACGCGGAAGGGTCACTGCATCCCGGGAACACACACGACCCATCGTCAAGGTATTCGCAGGGCCCGCCCCAGTCATTTTGGAGTTGCGACAAATCAATGCAATCGGTGTAAAAATCGAAGTTGCATGCAGCGGGATTCGTGCAGCCATAAAGCAGGGTGAGTGCGTTGTGGTTGAATTCCTCTGTGATTGAGGCCAGGACATGGTTTGTCGGCGCTGAAGCAGAGGGCGACGAGGTGTTGGCGACCGCAGTCAAAACCATGCCCGAATCGCACACTTCCCCACCCACAGAGTACAGCAATGCAGTGGCTGCCATCAGCAACGGCGCCACGTAAGACATGGCTTGTCGCCGAGAAGCTTTCAAGAGCGACCAGACATCGCGTGAGAGGTCATTCACATTCATTTCCGAAAGCACTTAAGAAATTGAACAAATCGGGGGTTCCCACACTGCCATTGCCGTCCGTGTCAAAGTAGCAGCCAGCGGACAGAAGATGAGGCAAACATTGACCGGTGACCTCGTTCCAGTAGGTGTTTGGGCCGCACGCCCCACTGCAGTCCTCGCAATTGGCATCTGCGTTGCACGGGTCACAAGGGTTTTCTGTGCCGTCCAGCAAGGTGACAAATTGCACGTAAGTCGAAGCGTTTCCACAGGCGTCTGTGGCCTCGTGGCATCGGAATTGAAGTTCTGGGCTGCTGAATCCATGCATCCTTCTACGGCGAGGTTACCACATAGGCACCCGTCGACTGGTCCACAGTCCACATCGCAAATAACCCCATCGGCATCTTCAATGTATCCTTGGATTTGCAAGCATATCACAAAACCATCGAACCAAGCGGCATCTGGATCGCAGCAAAATTGGTCTTGGCCGATTGCGTATGGCATCAAGCCCATGCCGACCCCGAAGAAAGCGGCGATGAACTTGGACCAAAAAGATCCCGAGGAATGGTGCATCGAATGAAACATGGCTTCCGAAAATTCGGAAAGAACCGGACTCCTTTGAAGATACGAAATCCACGACAAAGTGCAGGTTGCAAACAAGTAGGGTGAACATCAGTCCCTTGTTTGTTGTATTTTTCTATGACATTCCCATGACGCTGCGGTGCCAGAGGAATGAACTTGAAAACCAACTTCAATTTGACGTGATGATTCGTACTCAGATCTCCCTCATTTTGGGCACAGGCGTGCTCGGTTTGGCTTTGATGTCCAGCAGCAGCGGTGTTGCTGAAATCCAAAACGCCAACCGCACCGGCGAGCCCGGCACTTCCATGACCTGCAATCAATGTCA
>JAYZBB010000013.1:0-9175 GCA_036339415.1 Bacteroidota bacterium | reverse complement strand
TGATCAACCACTCAGGGTTGGCCCAAAGAGATCACCAAACGCGAAGGACCTGCACCGCTCCATCGGGAGCAATCGCTTGAATCAAAAGTGTGCCTGCTGACTGGCCCTTAGGCAACACAAGACCTTCATGTGCATTCGACCAGTTCCAAACAATGCGGCCTTGCAGGTCAACCGCCCGCACATGGCAATTGGCGAGCACGCGCAATCCGTCGACTGTCCATTGCACCAACTGGGCTTCAGGCTGTGACGCCTCCTCGACCGAAGTGAATTCCCCAGCACAATGCGATTGGAAAAAGTTCCAGAGCAATTCGGTGCTGTCGATGTCTTGGTTGCCCCACCGGCCAAACCACGTGTGGCCTCCACCATTCACACGGTAATGGTGAAACTCCTGTCCTTCTGGTGCACCGAAATACCGAAAGAAATCGACCGAAGAGAAGTCGATGATTTGAAGGTTGGGAAGGGTGGTTTGATCTTCGCCAGTGGTGCCCATGATGTCCGTCCAGAGCTCGATGATGTCAGGTATGCCTTCGTTGCCCCAGGGTCCGAGATAACCGTTGTTGTAGTCGACGACACCGTCAGCTGTGCCGTGCACGTGAATGATTGGGATGACCTCTTCTGGGTTGCAGTTGTCGAAGTCATAATCGCTCATGGCACCTGCAACCACCCCCACTGCTTTGAAAACATCTGGGTGTTGGCAGGCGAGTGAATAGCTCATGTAGCCGCCGTTGGACATGCCGCACGAGTATGTGCAGTCCGGACTCAAATCATAGGTCTCGTGCAAGTGTTGCGCGAGCGCCACAAGGAAGCCATGGTCGTCCGTCGTGCTGATTCCGAAGTTGGCATTCCAATGAGATATCCCGTTGTTGTTCAAGGTGCCTTGCGGATAGCACACAGCGACGCCTGCATTGTCCGAGATGACCGGCCATCCGGAGTAGTTGCGGATGACCGATGCGCTGCCGGTGAAGCCGTGCAAGACAAAGACAAGTGGCGCCCCTGTTGTCAAATCAGCAGGAAGGTCGAGGTAGTAAGTGCGTTCGACGCCACCAAATTCGAAGGTTTGTTCGGTTTGGGCTCGTCCAGCAAGCCCAACGCCAAGGATGAGGCTCCAAGAAAAGATGAGGCGAGACATCATGGTTGCAATAAAAGACTTGACACCATCCTGACCAAACTCCGTGCCCGTTTTAAGGGCTTACTTCACCAAATCGGGGTTGAGGGTGTTCGGCTTCTGTCCTGCTGGGTCCACCAATACCTTCAATTAAAGCAGCATGCATTCTTAAAATTCTTCCGATCTTTATTCGAATCGCACCAAAGTGAATCATTCAATGAAAGGGCCTGAATTGTTTTTCGTGATGTTGCTGTCTCTCTCTGAGGGAGCTGTCTTGTCTCAGGGGATTTCCTTGTACAGTCCGCAATCGCTTTACGACGGCGAGGGGAGCTTGTACGACCCAATGTTGTTGCGGGAACTGAATGTCGTTTTCGAGGATGAAGGTTACCACCAAACCCTGGTCGAGGCCTTTTTCAACGACCCTTCCCTGCGCATTCCTGCCACCGTGGAGTTGGACGGCGTGGTCATGGACAGTGTAGGCACGAGGTACAAAGGAAATTCCACCTTCTGTCTGCCAAACGAATCGGGCAATGTCAAGGTTCCATACAATTTGGACTTTAACCATTGGATTTCCGGCCAAACCCTGATGGGCTACAAGAAGCTCAAACTGGCCAATGCTTGGATTGATCCGACTTACTGCAAGGAATACCTGGCGAGCCGCATTTACAGGAAATATCTACCGACACCTGAGGTCAATCTGATGAAGCTCAACACACAAGGACAATACGTCGGGCTTTACGTGAACACCGAGAGCATCAACAAGCAGTTCTGTCAAAAGCACTTTGGGGAAGACAATGGGGTGCTTTTCAAATGCGATGGTGCGGGTGTGTTCTGTGATGAGAATGGGGAGGCCACAGAGGGTGGCATTCCCGATTTGCGATACTTGGGCCCCAACATTGAAGCCTACCAAGACAGTTACACGTTGAAATCTGACGAGGGATGGGAAGCCTTATTGGACCTCATTGAAACCTTGAATCTGAACCCTCAGAATCTGGGGGACAAGTTGAACATTGACAGGGTGCTTTGGGCGTTTGCGGTGAACACAGTGGTGAGCAACTTCGACACCTACAATGGGTACTACGTGCACAATTACTACCTGTATCAAGACGAGCAGGGGCGCTTTCAAATGATTCCATGGGATCTCGACAATTCCTTCGTGGGGGCCATCATGGGGTACAGTTATTGGAACCCCAACGAAGTCTATCATTTTGACCCCTTCTTCTCCAGTTTCGACCCGGCCTGGGACATCCGGCCCTTGGCGGATTTCGTGTTCAATCACCCTCAATACCGGAAGCAGTATTTGGCACACATCAGGACCATCTTGTCGGAATCGATGGACATGCTCGCCTTGGAACAAGAGGTGGCGACCATGCAGTCCCTCATTGAATCTGCAGCAAGCCAAGATGCAAACAGCTTGTTTGGAATGGGACAATTCTCGAACAACGTCCACAATGCGTTTTGGGCCGATTGGGGGTTTGCAGGAATATTGAGCACCGTGGAGGCTCGGGTGGACTTTCTGTCCTCGCATGCCGAAGTTGATGTCTTGACCCCTACAATCTCTGTTCTGGAAGCAGTCAATGCTGTTCTCGAGGTCCAAGTCACGGACGCCACAAGTGTGGAGTTGCTCTGGACCAACAACATGAATGCGGCAGAATTTGAGCCGGTTGAAATGGTCGACACGGGCGTCTCTGGAGATGTCCAAGCGGGGGATGGGGTGTACACGGCAACCGTTCCCGTAGGTGCCAACACTGAGTTTCTGTTTTACATCCGAGCCAGCAATGACGAGGCCATGAGCCTCAAGCCCGCGCGTGCAGAGTACGAGTACTACATCTACGACGCGTCAGCCACCGCGGACGTGACGGCGATGAGTGCTCCTTCCGACCGGACCTGGACCATTGCACCCAATCCTGCACGCCAATCGTTTGGGCTCGTGAATTGCCCTGTGCCTTCACGAATCTGGGTAAGGGATGTGCAAGGTAGATTGATCAAGGAGGAGACATGGAATGGCGAGGCCATTGACCTCGTTGGCTGGGAGCGTGGACTGTACATGGTGTCTACTGAAGACGGTCTCACAGCCCGCCTCGTGGTGCAATAAGGGTCCTCTTTTGACGAGATTTATTGCCTAATGTGACCCACTACCAAATCGGGGTTGAGGGTGTTCGGCTTCTGTCCTGCCGGGTCCACAAAGTGACCACCAGTTCGGGGGCTCCTACGAGCGTAGGTATCGGGGGCGCCAGGGAACAAGCGTTCCAGGCAGGTGAACGTAATCGCAACCGACGCGAGGGTTCGACGAAGGGGACGTTCGTCAATCCCGCCTGACCATTGTGTCTTATTGCCTCAATTACTGGAAGACAAACTTTTGCCTAAAGATGATTTTGCTTTCGCTCTCGACTGTGACGATATGAAAGCCGGACATGTGCCCCAATGAAAATGTTCCACAATCGTTTTTTGCGACAAAACTCATCAACAGTGCCCCCTGCGAATCATAAAGTCGCACCTCAGCTCCAGGCGGCAAGTCGCATATCGAAAGGCCGTTGGACGATTGTTGAGTCTCAATTCCATGAGAAGCGTGACGAATTAGACCGATGTTTGAGACTTCTTCAAAGGTTGCCAACCAAGTAACGGTGTCTTGGTACAATTCATTTGTTTCAATCAGCAGCTGAATTGTACCTGACCCAGGAATACCATTCGGATAGACGTGGCAATTCAAGTACTGCTGGCTGTTTGCCGGAAATGCATATGTAGACTGAGTTACCCCGATGGGATAACAATTGGGAAAGCAAAAAGAATACTCCCATCCGTCGGGAATTTGGACATCAAGGACATTCCAATCTACTTCGACTTCCGTGATTGCGTTGTAGTAGGTGTTCACGGCAACATCGTTGTCACTAGCATAGCCTGCAATGTACAGGGTGTCATTGTCTATTGCATGTGTTTGACCAAAAGCTGGGACGGTCGCCCCAAGGACCCAAGCTAAAAGATGGGACTTTTTCATTTCTACTTATTCAAAAGTAATTGACTCGGCCCAACGTAAGAAGGAATCGTCAGTCAAGGAATTCAAAAAGTCCTTGAGATTTTCTTTTTGGGTTTCGGTGAGTGACAAGGGACCAATTTCTGCAGCCTTGTTTGGGTGAGAGGACCCTCCTGATTGATAATGATCGATGACGTCGTCAAGGGTTGCAAGACTCCCGTCAAACATGTAGGGAGCGGTGACCCCTACATTTCTTAAACTCGGCACTTTGAATTTCCCAACGTCTTGCGATTGTCCTGTCAATAAGGACAGGCCGGGATCTTGGTAGACATCGTAAAGCCCATTGTTTACAAATCGATGGTCGGTGAAAAGAAAGCCATTGTGACATTGATTGCAGCCTACAGAATTGAAGACGTCCCATCCAGCAATTTCAGAAGGATTGAGTGCCCTCTTGTCTCCTTGAAGCCACTGATCGTAACGACTGTTCCCATCCACAAGGCCTCGTTGGAATGCAGCAAGTGCCCTAGTCACCACGTAAGGCGACGGAGCTTGTCCATAGGCTTCTAGACAGGCAAGACGGTAGGTTTCATCTTTTGCCAGGCTGTCAGCGATCGCAACGATGTTGTGATGGAATTCATTTTCCTCTTGAATTGGAACAAGTGCCTGCATTTCGAGAGTAGGAACCCCACCTTCCCTGAGAAAATAGGGCAGGAAGCCAACGTTGGAAAGGGCAGGAACATTTCGAGTACCCGGAGCTCCTTGGGCACCTATGGATGTTGACGTTGTCGACCCAAAAGCATTTGAAGGAAGGTGACAGCTTGCACACGACACTGAACCATCAATTGAGAACTGGGGATCAAAAAACATCCTTTTACCTAGCTCCCACTTGTCAATGTCAAGCTCGTTGTCTTCTGGGTGAGACATTTCAGGCCAGTGATCAGGAGCCTCTCTCCAGGGCAAGTTCACTTCAGTGATGACGTCGTCCTTGGAACAGGAAATAACCAGCATAGCCAAAGCAATGAAAAAAACGCATCCAATCCGTTTCATCTTGAGATGGCTCAAAAAATGTTTATAGGTTTCTCAGAACTTCAAAAAGCGATGGGCCATAATGGAATTTCCATGGGTGTCCTGGATGACCATGTGATAAACGCCTGGAAGCAAATGTTGAACTGAAATGTCCTCATTTGCACTTACCATGCCTTCCAACAACCATTTTCCAGCAGCATCGTAAATCACCCATTGCTTTGCCTCTGTGCAGTGAGCTCCGCGGAGGCAAACAAACTCTGTTGTTGGGTTCGGAAAAATTCGAATTTCACTGGCAACGGGGCGTTCAACCCTAGTGGCCGTTCCAGGCTCAAAAACCAAATCTCGCATGTTGACCATCATTTGCGTTGCGGCCCCAAATGCTCCGTGAACGAAAAAGCCATCGTCAAGAGGAAGATCGACAAACAAGTGAGCATAGTCGGCTATCAAAGCGAGTACCAGGGCATTCCCTACCGATTCACCTGAGACTGGATGGCTTTGGTGGAAAAAGTTTACGTCCCCTAGGGCGTGAACTTGACTTTGATTGGACAATTCGTCTCCGCTGTACCCCTCAAACGCTAGGAATCGATACCCCGAGGCCCAGCCCCAGTGCATGCTTTGTTGATGCGGGCCCAACGGATGACCAGGGGGGTAAGTTGTGGGATCAATGCCGACATTGTGCGCGGAATCTACCCCAATCCCGAAAGACACTGACTCTACCGACTGTATGTCCCATTCCCCCAAGGAATGAACTTCATTGTCATCAGCATTGACCAAAATGTATTTGTCAATGAGTGCGGTTTCCTGGCCACCATCATGAGTCACAACAAAATCACACATGTAATACTGCATTCTATCAAAGCTCACTTGCGTTGAGTCGACTTCATACGTTTGGCCCAAGAGGAAGGGCTGACCATCCACATTGTGATTCAATTGCAGAACAACTTCAGTTTGAGAAAAGGCCAAAGCCTTTGCACAAAAGAGGCAGACAAGAATTAGAATTTTCCGATGATTCATGGGTGGGTTGTTTCTTCCAGCCAAATTTAAGACCAACGAGTGTTCCTTCATTTGACTCAGTAAGCATATTTAGCACGGAGAAAAGGGCAATCACTGCCACATAATCTTGCCATGTTGGCGTAAAACCTGCCAGACCAAATCGCTGTCGAGGGTGTTCGGCTTCTGTCCTGCTGGGTCCACCCAGAGGGATTTCTCTTTTTGACAAACCAACTTTTTTGCCAACGAATGGTTCCAAGATGTGAAGCCAAGCCTGTGAACCATGAGCAAAACCAAGACCTGTGCGCACTGCGACGGCGAACATTCTGTGATGTACCGCGTCCAATATAGACCTGGTAAGTCGTGGTGCTTCCTTTGCGAGAAATGCGTTCTCGAAGTGAAAGAGGGGAATCCCTTCTATCGATATGGTGGAACGTGGAAAGGCTAGTGTTGTGACCAAGCTTGACATTCTTGCCCTTCTTTCTCATTTTGGCCGTCACTGACATTGCAATGCACAGTCTTTTGATACGACGAGTCTCTTTGAATTGGAGGTCCTTGAGGTTCTTGCGTACCGCTTCAAGAGTGAGTGCTTTGGTGATGATGTTGGGGCTGTTGTCGTCATGCAGTCGACCGGACGATCATCGACCTGAAGCGTGTGACTTGATGCCGAACCCCGGGCCTTGTTTTGCGGCCATTCCCAAGTTCTACTTTGATGCAGAGGTGCAAGAATGCAAAGAGTTCACATGGGGTGGGTGTGGAGGCGTCGTTCCCTTTGACACACTTGAAGAATGTCAGGAATGCGAATGTGAGTGATTGGCTTCACTGCCATGCCTTAAAGTTCTACAATTTGAGCCTGCACTCGGGCCCAATCTGAATCAACCGAAGTAGCTTTGTCGCTCGCAATGATTCAATCCCAGCACACCTCAACAATGACGCGGTTTGCGGCCTACGTGCTGTTGGCGACGTGGTCGATGGTGGTGGGATTGGAATTCATGCACCAAGTGGGGCACATGGTGTCGGGGTGTGCTCACCATGCTCACCACGGTGAACATGCCCATCACCATGCGGGCTGTTCAACCTGGGACGGGCCGCACGATGAAACCCGCCTTGTTCAGCACGAGCACGTTTGTGAACTCTGCGACTGGACGTTCTCTTTGGAAGTGCCTCCGATGGTTTGGGAGGCCCCTCAGACTTTGCAGGATTGGAATTGCGCGCGTGGGATCGGCGAGGTGACTCGCGGTCACGTCCAGCACGCATTTTGGACAACGACCGGACGCCGAGGACCGCCGCATTGCGGTTGACTTAAGTCCGATTTCTATGTTGTTCAATCCCTTGTCTCATGGATCACATTCTGTGTAGGCGTGCGATTGGCCACTCCACAATCGTCCTGCGCCTGGCCTTTTGGCTGTGCCTGATGGTGCTTCCCCCATGGATGGGGGTGGCCCAAACGACGGTGGAAGGTCACGTTTTGCAAGCCTCCTCCAGCTCAAAGTTGCCTGGCGTGTTGGTCATGGCCTGGCCCTGCGGCCTTGCCACGTCCACCGATGCGGTGGGTTCGTTTCGCGTGTCGTGCCCGCACGGCATCGATTCGCTCACGCTTTCGTGCGTGGGGTTTGACACCCAAGTGGTGTTGAATCCTTCGTCGCACGTTGACGTTTGGATGGAAGAACTGCAAGTGGTGTTGGGACAAGCGAGTGTTGCTGTGAACCGCTTCAGCGAATCGGAAGCCCAAACCTTCGACGAGCCCACACTCATGCAGTCCCTCGACCGCACGCCCGGTCTTCAAAGTCTCGACCTCGGAGCGGGCATGGTTCAGCCTGTCGTTCGTGGCCTCACGGGGTCACGTGTGGCGGTGCTGGAAGACGGCGTTCCCCAGCAGGGCGGGCGATGGGGGAGCGACCACGGCGTGTTGGTGGCACCGGAATTGCAGGTTGCGACGGCATGGGTGCCGGGTGGTGGTCATGTTTGGATGGGACCTGAAGCCGTGGGAGGCGGGCTGCGATTTGAATCGCCTTCGCGCAGGAATTCCTCAGGTGTGACGACGCAAATGGGACTCGTCGCCAGAGCCGGCAACCTCAGAGGCGGGGTGCATGCCTTGCACATCGCCAACATGGAACGTTCCCACTGGCACGCGGGCATTTCTGTGGCGGGCTTCGGTGCAAGCCAAGTTCCTCAACGCACTTTCTCATACCTGGGTCGCACGTACCAACTCGAAACGGGCGAATTGACCAACACGTCAGGCCACTCAGGTCATGCGGTGCTCGGGTTTGAACGAACCACGAACTCGGGACGCGATTTGTCTTGGACGGCGAGACTCTCAGACGTTCATCAAGGGCTGTTTCCTGGCATTGTCGGGTTGCCAAGGCAGGGCGATTTGGCCCCCAACGATGGCCGATTCGACATCCGCCTTCCGAGTCAGCATGCGTCGCGCGCCCAAACCACGCTCCGATGGTCTGAAGCCGGCGATGCGTCTGCGGGCTGGGAGTACAAGGTTTCCGGATCCTGGAATCAAAGGCAGGAATTTGCGCCTCCTCATGCCCATGGATGGGGACCGTTGCCGGAGTCGGATTTAAGCTTGGCACTCGAGGAATGGAGCACTTTTGGTGAGGCCCGCCATCGCGGCCCACATGGCTCGTACGGCATGCAATTTGAGGGGCAACACGTCACCACTTCAGGTTGGGAATTCTTGCTGCCGACGCATCGTCGCCTTCGCGTTTCGTCCATGGCTGAATCCATGCTGTCAAACGGCACTGTGGCGGCTCGCTTGGATTTGGTGTATGCGGGTCAAGTCGGGCATTCAGAACCGCTCTACAACGCTTCAGGTGAAGCGGTGGGTGTGGACGTCAGGGCCGTGGCCTTTGAAACGCTCAGGCCAGGGGGAATGCTCTCTTGGCAAATCCCCTTGAATGTGAAGGACGGTTCAACTTCAGGCACGTTGGCCATGGTGGCATACGGTCGTGTTCCAAGCAACCACGAGTGGGGTGCCAATGGCATTCACCATGGTTCGTTTCGATTTGAACAAGGCAACCCAAACCTTCAAACAGAGTGGGCGGGTGAAGGCCGAATTTCGTTGACCAACGATT
>JAYZBB010000012.1:0-21788 GCA_036339415.1 Bacteroidota bacterium | reverse complement strand
TCCATTCGCTCATTCGCATTGCTGTTGGTTACGCAGGGCCTTCCGCGCTTCACGAAGGTAACGCGGCGGTACAAACAGCATCCCAAAGCACTCACCGTCTTCTTTGCTCAAGTGTTTGTGGTGAACCTTGTGCGCTTTGCGGATGGCCATGAAGTAGGCGTTTTTCGTGCGCTTGAACCAAGAAAACCGCTGATGGATGAACACGTCGTGGACGAGGAAATATGCCAAACCGTAGAGGGCAATGCCCGCACCAATCCAAAATCGGAAGTCTCCAGCCAAGCTTCCCGAGATGAAGCAGTACGCGCTGGGGATGGCGAAAATCAAAAAGAAGGCGTCGTTCTTTTCGAAAAAACCTGGTGTTCGCGTGTGATGGTCTTCATGGAAGTACCACATGGCCCCATGCATCAGATACTTGTGTGAAAGCCAAGCCACGCCTTCCATGACAATGAATGTGGTGAGGGTGATCAAGACAGGAACGAGTGAAATCATCATAGCTTCCAAGGAAGGATGTTTAACAGAACCAAGAACAAGGTGAATACACAAACCAACAAGCCCGAAAGTCGATTTGTTTTCAATTCTTCCAAGTCTCGCCAAAGCAGTCCCAATGCAAATGCGGCAACCCACCACGTAGCGTAATTTGTCCAAGGGATGTCACCTTGGTGCCAGATCCACCAACCCGCTCGAATGGCGACCGGTTCAATCACCCAATCCATGGCCGTCATGAGTGTTGCTGACATGGCCGCTCGGGTGATGGGTCGGTTGTTATGTCCCAGGGCATGCAGCACCCGTTCGCACCAATGGTGCGTTCCGATCAACAGCAACCACCAAAGCACCCCCATGAGCAAGGGAACTTCGAGCACTTTGGGTCCTAAACCAGTCCCGTAACTGTAATCTCCAAACAGGAGGCCTGTAGCCACGCCAATGACTTCCAATGCAAATCCTAAAAACATGGTGAATGCCCACCTCCAAGAGCTGTCGTGCGTGCTGAATGCCATCACAATGGCGGCGTTGACAGTCAAGTTGATTGGGGTTAGGGGCAATAACGTTTCAGCATACCCCATGAGCATGGCAGCACTGCCCACAAGGTGGAGAATCACTATCACCCCACCCCAAGTCCAAGTTGATTTGTGCCAGGGCGTTTCCCTACGAAGCCATGCTTGGAGGGCTTCTCTCATGTCGTGGTTCGCGTGTCGAGTTTGCCCACTACTTCGGGGAAGCAGATCTTGAACCAGACCGTGTAGTGGTCGGGGTTAGCTGCGATGTCGGCCTCGACATCGCGCACCGGCATGTACCGCGTTTCGCACACCTCTTCCGGATTGGGCTCTGGGGAGACATCGCTGTACCCAATGAGAACATGGTCGAGCTCGTGCTCGATTATGCCGTGGTCAAGGTCCGCACGGTACACAAACGAAAATTTGGGCTCGAGTTGGCAGCGCATGCCCATTTCTTCTATCAACCTTCGTTGGGCTGCATCGACCACGGATTCCTCTGGACGTGGGTGGCTGCAGCACGTGTTGGTCCACAAGCCTCCGCTGTGGTATTTGTCCAAAGCGCGCCGATGAAGCAACAATTCGCCCTGGCTGTTGAACACAAAGACGCTGAACGCACGGTGAAGCACGCCCTTGCGGTGGGCTTCCATTTTCTCCACGGTGCCCAACGGGCGATCTTCTGGATCCACGAGAACGACGTTTTCGACCATGAGTTGCATTATTTGAGGTTTGAAATGCGTTAGAGGGACTTAAGGTACGAGAGAAACGCATCGGCGAATGCGGCGTGTTCAGGGTCGTTCGACCAATGACCGAGCGCGAGCGCGAGCCGCACCAAATCCTCGTCGTTCGCCATGTCTTGCTTGTAATTCAAAATCGACGGAACGTGGGCCTGCACCCCGAGGCGAAGCAGCGCCAGATCAGGATCGCCAGGCAACGTCTTCATGGCAGACTCAAGCTCCGGTTGCCATGTGTTGAATCGGGTAAGTTTGTCCAAGGGGTTCCATGTTTCTTCGGCCAACATGAGTTCGGCCACGGCGAGGAATCCTTGAGCCAAGGGGCATTCGGGGTGCATTTGCCTTGTGGAGTCCATGAAAAGAGCCATGGACTCAGCGTTGTTCGATGCCGATGCCTCACGATACAGCTTCCGCCAGGCAGGCAGGTTCTCTCTGTGACTTTGCGCCATCCCATCCGTGACGACAAGCAAGGGAAGCATGCTTGCGACGAGACAAGCGCACAGATTTCTCACGCGTCAGAGAAGATTGAAGCTGTGGCGGAGATAGGACCCCACGAACAACGTGGCCTTGCGGCGATTGGGAATGCGCACCCGTTCTTCCAAAATCCGATTGGAGGGCAGTGCCGCGATTTTCTGAAAAAGGCGCTGATAATAGACGTAGGCGACGTACACGCCCAAACGACTCGCCTTGGGAAGTTGGAGGATCCCCTCGTAGGCGTGTCGGAAATCGGTTGCGATTTCAGTTTCAATTTGGATTTTGGCTTGCGCATCAAACTGGCCCATGTCGACCCCGGGGAAATACACACGGCCCTTGTCTTCGAAATCGTCTTTCAAATCACGCAGGAAATTCACTTTCTGAAAAGCGGCTCCCAAACTGCGCGCATTGGGAAGCAAACGTTGATAAGTGTCACGGTCGCCGAAGACGAACACGTGCAAACACATCAAACCCACGACCTCCGCAGATCCGACGATGTAGTCGTCGTAGCCTTGACGGTCATAAGTGGTCCGATCCAAGTCCCACTCCATGGAGCGGAGAAACAAGTCCACGTGTTCCCTGTCAATGTTGTATTTCGCAAAGGACTTGGCGAAGGCGTGCAGAATCGGATTGCTGCTCATGCCGTGGTCCAACGCCCAATAGGTGTCTTCTTTGAACCTGCTGAACATCTCACTTTGCTGTTCTCCGTGCAAGGTGTCGACAATTTCATCGGCGTATCGTACAAAGCCGTAAATGTTGTAGATGGCTTCGCGCAAGGAGGGCGCCAAAAAGCGAATCCCGAGCGAGAAGCTCGTGCTGTACGCTTTGGTTGTTCGCTTCGCGCATTCCGAAGCCACATCGTCGTAGAGTTTCAAGGCGTCCATGACTCAGTGTTAACCTTGAAAAGAGGGCTCATGTTCAACGGCGAGGTCCACAGCATGCGCTTCCTGGGGCAGGATGCCTTGGGCGTGCAGGTATCGTGCCGTTTCCCTGGCAGCGACCTCTCCTGAAATCAAACTGGGGGGAACGCCGGGGCCGGGTGTCGTCAATTGTCCTGCGAAGTGAAGTCCGGGGAGCTTGGAGCGCATTTTTGGCTTCCAAAATGCGGTTTGACGGAGGGTGTTGGCCAACCCATATGCATTGCCCTTGTAGCTTGAGTATTCCTGTTGGAATTCCCGATGGGCAAAGCTCCTTTTGTAGGTGATGTGGGGACGCAAATCACGACCCAGGTGCGTCTCGAGACGCGTCAAAATCTCTTCAAAATAGCGGTCACGCTCCGTCCCATCTTCTTCCAAGCCAGGAGCCAAGGGGATGAGGAAAAACAAGTTTTCGCAGCCCTCAGGAGCCACGCTGCTGTCGGTTCGCGAGGGGGCACTCACATAAAACAGAGGGTCGTCAGGCCAAGAATTGCTGTCGTAAATGGTCTCGGCGTGAGGGCCAAATGGTGTGTCGAAGAACAAGTTGTGGTGCTGCAGCTCGGGCACACGTGTGTCGAGACCCACATAATAGAGGAGGGAGCTTGGCGACATGGTCCGGTTGTCCCAGTAGGCTTCGTCGTAACGACGCCATTTCGCGGGGACCAGGGATTGTTCGACATGGTGGTAATCGCCGGTGGCCACCACAGCTGACGCTTCAATGCGCCGACCATTGTCCAGCACCACACCCGAGGCACGACCTCCATCGTCGAGGATGGCGGCAACCTCAGAAGAGGTTTGGAACACCACTCCCTGCCGTTCCGCCACCCTCACCATGGCTTGGACAATTTCATTCATTCCACCCATGGGATACCATGTTCCCAAACACGTATCCGCGTAATTCATAAGGGAATACAACGCCGGCGTATCCTCAGGCTTGGCCCCCAAAAACAGCACAGGGAACTCCATGATTTGGAGAAGTTTAGGGTGGGTGAAGTGCTTTTGAGCGAACGCGCTGAACGACGTGAACAACGAAAGGCGCGTGGCGTCGACCACGGTTTGCCATTCGGCGAACTCCAGCGCATTGTGGGCGGGCTTGTTCACGAATTTGTTCATGCCGATGTTGTATTTCACCTCAGCTTCGGCCATGAAGTCACGCAGCTTTTGGCCTGCCCCTGGCTCGATGCCTTCAAACACCGTTGCAAGGGCGTCGAGGCCCGCAGGGATTTCAAGCGGGCCGTCCTCAAACCAAACAGTGTAAGAGGGGTCGAGGCGAACGAGGTTCATTTCCTCGTTCACGTCGGCTCCAAAATCCTTGAAGTACCGCTCAAATACATCGGGCATCCAGTACCAGCTTGGGCCCATGTCAAAGGTGAACCCGTCCACTTCAAATTTCCGTGCCCGCCCGCCCAACGTGTCGTGGCGTTCAACGACGCGTACGCGGTGTCCAGATTTGGCCAGATAACTCGCCGTGGCGAGACCGGCAAAGCCGGCTCCGAGGACCAAAACCTCGTCGGTAGATGAAGTGGGTGTTGCGTTCATAAGGATGCGATTGGATGCATAGAACAACCACTTGCAAGGGTGCGATGTTCAACCATCGCAAGTGGAAGTTAGGTGGAATAAGACGCTTTGATTCGGGAATGAGTAAATATTTTTGGAGAATGAGTGATTCATGGGGCGGCTTGGAATCGAAGTGTACCTTTGCGTCATGCCCGTGCCCCCCCTTTTTTCGCCAGCGAAACCCATGGAAGTTGTGGCCTTTGGTGCCCATCCGGACGACGTGGAATTGTCGGCTGGTGGGACTTTGGCCAAACTTGCTTCTGAAGGCAAGCGGTGTGCGGTCGTGGATCTTACTCGTGGTGAATTGGGCACGCGTGGTTCAGCGGAGGTTCGGGACACAGAAGCATCCGAGTCAGCAGCAATTCTCGGGCTTGTGCACCGAGAAAACTTGGGGTTGGCCGATGGGTTTTTTGAAGTGGATGAAGAAGCCTTGAAGTTGGTGGTGTCGGTCATTCGAAGATTGCGTCCCACCATTGTGCTCGCCAACGCTTTGGAAGACCGACATCCTGACCATGGCCGCGGGGCAGAACTTGTGGCGAGAGCGGCATTTCTCTCTGGACTCTCGAAGGTCAAAACAGGGAGCTCCAAACTCCCTGAAAACGCCTGGCGCCCCAAGGCCGTGTATCACTACATCCAAGACCACGACCGCAAGCCGGATGTGGTGATGGACATCACGGGGCACCTCGACACGAAGTTTCATGCCATCATGGCATTCAAGTCACAATTTCACGACCCCAGTTCCAAGGAGCCGAGCACGCCCATCAGCAGTCCCGAATTTTTGGACCATGTGCGTGGACGAGCCACGTCTTTTGGTCGCCCTGCTGGATTTCTACACGGTGAAGGATTTGAAGTGAGACGCCCTGTTGGGGTTGGATCTTTGCTCGAATTGATGTGAGGAAAGGAGCTCAGCACGTCTCTCCGAATTGCCCCAGCAAGGCCAGCACATCCGCCACGCCAACACTGCTGTCACCATCCACATTGAAAGTGCATTCGGAGTGGCACCCAAACTCGCTCAGAAGAAGCATCACGTCGGAGGTGGCAATCAGCCCATCCATGTCCAGGTCAAAATTGCATGGTGAGCTTGGGTTGAACGCGCAAGGAAAGTCACCTTCAACGTCTTGAGTGGAAAACGTCCCATCCACAGCCCACCACCGTTCCCAGAAGCCCCCATCTGAGGTCGGATAGCCCACCAGGTTGTACGAAGGCGTCCCATTGACTGTGCCTTGGGCGCGCCAAACGTTCACGGCCGCTTGACCTTGGTCCCAAGTAAGAGGCTGTCCTGAGTTGCACACTTCTGGGGCAGCCACATCGAGCTCGCAGTTGACTGTGAGGATGTATGCATTGTCGTTGTACTGAGGAGCCCCACCAAACACCCTTGCCAGTCCGGTTTCACCGATGCACACTGCGGTGTATTCGTCACAGGCAATGGCTGTGGCTGACATTCCCCAGTCTTGGGCAGCTCGGGCCAAAAATGTGAACAATCGACCACGACGATCGGGGCTGTCGAAATGGGTGTCTGTGAAGGTATTGGCCAACAAGGGCACGTCTAGAAATGGACTGTTGTCCAAGGTCATGTAAGGGTTGTAAGGGTTGTCCAAGGCCTCCCCACTGTACACGGTGCCGTTTTGTGCAGTGAACCGCAACCCTCCCAGGATGGCCATGCCGGCGCTTGTGCCGCCAACCACCACATTTCGTTGCGTCAAAGCGTCATTGATGGCCTCGTTGAGTGGGGTTCCCTGCCAATAGTTGTGATACGTGGATTGGTCGCCTCCCGCAAACCAAATCGCCTCAGCCCCTTCCACCAAGGTCAGCACGTCCTCGTTGTGCGAAGCGCTGACCGACTGACAGACCACTGTGGTCACCCTGTGGATGTCCACCCCGAGCTCGTTGAACATGTAGTCGTTGTATCCGTCGGACCCCGAAGTCCTCAAGACCACGACATCTCCACCTCCTGCTCGTTCTAGGAACCACACCATGGCTTCGTCGCTTTCCGAAGCTCCACCCATCAAACAAACCCCACCACTCGCCTGAAAATCCCCGTTTTCTTCAGCACCTGTATTGTACAGCACAAATGCTTGTGCCAGTCCAACAGCGCTGCCCATGCACCAACATCCAAGGAGGCAAATGAGCTTCTCAACCATGTGGGGAAAATACAAACGACTCATCGCTTGCATTTGTCAAGGGCCTCACGATACACTTCCAAGTACTTCGTGGCGATGGCATCCATGCCGAAGTGTTGGGTGGCGTAGCTTCGAATGGTTTGCGCATCCCATTGGGCTGCATTCACTTCCTGAAACGCAGCCTGCCACGCCTCTGAAGAGGCCTCGCCGTCCAACAAAAAGCCTCGCTCGCTCAGTCCTTTGGGCAAATGCTCACGAATGCCACCCACATCCGTGCTCATGACGGGCAGGCCGCACGCCCACGCTTCCGGAATCACGCACGGGAAGTTTTCTCGCCGACTGTTGAGCACCAACACATCGTGCGTCTGCATGTGGCGGATCACGTCTGCTGTGCCCAGTGGACCCGTGAATGCAATGCGCTCCGAGAGCCCCATGGCGTCAACCTTGGCTTTGTATCCGCCCAAATCAGCCGCTTCTCCACCCACGAACGTCGCGCGCAGCGAGCCATGGTTTCGCATCAAACCTTTCAAGGCATCGAGCAGGCCAGTCACGTTTTTTTGATCGTCGTTCAGAGAGCTGACGTGCAGGATGCGGTTCAAATGGTCGCGCTCCATCTTCCGTCGGGTGATACCCACAGGCACCCCGGAAAGCAATTCCGGCTCAGCAATCTTGAATCGTTCCGTATCCACAACATTGGGCACGATGCGCATGGCACCCTGTGCACGAGGAATGGCCGTTCGCATGGCGCTCTCCAAATCCTCACTGACGGGGCAAATCACGTCAGCGTGCCTTACAACATCACTCACCACGCGCCTGCGCCACCATGGCATCGACTTGAAGTCATGGTAGGCGGTCCAATGCTCGGTCAGCACGACCGGGACGTTCCATTTTTGTGCCCAAGCAACCGCCGCCGATCCCGCAGCATAAGCCACGTGCAAGTGCACGACATCGGGTTTCCATGATCCGGAAGCAGCTTGCCCGGCCATCGCTCTGGCCACCCCAACAAGTTGTGGTCGGGTGGCTTCGTGATACAGCCTTCGAATTGTCCAAGAACCTCGTTCATTCGTCATGTTCTCCACTCCGTTCGCAGCCCTCATCTTCGTCACTGCTGACGCCGCCCCTTTCACTGGTATCGGCGCCCAAACTTCGGTCTCACACTCCTTTGCCACGGCCTCCACGTGGCGCGCCACGAAGTTCCCAAGGCTGCGGTGCACCTCAGAGGGAAACCAGCTTGCCACGTGCAGCACCTTCAGCTTTTTTGCCATGGGTCAAAGGTGGCGAAGAAGTCGCAAAGGGGGAGAGGGTGAGATTGAGACAACTTGAATATCTTTGCGCTTCCTTCGAGGCCAACTGCGGTTTGTTTCGAGAGAACATGGTGGCTATAGCTCAGCTGGTTAGAGCATCGGTTTGTGGTGCCGAGGGTCGTGGGTTCAAATCCCATTAGCCACCCACCCAACAAGTCCCGCACGCAAGTGCGGGACTTTCTTTTTGGCAAAACTCGGCGCCAAGCCAAAGGTTTGAGGACCAGTCGACTTCCCAAAAAGAAAGCGCCCCTTCCGCAAGGCGGAGAGGGCAAGCTTGTTCGGCAACAGGCTTCGGATTTGTGGATGTCACTTGGGTTCTGTGAAGACGTACAGAAGCAAGTGCGTCTTCTTCTTGGAATTCAGTTCCGAAGGACCGGTGTAGATGTAAGTGACCTTCAATTCGGGATGCTCCTCGACAAAGGCATTCACTGTTTGTTCCCAAACTAGCTTGTCCGCGAGAAACGGAAAGTCAAATTTCCACATGCCTTCCACGACCTCAACGCCCTGGACAGGTTTGTCGACGTTGTGAAAGGTTTGGGTGGAGAAATCCCGAATGGACCAAGTGGCGCCAAGCGTCAAGAGTGCACCCACGAGGAGAACCGGCCGCACCGATCCCATGACCCAGGAATGCGCCTCGTCAATGGCAAAGAACTTGAATGCGATCCACGATGCGAGCAGCACCATCCAAAACAAACCGTGCTCCAACAATTGAAAACGGTCGCCAAAGACTTGGTCGGCCATGGAGAAGAGCACAAACAAGCCCAGCGATGTGACGATTCCGCGATAGAACCAGGTCTCCGAGCGTCCTGCGTCCCCACGCACCAGGGCCCAAAACGCCGTGGCGTACAACGTGAAGTTCACAGCTTCCAATCCCGAAACACCGGCCAGGGCCACAGTTGCGAACATGGGATCCTTGAGTCCCAAGGAAGCGAAGAACTTGACGAACAGGGCGAAGAAGTCCTTGCCCACCCAGAAGTGGTTGACGTCGGGGATGATTTTGTCCACGACACTCAATCCCCAGAACAGGGTCCAAAAGACGAGGATGGCCCCGCGTAACCAAGCATGCTCTTTCATGGGTTGTCGTTTGTCGAGATGTAGAAAATCAGAGCGTCCGCTTTTTTCAATCGAAGCGGGTTGGGCACCGTGTAGATGTGGTCGATTCTTTCTCCGGGATGCGTCGCTTTGAACAACCTTATGGATTCTTCAAACACCGTGCTTCCGCCCAAAAAAGGAAAGGAGACCTTGTACAAATGGTCTCCGACTTGGACCGCTTCAATCGCGCTGGTCCGACGGTGAAAAAAGCGTTGGTTGTGGCTAAAAATGGACGTGCTTGTGGCCAACACGAGCAGGGAGGAAATCACAAGGACGCCGATCGGCTTGCGTTTGGGCAACGTTGGCAAATGGACGTCCTTCAATCGGGTGAAGGCTGCCCAAGAGAGCAGTGAGATGAACCAAAACAGCGTGTGCTCAAGCAATTCGAATCGGTCTCCAAAAAGATGGTCTCCGATCGAGAAAAACGTGAATGTGATCATGGTCAACAGCACCCCGACCAAAAACCAGTTTCGCGCCAAATCCTCGCGGCGCTTCACAAAGTGAATCAATGCTCCCGTGCAGAAAAGCAGTGCGAAGATCTCAAGAGCCGCGGCCACCACCAGCCCTGCATCTGCAACCCAAGGAGCGCTCAACCCAGCTGACGCAAAGTACTTCTGAAACTGGGCGAAGCGGTCGCGACCGACCCAAAGGAAATGGGCGCCGCCCACGACTTTGTCGACTACGTTGAACAGCCAAAAGAGGGTCCAATACAAGAGGATGGCGAGCTTGAGCCAATGCGAACTCGACGTTGCGCGTGAGGAAGCGTTTGTCATGACCTGCAAGGAACTCAATCAGCCCCAACTCCCCAAATTCAAAGCCATCTTGTATCTTGGAGACATGGACCTTTTGAACGCCGCCCGAGGAATGTGTCAGCTTGCCAACATGGAGCTTGATCAAGTGTCGAACTTCCGGATTCGCCGAGGGATGGGACAGCAAGATGTGTACATGGAATTGCACGCCAATCACAAAAAGTGTCGGGCTTACATCAACGCTTCTGAGGGACAAATCAGCGAAATCGACGTGCGTGAAGTTCACGACAATCCCGATTCGAGCAAGCTCCTAGATGTTGCCAACCAACTCGCGAAAGAGAGCGCAACCATGGATTCGTACCGACTTGGAATCAACCGTTCATGAGTGGTTTGGACAAGCCTGTGGTGTTGTATGTGGATGACGAGGCTGGCAACCTCGCGGCGTTCAATGCCGCCTTCCGCAGAGATTTTGACATTCGCCTCGCCCAGAGTGCGGACGAAGCCATTGAAGCTCTCGATCAGGAGCAAGTGGATGTGATGATCACCGATCAACGGATGCCCACCACGACCGGCATCAATTTGGTCCGCGCCACCAAAAGCACCCATCCGGAAGTGGTGAAGATGATTTTGACGGGCTTTGCAGACCACGATGTAGTGCTGGCAGCATTGAACGAGGGCTTGGTTTACCGCTTTTTTGAAAAACCTTGGATCCCTTCCACCATCGTTGCCGAGGTTCATGGGGCCTACGAATTGCTGAAAGGCTATCGCAGCAGAAAAGACCAACTTCTCGAGATGCGAGACAACCTTCGGCGGGGGGTGGACAGTGTGGATGAGTTGTTGGGGCACCTGAGTGTCCAGAAAGACGACTTGGGATTGGGGCTCGCCAAGGAGCTCAAGGACATCCTTGGCGGGGTGTGATGGGGTGAGCTTAGACCGCAATTTCTTTCGCCAACAAGCGGAAGAGGTTGGTTTTGGGAGTATTTTTCGAAACGAACATTCGGAATGAAGCCTCGATGAGCAAGAAAAAAGCGTTGGATTCGGTGGATGTGGCCATTTTGAAAGCCCTTCAAGCAGACGCCAGCATGACCAATCAGGCCATTGGCGAACTGGTGGGGTTGACGCCGGGTCCCACCCACTCGCGCATCAAGCGCCTGAAGGAGGAGGGGATCATCAAAGGCATTCATGCGGATTTGGATTGGACGCTGCTGGGGTACGATTTTTTCTGTTTGATGGATGTGAAAGTGGAGGCAGAAAGGGCGGAGGAAGGGGGAGTCATTCTGACACAGGTGCCCAACATCTGGAATGTCTGCAAGATTCAGGAACCGGGCAACGACAGGGAAGTGACCTTCCGGGTTTGGGCTGTCACCGACTCACGGGAGACCATGCTCACCATCATGGGGAACTTGATGGAAGCGTACGATGGGTTTGTCGATGTGCATGTGCAGGAGATGGAGTTGCTTTCCCGTCATCCAGGCGTGGTCAATGTCGGCAGGGTTGTGCTTGGCGACGATGTCCCAATTTGGTCCTGGGAAAAGTAACCCGGGTCACAGCGCACGATTGATGCCGTTGACGAAGTCTTCAATGATGCGCAGTGAGTCGGCGAGCTCGGCGCCTTCGAACCCTTCAAAGCGCGGAAGCGTACCTTGGGTTGCGGCTGCGTTGATGGCTCGCAAATAAGGGCCAGAGAGAGGCAGATAACTCCAATGCCAAGCTTCGGGCTGGTAGCCCGAGCGAAGGGTGTCTGCGGTGTACACTTCCACAAATCCGAAGTTTCCGGCTTCCTCACGGAGCCAGGCCAGCACATTGGCCCCCTCCTCGGTCTCAAACGCCTCAGGTTCCAAGCCGTACACGTCGACGTCGGTCCCCCAATGGTGGCGGCTGCTCCCGGGCATGGAACTGTAGCGCAGGATGTGCATCGCCCTGTCGAAAGGCGCCATGCCCATGGCTTGAGGTCGGTTCCATTTGCGGTTCCAAATGGACGCTTGATGTCCAAAAGGCCGGGTGGCACTCAGTGCCGTCAACGTGATGCCTTTTTCTTTTGCGGCATCGTGCATGCGTTGGAAGGCCTCGCAAGCTTCTTTGCGCAGGAACAACCCTGAACGGGAGGACATCCGTGCGGGCAAGGCCTCGAAAGCTGAGTCCGTGGCAGGGTTCACGTGGCCGAGGAGTTTCCGCAGTGGCGGGACGATCACGGATGGCGCCTCAGGGGCGCTGATGACAGCAGTGGTGTCTGGATTCCTCGAGTCGTGAACGTGACTTGGTCCGTCAAATTCGGAGGAAACGTTCTCAGATTGGCATCCTGCAAGCATCCCAATACACAGCAAGGTGAGAAGGATTCGTGAAAGACACATGAGAGCTGTGGTCAGTGCAGGCCTTTTTCAGCGAGGTAACGTTCCGCGTCCAGGGCAGCCATGCATCCGGTTCCGGCAGCGGTGATGGCTTGACGGTAGACCTTGTCTGCAGCGTCTCCACTCACAAAGACGCCTTCGACGTTGGTCCGGCTTGTGCCGGGTTCCGCGTTGACGATGTAACCCTGTTCGTCGAGGTGGATGAATCCTTTGAAGACATCGGTGTTGGGCTTGTGACCAATGGCCACGAAGAAGCCTGTCGCAGGGATCACGTGCTCTTCACCAGACACGTTGTTCTTGACCTTCACGCCGTCCACAGCCTCTTCGCCGAGCACTTCGACGGTTTCCGTGTTGTAGAGGACTTCGATGTTCTCGAGGCTGTTGACACGGTGTTGCATTGCCTTGGAGGCGCGCATCACGTCCCGACGGACAAGCATGGTCACCTTGGTGCAGAGCTTGGCGAGGTAGCTCGCTTCTTCACATGCGCTGTCTCCCGCACCGACAATCACCACCTCTTGGTTGCGGTAGAAGAACCCGTCACATACGGCGCAAGCGCTGACGCCACCACCGAGGTCGCGCAGGCGGAGTTCGCTCTCGAGGCCGAGCCACTTGGCGGAAGCACCGGTGCTGATGATGACAGTGTCGGCGTGGATTTCAGTTTCCTGGTTGTCCCCGACCCAAACTTTGTGCACGGGACCGCTGAAGTCCACTTTCGTCACCCAACCGTAACGCACGTCCGTGTCGAATCGCTTCGCTTGGTCTTCGAGGTCCTTCATCATTTGGGGACCATTGATTCCAGAAGGATAGCCTGGAAAGTTGTCGACCTCGGTCGTCTCAGTCAACTGACCTCCAGGCTGTTGGCCTTGGTAGAGGACAGGTTTCATGTCCGCGCGAGCGGCGTAGATGGCAGCGGTGTATCCGGCAGGACCCGATCCGACAATCAGGCAACGGTGGTGTTCAGGAGTGCTCATGGCGTTGTGTCAATGTGGACACAAAAATAACGGCCTCCCCGCAGGCTTCAAGCACCTCGGGTTTCACATGCATGCAAAACTTGTCAACGCGGCATCCACGGCTCAGCGCAGGCCGCGGTCGATGGCGACAAACGCATCCCACAACACGTCGTCAGGAGGCGGGGCCAAAATGGACACCGTTTCCCGCTTCACGGGATGAATGAAATCAATCCGTCGGGCGTGAAGGTGAATGGACGCATTGTCGTTGGTACGCCGAGCGCCGTATTTCACGTCCCCCTTGATGGGGCATTCAAGCTGGGCCATGGTCGCTCGGATTTGGTGGTGGCGTCCGGTTTTGGGCAACACCTCAACAAAGGCGTAATGGTCTGATTTGCCACGCAAAGAGTACATCAGCTCGCATTCCTTCCGGTTGTCCGCAGGCCTGTCGTGGGCGTAGCTCTTGTTCAGCTTCTCGTTTTTCGCGAGGTAATTGATGACGTGGCCCTGGGTTTGGGGCGGGGCGGGCTTGACCACAGCCCAGTAGGTCTTTTGCATCTCGCGATGGCGAAACATGGTGCTCAGCCGCTTGTGGGCTTTGCTGGTTCGGGCGTAGAGGATGACGCCGCTCACTGGGCGGTCGAGGCGGTGAACGGTGCCGATGTAGGCCTTCCCTGGCTTGTTGTACTTCTGGGCGATGTACTGGGCCACGACTTCACACAGGCTTGCTTCGCCCGTGCCGCTGCCCTGGACGACATCGCCACTGCGTTTGTTGACCGCCACGATGTGGTTGTCTTCGTACAGCACTTGAAGGTTGTCCTTCGTGCTGTGGACGATGGGGGATTTGGGGGCTTTGACGAAGCGATGGAACGCGCCGTCGTTGCGTCGAGATCCTTGTCCGCGCCCCTCCTGAGCCATCAGTATTGCTCCGATTCGTTGGGGAAGTCGACAGCGCGAACGTCGCTGACGTACTGGCGAATCGCGCTGAACATTTGGTCTCCGAGGTCGCTGTATCTGCGCAAGAAACGAGGGGAGAAGGCCTGGGTGATGCCGAGCATGTCATGCAGGACGAGCACCTGTCCGTCGCAATTGGCACCTGCGCCAATGCCAATCGTGGGACAGTCGACCGAGGCGGTGACTTCGCCTGCGAGCGTGGCGGGAATCTTCTCGAATACGATGCTGAAGCAACCGATGTCTGCGAGCATTTTCGCGTCTTCGCGCAGGCGCTGTGCTTCCTCATCCTCCTTGGCCCGAACCGTGTACGTGCCAAACTTGTAGATGCTCTGCGGCGTCAATCCAAGATGTCCCATCACCGGAATGCCCGCCGACAGGATGCGTTCGATGCTCTCCCGAACCTCGCGACCCCCTTCGAGTTTGACGGCGTGCGCCCCGCTTTCTTTCATGATGCGGATTGCACTGTTCAGCGCTTCTTTCGAGTTGCCTTGGTAAGTGCCGAAGGGCAGGTCCACCACCACGAGCGCACGCTTGGCGGCTCGAACGACCGCTTGGGCGTGGTAAATCATTTGGTCCAACGTGATCGGCAAGGTCGTTTCGTGACCCGCCATCACATTGGAGGCGCTGTCCCCCACGAGGATGATGTCCACACCGGCTTGGTCCACAACCGTCGCCATGGTGTAATCGTACGCTGTGAGCATGGCGATTTTCTCGCCGCTTTGCTTCATTTCGTGCACCACCTGCGTGGTGATGCGCTTGGCTTCTTTGTGCACAGACATGGTGCGAAGGTACGGCTCAGAGCAAACGCCGAAACGTGAAATTCATGCGAGGCTCGCGCACCTTCATACGCCTGGGGACGCTGTGTTCGTGGACCTCTTGGAGGTGTTCCATCACGAGCACGTCACCGTGCCCCAAATCGATGTCAATCACGTGCTTCGTGCGACGGTCGCGAATTTTGAAGGTACGGGTCGCCCCAAGGCTCAGACTCGCGATGCTGGCAGTGTCGATTTCTGGTTCGTTGTCGCGATGCCATCCCATGCTGTCTTTCCCATCGCGGTAACCGTTGACGAGCACGCCGTTGTAGGCTGCACACGCCAGTTGACTCACCTGAGTTGTCAGTTCCTTCATGGTGCCGTCGAGCTTGCGTGCTGGCCACGACACGTTCGCATATTGGTACGCTGGCCCCCACCACGCAGTCAGCCTTGGTTCTTTGTGCCATTGGCCAAACACACGGATGTCGTTTTGGCGCCATCCAGGACCCGCGTTGTCAATGCAGTCCCACCACGTCGTCAGTGGCGTGTTTGCCATGGCTTCGCGCTGCACCCAGCATCGAGCGATCCTGCCATCGCCCAACCTTTCTTCAATGAACACATCACGCTGGGTTGCGCCAAACAAGTCGGGAGCGTTCTCACCCATGCACCACCACCAAAACCACATAAACCACGTATGTGCATGCGTACAGTGCACCCCCAACTCTTCCCACCCGGCCTTTTCCGAGCCACATCATTGGCGCCAACAACAAAGCGGCACCAAACATCCACCACATGTCGTGTTGGGGCACCACCGCTGCCACCGCCAAATCGTGCACTTCCGCAGTGGCACCGAGCACGAGGAGTAGATTCAAAATGTTTGACCCAACAAGGTTGCCAATGCTCAACGCGCTGTTGCCTTTGAGTGCAGCCGTCAGAGAGGCCGCGATTTCGGGAACACTCGTGCCAAATGCCACCAGTGTCACACCGACGACGTGAGTGCTGACTCCGAGATCGAGGGCACATTGCGTCGCACCGAACACAAATGCCTCTGCCCCGAAATACAGTGCGGCACAACCCAACACAATTGTGCCAAGCAAATGGGGATAAGAACGCGACGTGTCTCCCGCTTCTTCAAGAAGCTCGGAAACCACAGGATCTTGCTCGGAGTTGGCCTTGCGTGTGGTCAACATTTGGCCTCCCAGGTAGAGCGTTGCACCCGCAAGCATCACCAGGCCTTCTGTTCGGCTCAGCGTCAAGTCACGGACGAACAACATGAAGGCCAGAGTCGCTCCCATCATCACCCACCAATGCAGCCTCAGCACACGCCACCGGACGGCCACTGGACTGACCATGGCTGTGAGTCCCAGAGCGAGTCCAAGGTTGGCCACATTGGAGCCCAACACATTTCCGATGGCGATGGAGCCCTCACCAATCCAGGCTGCTTGGATGGACGCAAAAAGCTCAGGGGCGGAAGTGCCCATGGCCACAATGGTCAAACCAACGACAAGAGGGGATGCCTTGGCTTTCAGTGCGAGTGCCGAGGCATTTTGGACGAGCAATTCCCCGCCGGCGACCAAAACCACCAATCCTCCAAGAAGCCAAACCCAGGTCATGCCTTGAGGTCGTCTTGCGTTGATTCCTCCTCGGTCAAGGGGCCGTCGCCCACATTCCCGTGAGTATCGTCCAACTTGGAATTGGTGACTTCGCGTACGTTGCGGAAGTCAGGCCTTGACTCATGGTCGTTGGCCAAAATTTCGCGCTGAATGTCTTCTGTGGCGTTGCGAAATGTTCGAACGGCTTGTCCCATGGTTTGGGCCAAAGAAGGAATGCCTTTGGCGCCAAACAACAGCAAATAGACTGCAAAAATGAAGATGATTTCAGTGGCACCCATGCGTCATCAAAAGTACGTCACCCAAACACAATTCTCATGAACGACCTCCATGGCCATTGACCAACATCAAGACGGACAAGTCCAGAAATGGACACACACCGCGTGAAGCGATGGCTGTTTGGCGGGACACTGTCTTGAACGTGACATGCACTTGAGTAGACATTGGTGTGCAACGTTGTTCCCTGTTGGATTCGTTCACTGTTCCCTTGCACCATTGCAGTTTTTCGACAAGGAAAAACGCCCCGACCCAAGGGCCGAGGCGTTGTGCAAGTCATTCACGAAACCGCACAATCGAAAGCAATCAATTGTACGATGTTCCCCAAATGAGGAGGAAGTCCATGAGGTCAAGGATCTGCACGAGACCATCGCCATTGAAATCTGGACAAGGCAGATAACTGCAAGTGCTGTCGTCGATGTTGGCAAGGACGTCGTAGTTCACAGCCTCCGCGTCGGTGCAACCGGGGAACAGGCAAACACCGCGATCGTTCACTGCATTGGCATCAAAGTTCAACGCTGCCTCATAGGTGCAGCCCTCATTGCCACAACAATCGTCTCCCTCGCATGGGGTCAATGTCGCGAGAAGTTCCTCATCGGAAACCGCTGGGATTTCACACGCTGAGACAATCCAGTCTTGCATGCCCCATTCGGGCCCAGACGTACCGTACGACAACAGGAATGTGAGGAGGTCAGCAAGCTGAACAAGGTTGTCGAAATTGAAGTCACCATTGGAAGGTGTGTTGTCGCAGTCTCCGGCCAATTGAAGTGTTGCTGCCGCATTGTAGTTCAAGAACGATGCGTCCATGCAGCCACGGAATTCACAAGAACCATCATCGAAAACGGCATCCTCGTCGTAGTTCATGGCAGCCTCATAAACACAACCGTGGCACCCTTCAAAGACACACGAGTTGTCATCATCGGTGGCCGCAGGGTCGAAGTTGCAAGCGCAAACAGAGGTGCAGCCTTCGATCTCGAATGGGTCGCAGACGCCATCGCCATCAGCATCCGCAAGGCAATTGCCCTCGCAGTCGTATCCTGTCTCAGGAAGTTCACAGCTTCCGTCATCCAGCGTTGCGGTGTCATCGTAGTTGCATGCATTGACATCGGTGCATCCAGCACACGACAGGTAATCACAACTTCCGTCGTTGATCGCAGCTGATGGGTCATAGTTGCACGCCATCGGCTCGGTACAACCCAAGGCCAGACATGACGTGAAGTCACAAGATCCATCGTCAATGGTGGCGCTGGGGTCGTAGTTGCAAGCCCCTTCAATGGTGCAGCCTTGACAGTCGTATTCGCAAGAGCCATCGTCATCTGTGGCATCTCCGCTGTAGTTGCATGCATTGGCATCGGTGCAACCGAACACTTCAAATTCGTCACAAATGCCATCACCGTCGTTGTCGTTCACACATGCGCCATCGCATCCGTAGGGGAATTGAGCATACTCACAAGTGCCGTCCTCGAACATAGCATCTTCGTCGTAGTTGCACGCGTTTTCATCTGTGCATCCAAATGGCAAACAAGAGATGAAGTCACAACTGCCATCGTCCACCGTGGCCTCTGGATCGTAGTTGCAGGCCTGAACAATCGTACATCCACAACTGCTTCCAATGCAGGTTCCATCGCAATCGAAGCCGGGCTCGGCAAACTCACAATTGTCAGTAGGATAGATGGCATCGGCGTCGTAGTTGCACGCCGTCACGGACAAGCATCCTGCACACGAGTCGAATTCACAGGAACCGTCCTCCGTGTTGGCGAGACCGTTGTAATTGCATGCTTCCAGATTGGTGCAACCATCTACGACGGCGATGCATGAGCCATCGTTTTGGGTCGCATCCTCGTCGAAATTCAACGCGTCAGAGTCAGTGCATCCAAGCACCTCGAATTCATCGCAAATGCCGTCGTTGTCGGTGTCAACCAGGCAGTTGCCATTGCAGTCGTATCCATATTCTGCAAAGAAGCAAGACCCAACACTCTGAAGTGGCTCGTCATCAAAGTTGCATGCATTGGGATTCAAGCATCCACTGGGCAAACAAGAGAAGAAGTCGCAAGAACCGTCGTCTTCGTTGGCGTTTGAGTTGTAGTTGCACGCTGCGACAATGGTGCAACCTGGAATGACACAATTCCCGTCGTCTTGGGTGGCTGAGGGGTCAAAGTTGGCAGCATCCTCATCCGTACATCCGTAGCACGATTCGTAATCGCTGCAGATTCCGGCGATGAGGGCGGTCGGGTCGAAGTCACATGCCGCTGGGTTGGTGCAGCCCGCACATGTCGAGTATTCACAAGATCCATCGTTGTACCCAGCCTCTGGGTCAAAGTTGCAAGCAGCAGGGACCGTGCAACCGAAGACCAAGCAAGAGAAATAGTCACATGAACCATTGTCCGATGTTGCTTGGGGGTCAAAATTGCATGCCAGTGGGTTGGTGCATCCTTCGTAAGAACAATCGCCTTCCAACGTGGCGGTGGGATCGTAGTTGACGGCATTTTCGTCCATGCAGCCTTCACAACTCGTGTAATCACATGAAGCCTCAATGGTTGCTGTTGGGTCGTAGTTGCAAGCTCCCTCAACGACACATCCGCTGCAAGAAATCGTTTCACAGCTGCCGTCATTGATTTGGGCTGAAGGATCGAAGTTGCATGCGTTCTCATTCGTGCAACCCAATGCAAGACAAGACTCAAATTCACAATCACCTTCTTCCAGATAGTTGCACGCTTTTGGGATTTCACATGTGCCGTTGAAGATGAAGCTGAAGCATGAAGTGAAGTCGCAGCTGCCCGGGAGGTAGAAGTCTGCAGTGGGGTCAAAATTGCATGCGAAAGGAAGGTTGCAACCACCTATCGCTGCAAAGTCGCATGTGCCATTGTCTTCTGTGGCCGAGGGGTTGTAGTTGGTTGCATTTGAATCAGTGCAACCAAAAAGTTCTTCTTCGTCACAAACGCCATCGCCATCGCTGTCGTTCAAGCAAACATTGTCGCAGTCGACAAAGGGCGAATTGGGATACGTACATGTGGCATTGCTGGAAATCGTGGCATCTTCATCGTAGTTGCAAGCGTCCAAATCCGTGCATCCCAAGCAGCTCGAGAAATCACATGCGGTGATGTCCAAAACCTGGGCTGTGGCATCGTAGTTGCATGCACCGAAAATGAGACAGCCCTCTACCAAACATGAACCATCGTCGTCTGTGGCGTTGGGGTTGTACCCAGGGTTGCTCGGATCTGTACAACCGGGGATTTCATTTTCATCACAAACACCATCGCTGTCGGCGTCATTCAAACAAACACCATCACAGTCGAGACCAATTTCCGGGAATTCACAGCTGTTGTCATTCAGGGTGGCTTCCTCGTCGTAGTTGCAGGCCTCTTCATCCGTACAGCCCGTGCAGCTTGAGAATTCACAGTCCTGGAAGACAAGGAATTCAGCAGTGGGGTCGAAGTTGCACGCGTATGGAAGCAAACAGCCTCCAACCAAGCAGCTTCCATCGTCTTCAGTCGCAGAGGGGTTGTAACCAGGGTTGGTGATGTCTGTACATCCACCAAGTTCATCCGCATCACACACACCGTCTCCGTCTGCATCGTTCAGGCAAATGCCATCACAATCGAGTCCGCTGCCTGGGAATTCACAGCTTCCATCATCCAGGGTTGCGTCTTCGTCATAGTTGCAAGCCTCCCCATCGGTACAACCTGCGCAACTGGAAAAGTCACAGAAACCGAGGATTTGGTAATCAGCGTCAGGTGTGTAGTTGCAGGCGCTAGGAATCAAACATCCACCAACCAAGCAGCTGCCATCGTCAACAGTGGCAAACGGGTTGTATCCGGGGTTGTTTTCGTCTGTACATCCGGACACTTCAAAGATGTCACAGATGCCGTTGTCGTTGACATCTTCAAGACATTCTCCGTCACAGCCGTAGCCCGTTTCGGGGTAAGTACATGAGCCGTCGTTTTGGGTGGCATCTGGATCGTAGTTGCACGCCGATTCATCGTCACAACCGAAGACTTCGAACACGTCACAAATCCCATCTCCATCGGCATCGGCCAAACAGTCGCCGCCGCAGACTCCAATGGCATCCAATTGGTTGCCATCACAGTCACAATCTTCATCAGGAACCGTGTTCCCGACTTCAATTTCAACTTCAGCCGTGCTGCTGTTGCCAGCATCGTCGGTAGCCGTGTAAGTCAACACGAGCGTGTAGGCCCCCTCGACATCTCCGGGGACTTCGGCAAACGTCAATTCAACGCTCACTTCGCCGCAGTTGTCAGTCGCCGTGGCCATGTCGTATTCCTCAGGCAGTTCCAAGTTGCAGCTTACCGCAAACCCTTCTGGCACGAAGGTGAACTCAGGAGCCGTGGAGTCTTGGACCGTGATGGTCTGGCTTGCCGAGCTGCTGTTGCCCGCGTCGTCGGTGGCCGTGAAGGTGCGTACAATCACGTAGTTGCCCGCGGCATCGCCGGCAGTGGTTTCGCTTGACACTTCGATGGTAACCTCACCGCAGTTGTCCGTGGCTGTGGCGTCGTCAAGGGTCAGCTCGTCAGAGCACTCAGCAGTGTAGTCAGCTGGGATGCTCAGCTCAGGAGCTGTCGTGTCCTCAACGGTGATCGTCTGGCTCGCAGAAGTGCTGTTGCCACAAGCGTCTGTTGCAGTGAACGTACGGACAATCGTGTAGTTGCCAGCAGCGTTGCCAGCGATGGTCTCGCTCTCCACAGTGATGCTCACATCGCTGCAGTTGTCTGACGCAGTAGCGTCGTCCATAGGCATCTCGTCAGAGCACTCAACCGTGTAATCGGCAGGAACGCTCGTGAACTCAGGTGCTGTAGTGTCCTGAACTGTGATCGTCTGAGTAGCAGACGTGCTGTTGCCACAGTCGTCAGTTGCTGTGAACGTACGCACAACCGTGTAGTTGCCTGCGCAATCTCCAGCGATAGTCTCGCTAGAAACGTCAATCGTCACATCACCGCAGTTGTCGGT
>JAYZBB010000011.1:0-26922 GCA_036339415.1 Bacteroidota bacterium | reverse complement strand
CATGACCCTTCCCCACTTTGAGACACCCGTGGTTCTGCATTGGTTTCGCAGAGACCTCCGATGGCAGGACAACAGAGCCTTGCATGCTGCGCTGAACTCGGGCCACCCCGTTGTGCCTGTGTTTGTGTTTGACCCCAACATCTTGGGCAAGCTCGAGTCTGCTTCTGACGCCCGGGTGACGTTTCTGCACGACAGGCTCCAGATGCTCAGGTCCCATGCTCAAGATCACGGCGGTGACATTTTCATCATCCATGGAGATCCTGTCGAGGTCATGTCCAGCTTCGTTGAAAACACCAACGTCAAAGCCATCTACACAAATGAGGACTACGAACCTTACGCCCAGCGTCGGGACGAGCGTGTGCATGAAGTGCTGGGACGGTTGGGCAAACCGTTGCACACATTCACCGACCACGTCATCCAGGCACCCGGAGAGGTGGTGAAGCCCGACGGTTCACCCTACACCGTGTTCACCCCGTACAGCAAACGGTGGCATGCCAACCTGACCGAGGAAAACATGGCGCAAGCTCCTTCGGAATTGCACCTCGATGCCCTCCACACGTGGACCGCACCAGACCTCCCATCACTAGCGGACATGGGGTTTGTACGCAGCACCATCGCCGCACCCGAAGCCAACCTTTTGCCCGCAACGCTCAAAGCCTATGCGGACATGCGAGACGTACCCGCCAGCCCCGGAACTTCGCGGATCAGTGTGCACCTCAGGTTTGGCACCATCAGCATTCGAGAAGCTGCACGTTTGGGGTTCAAGCACAGCGACAAATGGCTGACCGAATTGATTTGGCGAGATTTCTACCAAGCCATCATGCACGCCTTCCCCCACAGCATGACAGATGCATTTCGACCCAAATATGACAAGGTTCCATGGCGACATGATGAAGAAGGATTCCGGAAGTGGCAAGAAGGGAAAACAGGGTATCCCCTGGTGGATGCAGGCATGCGCGAACTGCGTACCACTGGGTTCATGCACAACCGCGTTCGGATGGTCGTGGCCTCTTTCTTCTGCAAACATCTATTGATGGATTGGCGTTTGGGAGAACGGCACTTCGCTGAACATTTGTTGGACTTCGAACTGGCCAGCAACGTGGGAGGATGGCAATGGGCGGCGGGGTCTGGTTGCGATGCTGCGCCTTATTTCCGCGTGTTCAACCCCACTTCTCAGCTGCAGAAATTTGACCCGGACTTTGCCTACGTCAAACGCTGGGTGCCCGAATGGGGAACACCTGCGTATCCAGAACCCATTGTGGAACACAAAATGGCACGGCAACGCGCCATCGACACATACAAAGAAGCCCTCGCAACCTGAGTGAGGTTGTTGAGGGTGACTGTACCTTCCCGACATGGAAGGATTGCTCGATGGACTCAAGGTCGTCGACCTCTCAAGTGTGCTCGCAGGCCCGCTGACGGGGTCGTTTCTTGCGGAATGTGGCGCGACCGTGTTGAAGGTTGAAGGTCCCAATGGCGACGTGACCCGAACGTGGCGGGTGGCGAACGAGCCGCGCAACCGTACCTCGGCTTATCATGCTGCAGCCAACACTGGAAAGCAATGGGTCACCTGCAATTTGAAGACTCTTGAAGGAAGGAAATGGCTGCATGAAGCCCTGTTCGATGCCGACGTTTTGATTCAAAACATGAAGTGGCGGGATTTGGCCGTGATGGAGCTCCTCCCACACACATTGAGGGAACAATTTCCGCAGCTCGTGCATGTCAGACTCATTGGCAGTGAATTCGACCCAGACCGATTGGCCTACGATGTGGTTGTACAAGCAGAGAGTGGCTTCATGTCGATGAATGGCCACTCTGATCGCCCACCAGCAAGACTCCCCGTCGCATTGATGGACGTGCTTGCATCACATCACATGCGCGCGGCTGTTCTTGGAGGGCTGTACCGCAGAGCACAAACTGGAACTGGCAACTACGCCGAAATCAGTTTGCTCGGAGCGGGTCTCACAGCACTGGCAAATCAGGCGACCAATGTCCTCATCAATGGCAAGGTGCCCCAGCGACAGGGCTCAAACCACCCCAACATTGCTCCTTACGGAGACGTGTTGACGTGCAGCGACGGCGAAGTGGTTTTGGCGGTGGGCAGTGACGCTCAATTCGAGAACCTTTGTTTGACCTTACGCAGGCCTGCCCTGAGTCGTGACCCGCGGTTTGAGACCAACACCGACAGGCTGGAGAATCGAACGGCATTGATGCAGATCCTCAACGAAGCAGCGATGTCTTTCGGCCGAAGTGAGCTCCTGAACGAACTGTTCAACAACAACGTCCCAGCCGGTGCCATTTTCAGCGTGAAAGAAGCCCTGGATCAACCTGAGGTTCGCGCTGCGTATGTCGTTGAAGAGGACGGTTTGGCCCGCATGAAAACGAGTGCTGTTGCCCTTGGAGGCTTTGACGTGGCGAAGTGAACGAACCTCCCGTTCAAAGTGGAATGCGAACCTGGTAGGCTTTCCCAGCGGGCACCGACAATGAAGAACTTCTCATCCAAGGGTTGATTGCCTTGAGCTCCCGCAACGTGGTTCCCTCGTTCAAGGCAAACTCGGTCAAATTGGGAATGGACGACGACACCTGGACAATTCGGCTCTTCAAAGGCGCATACACGTCCGACTTGCCCAAATGAAACCCATAGCCCTCAGGGCGTTCCATCACTTCACGCAACGCGAGGAGACGGTACACGTATCGTGCAGTTTCTGAATTCAAGTGCAAATCCCAGTAGGTGGAAACGTGCTGAGAAGCCAGCGCATTTGCCAC
Source organism: Bacteroidota bacterium (assembly GCA_036339415.1). Lineage (GTDB taxonomy): Bacteria > Bacteroidota > Bacteroidia > Flavobacteriales_D > Sanyastnellaceae > UBA11663. Next base: position 24,156 of record JAYZBB010000011.1, on the reverse strand, counting down.
ACCAGAGCGCCCCATGTTGTACGAGGCTGCTGCAAGGACCCAACTGCCAAATTTGGCATGGGCATCCTTCAAGTAGGCGCAAGCAGCGCGGGTGGCTTTCTCTACGTGGTAACGTTCATCGACCGTTGCAGAGACCTCCAACCCATATTCTGGTGCCGTGCGCTTCATGAACTGCCAAAAACCTGATGCGCCGGAGGGGCTGACCACTTGGCTCAATCCACTTTCAATGACAGCGAGGTATTTGAAATCTGAGGGAACCCCCTCTTCGTTCAAGATGGGCTCGATCAGAGGAAACCAGCGCGACGCCCGCTTGAGATACAAGATCGTGGAACTGTGGCGGTACGTGTTGACAACGAGCTCGCGATCCAGGGCCTCACGAACACCAAAGTTTTGCAACGGAACAAGCTCGCCAAACAAAGTCAAATCGTCAGGCATCGTTGGTGAAATCACCGGAGCGTGCTTGCGATTGTCGACTTCAAAGTCAAAGGTCTTGCTGGCGACAGACGTCGTGCTCATCCAGACGCCAATGCCGAGGCAGATGCTTGCAAAGGCGGCTGTTTTGGGTGTTGCGATGAATGTTGGGAACATGGCGTTCAAGTTGTCCAACAAGTCCATCTCTATTTCTTCCTTCCCAGCGCACTTTCAACATCAATGCCGGGATAACCGGCATGCACTTCAAGATGCAAGGGTCAGAGGGCAAAAGGTGACTGGAACCCCGCGAATGATTGAGCACTCGCGTCTTTTGGGCTCACTTTCGGATCCTTCATACCCCATTCAATGCCCAAATCAGGGTCATTCCACAGCAATGCTTGCTCAGAATCTGGGTGATACGACGCTGTGCACAGATAATGAAACACCGTGTCGTCCTCCAGTGCCATGAAACCGTGCGCAAACCCCGGCGGAACGTAGAACTGCCATTTGTTCTCCCCAGTCAGCAAGGCAGCGTGATGTTGGCCAAAAGTTGGGCTTCCAACGCGCAAATCCACGGCCACATCGAGCACACTTCCCCGCACCACACGCACCAGCTTTCCTTGGGCGTGCGGAGGCACTTGAAAATGCAATCCTCGAAGCACACCCGCTTGGGACACACTTTCGTTGGCTTGCACAAAGCGAACCTCCTCTCCTGTTGCCTCGTCAAACGCCCGTTGATTCCAGGTTTCAGAAAACGACCCGCGGTCGTCTTCAAACGCACGCGGACGGATCAAAAGCAGACCCTCAATGGGGGTGGTTTGCAGCTCCATCAATTTCCGTTCAAAAACACCTGATATGTCAAAAACAAGGAGGTGAGCGTGGTGATCATTTGTGAGAGTGGGGACACATCGGCCAAGGCCTCTCGCACAATCTGTGGGTTGGACTCAACATAGATGATGTCGTTGGCTTGCACTACGGTTCGGGCAGCTTCGAGTCCCTCGACCGTGCTCAAATCCATCATGAACACCAGATTTTCCTCTCCGTCCTGCCGAATGAGTTTGATTCTTTTGGAACGTCCACGGGCGCGAATGCCTCCAGCCTGGGCGAGAACTTCGATGACGGTGGTGTTTTGGTTTTCAAGGGTGATCACGGTGGCTTGACCAGCCTCCCCAGGGAAGACCAACACGCGGTTGTTCACCACCCGAAGCAGTGCATATGGCTCGACATATTCTTTCTCGTAAGCCTCTTCAATCTTGCGTTCAGCCTCATCCAACGTCAACCCTGCGAGGTGAACTGCCCCCACCTCTGGCAACTCCACGGTGCCATCCAACTCCACTCGGTAGGTGAAGGCATTGCGCTGTTGCTGCTGCATCACATTGTTGTTCCTGCCGGCCTCCGACGCTCCGGCAGTCATCGCCATGAGCAACTGCCCCCGGTTGGAGAATAGCTGGAGCTGCAGACGGTCGTTGGGCGCCAATGTATAGGCTTCGTTGGTCGCCTCGTTCAGTGGGGCAAACTCGTGGTCCCCATCGGTGCGAAAAAGCAAATCTTGATTCACGGTGCATCCAGTACCGAGGACCGCGATGAAAAGGACAAAACAGATTCTCCTCATGAGGCCGAAGGTACGGCTATCTTCGCCCCGTGCTAATCAATGACATGCATCGCATCCGCGCCATGGAAAAAAAAGACGTTGACAGTCTTTGCACATGGGAAAACGAAAGCTCAGATTGGTGGATGGGGGCCAACCTACAGCCCATCAGCCGTGAAGCCATGATGCTTTTTGTGAGAGGGGCAAGCGACCTCTATCAATCTCGTCAATGCCGCTGGATGCTCGACCACCAAACCCTGGACGGCTGGCAAACGACGGGTGCTTTGGACTTGTATGATTTTGAGCCACGGCAGCGCCGCGCAGGCGTGGCCATCCACATCGGCACCCAACACCGTCGACAAGGCCACGCTTTGGCAGGCCTGAAATTGCTGGAGAGATATGCAGGACAGCATCTGGACATGCATCAACTGTACGCAGAAATTCCAGCTGGGCACGACGTCTCTCGACGACTGTTTGCTCGAGCAGGCTACACAGAGACCGGTGTGAGAAAGTCTTGGGTGCGCACACCCCATGGACATTGGGATGACCTCATCACGGCGCAGTTGTTCCTTGAATCCAATTCGCCGCTGGCATGACACGCACGAAATTCCTCGCATTGATTGCGATGACCGTCTTTGTCGTTGGTGGCCTTTTGTCAGCACTCGCTTGGAAGCGATGGGTGTCGGGGTCATGGCAATCCACGGCAGTGACGGTGCACCTGCCCCCAGGATTGACAACGGACGAATTGGCTGTGACCCTGGATGCCCAAATGCCTGTTGAAGGAGGTCGTGTGATGGAACATGTGTCGTTCCGCGACTGGACCTCTCGGCTGAAACCAGGGAAATACACGTTTCCGGCCAACGAATCGGTGAAGCAAAGCGCCTCCCGATTGGTGACAGGCCAGCGCGAACCTGTGATGGTGGTGATTCCTTCCGGACGTGATGTAGGTCCGGTTGCAGGTGCCGCTGCACGTCACATTTTCGCCGACAGCACTGAGGTCGCTCGGCTCTTCGCACAAGATTCCATAAGGTGGCGTGTCATTCCAAACACCTATGAAATGTGGTGGGAAACGGACGTGAAGAGCTTGGCCAAGCGAATCCTGCGTGAACACGATGCGTGGTGGACAGAAGACCGCCTTGCCGCAGCAAGGGCTCTGGGTTTGACGCCGCGAGAAGTCACTGTTTTGGCCTCGATCGTTCAAGCAGAAACAGCTGTGATCAAGGAAGCCCCCTTGGTGGCAGGCCTCTATTTGAACAGGCTCAACAAGGGCATGGCGCTTCAAGCAGATCCCACCCTGATTTTCGCTTTGAACGACCCAACCATCCGCCGAGTGCTCGATGTCCACAAGGAGGTGAACTCGCCCTACAACACTTACAAGCACCAAGGGTTGCCGCCAGGCCCGATTCGATACGTGGACCCTCGGTACCTTCAGAGTGTCTTGCATCCCGCTGAACACCGTTTCCTGTACATGTGCGCCAAGCCCGGTGGCGATGGCACCCACGATTTTGCCAAGACGTACCGAGAACATTTGCGCAACGCAAGAGCTTACCAAAGCTGGTTGAACAAACAGCGCATCTACCGTTGAGACGAGGAACACCCATCAGACCTTTGCCACGAGTTCTCCTTGCATGGGTCACCTGCATGGGATTGGATGCAGGGGCGCAATCGCAATTCAACTTGACGAACCAAATGGCCAACGCGTTCCGCGTTGAAACACCGCCTGTGATCGATGGCAAGCTCGACGACGCCGTTTGGCGAACCAAGCCAGGTGCCACGAACTTTACCCAGAATCGCCCGTTCCCTCAAAGCGCCCCCACCCATCGCACCGAAGTTTGGATTGCCTACGACGACCAAAACTTGTACGTCGGTGCGCAAATGCACGACCCTGCCCCTGACTCCATTCTCCAACAATTGAGTGTGCGTGACCGCGTGGAGAACTCAGATGAATTTGGCATTTGGTTCAGCCCTTACAACGACGGCATCAATTCCGTGGGGTTCAGCACCACTCCTCGCGGTGCGCTGAATGACTTCATCATGAATGCCCAAGGTTCTGACGACGCATGGAACGGCGTTTGGGAAGTGAAAAGCCAAATCCACAAAGGCGGTTGGTCCACGGAGATTCGGGTTCCTTGGAGCCAATTCAGAATGCCCACCCTTCCAGATGGAGCGGAGCAGGTTTGGGGCATGAACATATGGAGAACCGTCAGGCGCTCACGCGAGGAAACCGTGTGGAATGCCCTCGACCCGACCATGGAAGGAATGGTCAACCAAGGAGGCATCTTGCGCGGCATCGAAGGTGTGAACACGCCGCCAAGGATTGCCTTGTTCCCTTATGTCAGTGCGTACAGCACCACGGCACTCGACGACAACGGTGCACGGCAGTGGGCCAATCCTGTCAATGGGGGGTTGGACGCCAAAGTTGGCATCGGTGACGCCTTCACCGTGGACATGACGTTGGTGCCAGACTTTGGGCAGGTTGTCACCGACAACCTCGTGCTGAACCTGAGCCCGTTTGAAGTTCAATTCGCCGAGAATCGTCCTTTCTTCCTGGAGGGCACGGACTTGTTCAACAAAGGTGGTTTGTTTTACAGCCGACGCATCGGATCCGAAGGACAGCTTTTCAATGCCACCAAAATCAGTGGACGGACCGCATCCAGCACTGGAATTGGGGTGTTTCAGGCGTTCGCACGCGACACCACCGACGGCGCCAATGCGCTGACTTCGTACAACGTCACTGTGGTCGATCAAAACCTGCCCAACAATGGCTACGTCACCGCGCTCAGCGCGGCCACCGTCAGATCAAGCGACGGACGCGATGCGTATGTGCAAGGCACCGAATGGTCGTTGCGCAACCAAGACAACAGCCTCGCTTTGACTGGAAATGCAGCAATCAACACCATGGCGCAGGGAGACATCACGAGCCATGAGGAGGGACACAAGTGGGGTTTGGAGCTGGCCAAAACATCTGGACAATTTCGAGGCTCGTTGGGCCAATATCGAGAATCCGAATGGTACAACCCCAATGACCTTGGCTACCTCGCTGCCCCCAACGAGATCGCGTCCTACCTCGATTTGGAATATGGCATTTACCAGCCTTTTGGTGCATTCAATCGAATGTGGTGGAACTTCGGCGCCAACCACAACCAGCTTTACGCACCCAGGGTCTACAGCAACTGGAACTGGGAGGCAGAATGGGCCGCCGTCACCCAAACGTTTTGGTTCAACAAGTTGACCGCAGAGAGCCAACCGAGCATGGGCAAAGATTGGTTTGCCTCGAGGATTGACGGACTCCCTTTCGAAACGCCACGTTGGTCGTCTGTTGATTTCTACACATCCACGGACTATCGACGCCAAGTCGCAATTGATGGGTTCATCAAACGACGCTGGCGTCCGGAAGTTCCAGACTGGAATGAGTTCTTTTTGCGCCTTGCTCCTCGCTTTCGCTTCAGTGACAAACTCAGTGCTGACTATGTGTGGAGTTGGCAGCGACGGCTCAATGAGCGTGGATGGGTGTCTTTGGAAGACAATCCTTGGGGTTCGGGGACGACGAGTTTGTTTGGGCGACGAGAAAACACCAGCCATACGCATGTGCTCAATGCGAGCTACATCTTCACGCCAACAGCCAGCCTATCAGCCCGCAATCGCCACTACTGGAGCATCGTGGATTACGAGGAATTTTACAGTCTTCAAGCAGACGGCACGCTCGGCAACACAATGTTCAATGACCTTTATCTGAATGACTCGGAGGGCACTTCTGTGAAAGACCTGAATTACAATGCATGGAGCGTTGACCTGGTGTATCGTTGGATGTTTTCGCCTGGCAGCGAGTTGAGCTTGGTTTGGAAAAACACCCTGAACGAAACGGGAAACACCCTCCCAGCAGGGTACTGGGACAATTGGAAAGGCATGCTTGAAGAGAGCTTCACCCATTCCATTTCACTTCGCGCCTTGTACTTCTTGGACTACAGTTTCATCGAATCCAGGGTGCAGCGCTGACTCAAACTCAAGGCCAAACAAGCGCCCCCTCCCATACTTGCACATTGCCCACCTCATCCTCAGCGATGAGTTTGGCCTGCACAGGTTGCTTCCGAGCATGCATGGCATCGGTGGCCACATAGGTCACCATGTTTCGCTTGGGATTCCATACGAGACGTGCCCACTCACCATCCAAACTCAACTCGACATTGCGGATTCCTGCCAGTGCATCTTCAACAAACCAAACCGCATTCCCGTTGGCAACGAGGGGTGTCGCGCTGTGGTAAGGAAGAAGCTTTGGCGCCACTGTGTCTCGCTCCAGTTTCCACGTCCCTGCCTTGGACAATTGCACCGACACCTGATCTCTCTCAATCTCGACCAATTCAGCGCGTTCGACTTCACCTCGCGTGTCGCGTTGAACCGCCAGCCAACGGTCCTTGGGCAATGAAGTGCCGGGCAAGACGACCCAGCTTCCATCCCAGGCTTGGACCTTTTCTGGCAACGTCCAGACAACTTCAACGGGCTTCCTGAATGGCACCAGAGATGCGTGCAAGGTGCCACCCTGCCCGGCGGCATCCATTTCCCATGCCACGGCGGTGGCCTCAAAGAAGGTGTCTTTTGCCCACCTCAATTTGGCCGCACCAAACATGCGTTCTCCACCTGTTGCTGGTGAGATCCAGGCAACCGAATCCTCCCATTCCATGGTCGTAGACGTCCAGCCCTTCGTCTGCAGCGTCTTACCGCCTTGCAACACAGCCCGTTTTCGTGTGATATTCCCCACCGCGTCAGAGGCACTGATGTCAAGAACTGCAAGTTCACCATCGGCCAATTCCACCCATCCGTCGTCTTTGGGGGTCCTGTAAATGGCCAAGCGGTTGGTTTGCATGCGGTGCAAACGATGAACCTGATCCCGCTCGGTCGACCAAACGGGATAAAAAGCATGGGCATTCATGTCTTTGTTGACCCCAAAGTCAAGCTCGCCCCATGAGGCCATGAACGAATGGAGTGTTTCGCCCTCAGAGGAGGTGAGCGTGGCCTCCAAGGTGCGCAATCCACAGATGTTTGAAGCCCCGTCCAACAAGTCGTAACCCTCCACTGCAAATCGAACTTTGGTCGGCAACCGCAAGGTGTCCTTGGACCAAACCCAAGACATCATGCCTTGCTCTGACTCGATCCACAACTTGGGCAGATGGGGCAACCGCGTGTCCCGCTTGTCCAACCAACCGTCCAGCGGGTTCAGTGGATGCTGATTGGACGTTCTCCGCACCTCAAAATGCAAATGCGGGCCACCACTGCCGCCAGAATTTCCGCTCCAACCCAAGGTGTCACCAGCTTCGAAATGCAAGGAATCCGCCTCGGAGGGTGAAGCATCGAGCCCCAGTGACCTCGATTTGTATGTCCGTTGGATCGCCCATTGTTGAACCTTGGGTGCAAAGCGCTGCAAGTGGGCATAGACGGTCGTGATGTCATCCGGCCCTTCGAGGTAAAGTGCATTGCCATAGCCCCAAGGGGACATCTTCACACGTGCGACCTTTCCAGAGGTTGACGCCAAGACCACCAACCCCTCTCGACCTTCTGTTTTGAGGTCCACACCGGTGTGAAAATGATTGCCCCGAAGCTCCCCAAAGTTGCCACTCAGTCTCGGAGTGATGGCCAGTGGAGCAACCCAAGCATGCTGCCTTTTGAAGGCCGTTGCACGGTCCAAGGTTTGGGCATTCAATTCTTCCGAAGACATTGAAGCAACCAAGGCCAACATGCTGAAAGCCAAAATCTTCGAAAAACCAAACATGCGCAACTCCCACAACATCAATGACGACGGGGAAGAACACAGATTTGAGGCTGCCATGGTGCAAAACTACGGGCAGTCAAGCCGTGCATGTTGCCCCTGAACACTTACTTTTGTTCACGAGCTGTCCCCATGTCAACCCAAGAACAATCTTTGTCCAATTTGCTCGAAGCCGTCGGCGCTTTGCTCGATGCCTTCGAAGCGGAAAAGGCGCAAAGCCGAATCCTGAAAGGACAATTGGACGACGCCAAACTCGCCCTTTCTAAGGCCACGCAGCAGGACAACTCAACGCACATTCTTTCAACCCCTACGCCCCCAACTCAATCGCTGTCAGCAGCGGAATTGGATGCGCTTGTTGAAGAAATTGACTCTTGCATTGCCCTTCTCAAACCCTGAGAAAGAACCCATGGAAACCCTCGACATCACACTTGGCGGCAGAACTTACCCACTGACTCTTTCACCGGAAGAGGTGAGTGTTGTGCGTGCTGCCGCAGAGTCCGTTGAGGCGCAAATAGCGCAGTTGAAGTCGCAGTACGCCATCTCTGACCGCATTGATTTGATGGCCATGGCTGCACTCCAAATTGCCGTTCAAGCCAAATCAAACCCAACTGAAACAGGGCAAATCCAGCCCCATTCTGCGGGCGATTCATGGCCACAAGCACGAGTTGATGAGCTTCTCAAACGCATTCAGGCTGCCATGACAACCTGATGCAGGGGCTTTTCAATTGACCACCCCATGAACCCAATCATTGCCGCAGCTGCTGGACTCCTGCTAGGAGGTGGAGCTGGCTATGTCTTGTTTTTGCGTGTACTCACAGGCAAACGAGACAGCATCGTGCGAGAAGCTGAACTCAAAGGAGAATCCATCAAAGAGAAGAAAATCCTCCAAGCCAAAGAAAAATTCATCGAGCTCAAAGAAAAACAAGCCAATCAACGCAAAGACCTCGACCGAAAACTGAATGAACGGGAAGACCGAATCAAGCGCACCGAAAGCAACTTGCAACGGACCATCGACCAAAACAAAAACACAGAACGGCAGCTCAAGAAGGACCAAGAAAAGCTCACCCAGCGTTTGAATGCGCTGGAAAAGAAGCAAAAAGATCTCGACACCGACCACAGCAAGGCCATTGAGGCACTGGAAAAGCTCAGCGGGATGACCGCAGACGATGCCAAACAGGCCATGGTCGATCAGATCAAAACCGAGGCCAAAGCCATGGCCGCTTCTCAGGCCCAAGACATCATTGACGAGGCCAAGGAAAAAGCCAACGCTGAGGCCAAAAAAATCGTGATTCAAACCATCCAAAGGGTGGCCACGGAACACAGTGTGGAGAACAGCGTTTCTGTCTTTCAAATCAAAAACGACGACGTCAAGGGCCGCATCATTGGCCGAGAAGGCCGGAACATCCGTGCCCTTGAGGCTGCGACAGGTGTGGAATTCATCGTCGATGACACTCCTGAGGCCATCATTCTCAGCTGTTTTGATCCTGTCCGCCGCGAAATTGCACGTTTGTCTCTGCACCAGCTTGTGACAGATGGACGGATTCACCCGGCGCGCATTGAAGAGGTCGTGGCGAAAGTGACCAAGAAGATCGAGGAAGAAATCGCCGAAACCGGAAAGCGCACCGTGATTGATCTCGGCATCCACAACATAAAAGGTGAACTGGTCCGCATGGTTGGACGCATGAAATACCGCTCATCATATGGGCAAAACCTGCTTCAACACAGCCGAGAAGTGGCCAACCTCTGCGCCACCATGGCTGCAGAACTCGGATTGGATGCAAAGGCAGCCAAGCGCGCTGGGCTCCTTCACGACATCGGCAAAGTGAGCGACGAAGAAAGTGAACTGCCTCACGCTTTGCTCGGCATGAAGCTGGCAGAAAAAGCAGGAGAGCGAGGCGACGTACTCAATGCAATTGGGGCTCACCACGACGAAATCGAAATGACGTCGCTCCTGTCCCCCATCATTCAAGTGTGCGATGCCATCAGTGGGGCCCGTCCAGGAGCACGCAGGGAGATGGTTGAAGCCTACATCCAACGTTTGCGTGACCTCGAGAACCTGGCCTTGGAATATCCTGGAGTCACCAAGTCCTACGCCATCCTGGCTGGACGGGTGTTGCGTGTGATGGTTGAAAGCGACCAGGTCAGCGACGATCAGGCCGATCAGTTGTCCTTCGACATCAGCCAACGCATCATGAACGAAATGACCTATCCGGGTCAGGTGAAAATCACGGTCATCCGCGAGCGGAGGGCAGTAAGCATCGCACGCTGATGGCGGAAGAGGGCCGCACGCCCTCTTGGGGGGCTTCGCTGAGTTGGCAAAGCCTCAACGTGTTTTTGCAGGTTCTCCTGCAACTCGTATACATCCGGATTCTCGCCGGATTGTTGACCGAGGAGGATTTTGGCATCATGGCCATTGCCCTCATTGTTGTTGGCGTGGTGGAGATTTTTGCACAGGTCGGAATAGGCCCCTCTGTGGTCCAATTTGCCAAGCTCGATTCGACGCACATTGCTTCGGCATGGTGGTTCAGTGCGCTGCTCGGAGGTGTCTTCTTTGCAGGCATGTTCATTGCCTCACCGGAGCTTGCACTCCACTACGACGAGCCAACGCTGCGCCCTGTGCTCCGATGGATTTCGTTGAGTTTTGTCATCTCTGGGTTCAGTGTGGTCTCGCGCAGCATGCTCATCCGTGACATGAACTTCAAGGCACTGACAGCATGTGCCCTCACAGGCATGGTTGTCGGAAATTTGGGGGTTGGATTGGTTTTGGCTTGGCAAGGTGCTGGGGTGTGGGCTTATGTCGCGGCACTGCTTGTCCAGAACGCTGTGCTCAGCATTGGCTACCTCTCCCAGGCACGCATCCCTTGGCTGGCAGGATTCAGTTTCAGCCGCATTCGACAACTTCTGGGATATGGCATGAGAAGCACGGCATTCAACCTGCTAACGTATGCAGCTGCGAAAGTGGATGTTTGGCTGGTGGGGGAAAAACTCAGCACCGGTGAAACGGGCATTTACGATCGTTCGGTGCATCTGATGGGGCAGCCCATCACCGTGCTCGGCAAACTGGGTGACAGCGTGCTCTTCAGCGGCATGGCAAGCATTCAAGACAACGATGCGCAAACCCGAAATGTGACCCTGCGCGCCATGCATTTGGTGGCGCTCCTGACCATCCCCTTGACATCGGCATTGGTGTTGCAATCGCAAGGAGTGACATGGTTGTTTTTGGGAGACCGCTTTGCGAGCGCTGCTCCCGTCGTTCAAATCCTCTTTGCAGCCGTGGCGTTTCGCGCTTTGACCAAATTGGGAGATGCCAACCTCAGAGCCCTTGACGGACTCTGGGCAGGCATGGCCATCAAGCTCCTGTTTTTCCTTTTGGTGGGGACGGGAGTTTTCATCGCCCTGGACAAAGGGCTCGGTCTCGTTGGGGTGGCCTGGGCCGTAGTGATGGCTTCCTCAATACAATGGATTCTCACCACAGGCTGGGTGATGACACGACTTCAAGTGACGCTTGGACAGATGTTGACTTCACTTTGGGCCGGAACAGCACTGGGTCTGGTCACGACCATCACCATGCTGCTGCTGCCACTGGAATGGTGGGTCGAATCCGCGATTGCTGCAACGCTGGGAGCCCTTTTGTTGATGGCATTCCCACAGTGGATTGCGCCGGCATGGACGGACCCAACGGCGGCATTGCGGCACAACCTTGGTCAGCGCTTGCCCTCTGTGTTTCAATCCCGTTGGATGCGTTGAACAAAAACCTCGTCCGTCGCGTTCCAAAGGCATGAACACGACTTCTACTTTTGTTCTCACCGCTGCTGCGATTTTCGGTTCCGCCGGGCTCGTCGCATGGACAACATTCAATGCCAGCACTTGGCACCAACCCGCACCCGCAATGGCTTCATTCCACGACTTGTCTGCCGAAACCCTCGAAGGAGAGACGTTTTCATTCTCAGACCTCAAAGGCAAGCGCGTGCTCATTGTCAACACTGCCTCTCGTTGTGGTTACACACGACAGTATGAACCCCTCGAAGCATTGTACAAACAATGCAGCGACAAAGACTTTGTCATCTTGGGCTTCCCTTGCAACCAGTTTGGGCGCCAGGAGCCAGGCTCGGCCTCAGACATTCGGGAGTTCTGCACCAAGAATTACGGCGTGAGTTTCCCCATGATGACCAAAGTGGATGTCAAAGGGGACAACCAACACCCTGTCTACGCTTGGCTCACACAAAAAGCATTGAACGGCTCTGGTGACCACGACGTGCGTTGGAACTTCCACAAGTTCCTGGTCAATGAACAGGGTGAACTCGTCGCCGCTTTGGGCAGCGGAGCCAATCCTCTGGGAGAGGAAGTGCTCGCTTTTGCAGAGGGGCGCTGAACAACCCAAGCTTCCACCGGACAAAGGCGGCCCCATCGGTCGCCTTTTTCACGACTTGAAACAATGAACGGATCAACCTGGTTTCAGTATTGTCCAGGGTTTCAAACAAGGCCAAGCCGTTCGTTCTGAAAACTTCTTCTGACCCAAAACATGGCGCACGTCATTCCATTTTGGGAACTTTGAAGCACCACAGGAAAACCGATTGAACATGACCACCATCCACAACTACTCCGCAGGTCCCTGCATCCTCCCTCAGGAAGTGTTAGAACAGGCCTCCCAGGCCGTGCAATCTTGGGAAGACCACGGCCTTTCGTTGGTGGAAATGTCACACCGAAGCAAGGCGTTTGTTGAGGTGATGGAAGAATGCCGTGCTCTGACGAAGGAGCTTCTCAATTTGCCCGACCGCTTTGACGTGCTCTACCTGCAGGGCGGTGCAAGTTTGGGGTTTTTGACGGCTGCCATGAATTTCCTGCCTGAGGGGGGGCAAGCGGCCTATGCCGACACGGGGACGTGGTCCGCCAAGGCCATCAAAGAAGCAAAACATGCAGGAACAATTGAGGTGGTCACCAGCTCCAAAGAACACAACTACGATCGCATTCCAGAATTGGGGAAGGTGCACGAAGACAATGCGTTTCTTCACCTGACCACGAACAACACGATTTTTGGAACGCAATACGCGACCATGCCCAAGAGCAACGTCCCTTTGATCGCCGACATGAGTTCTGACATCCTGAGCAGAGCGTTCGACCCGGAGCCTTTTGCCTTGATTTATGGAGGCGTCCAGAAAAACATGGGGCCGGCAGGTGCTGTCATGTATGCCGTTGATACAGAGCGACTCGGTCACACCGGCAGAAGCATCCCCTCCTACCTTGACCTGAGCGTCCACCTCGACAAGGACAGCATGTTCAACACCCCCCCGGTGTTCTCGGTGTACACCACCCTTCTCACCTTGCGCTGGCTGAAAGCACGCGGAGGTGTCGAAGCCATTCAGCAAGAAAACGAAGCCAAATCAGCCCTTCTTTACGCTGAAATCGATCGCAACGAGTTGTTTTCAGGCCACGCACAAACCGGAAGCCGCAGCCACATGAACGTCACATTCCGGTTGAACGACGACACCCTGGCCAGCGCCTTCGATTCCGCATGGAATGCCGCCAACATCAACGGCTTGAAAGGACACCGCAGCGTCGGCGGATATCGAGCGTCCATGTACAATGCCCTGCCCTTGAGCAGCGTGGAGGTTCTCGTTGACGTCATGCGCGAATTTGAACGCACCCAAGGCTGACCCATTCCCACATTTAGACCATCCCCTTGAATTCATCGACATGAACATTTTGGCCAACGACGGCATCAGCCCCTCAGGAGAACAAGCGCTGCGCGAAGCAGGGCACACCCTCTACACCGACTTTGTGGAGGCCGAACAACTCGAATCGTTCATCCAGACCAACGACATTCACGGCATCCTTGTGCGCTCGGCGACCAAGGTCCGACAACCATTGATCGATGCGTGTCCAAGCCTCAAATTCATCGGAAGAGGTGGTGTAGGGATGGACAACATCGATGTGGAGTACGCTCGTAACCAAGGTTTGACTGTGTTCAACACCCCTGCATCTTCGTCGCAGAGTGTGGCCGAATTGGTGATGGGACACCTCTTCAGCCTTGCTCGGTTCCAACACGACAGCAACCGACAGATGCCGACCCGTGGCAACGCAGAATTCAAAGCCTTGAAGAAAGCATACGGCAAAGGCACAGAATTGAGAGGCAAAACCCTTGGCATTGTCGGGTTTGGACGGATTGGTCGATCGTTGGCGTCGTATGCGCTGGGCTGCGGCATGGACGTGGTTGCACACGATCCTTTTGTCACCGATGGCCGCGTTGCCGTGCACGTGGGTGGCCAGACCATCCATGTAGACTGTCCTCGTCTTGAACTGAATGACCTCTTGTCCACAGCGGACATGGTGAGCGTGCACGTGCCGGCCCAAGCCGATGGCAGCGCTGTGATTGGCGCCGCAGAATTGGCGACCATGAAAGAAGGTTCGTTTTTGGTCAATGCCGCTCGTGGCGGATCCGTAGACGAAGACGCGCTGCTCGCGGCGCTCGATTCAGGACATTTGGCGGGTGCGGGGCTCGACGTGTTTGTGGGGGAACCTGCCCCTCGGGGCGATGTCTTGGCGCACAACAACATCGCGCTGACTCCGCACATCGGAGCCGCCACCTCGGAGGCGCAGGACCGCATCGGACTCGAACTTGCAGCCCAAATCGAAGCCTTGGCATGACCCCAGTGCAGCACCTGATGCAGCCTCTGGCCGCGGTGACTCCGCCGCGACACATGGCTCATTTGGTGGCGTCTCGGTCTTATTTGAGTTACCACAAAGAGGAACTTCGGGACAAGCTCAAGCACAACCCATACTCGTACATCCAAGTCATCAACCCTGACGCGTCTCGCGAAGTGAATGCACCCCGCGGGTCAGCGGCGTTCTTTCGAGAAGTCCGGATGGGGTACGCCCAGTTCAAGGAAAGGGGTTGGTTGCGAGAAGCGGATTTCGAGGAGTGGATTGTCTACCGTCAATCCAACCAAGGACAGAGCTGGACTGGCGTGGTCTGCAACCTCGACTTGAGCCTGTGCGCGAATGGTGGCCTGAAAACACACGAACAAACCCTGGCCAACCGGGAGGTTCTGTTTGCTTCCTTCCTGAACGAGGTCGGCGTCCATGCCGAGCCCATTTTGTGCGCACGCCCTGACGACAATCCCGATTCCGGTCGAGCAACAGCGATGTTGCATGACCTCACGTCGCACACGCCTCACACTGACTTCATGACCGCCGACGGAGTCAGACATGAAATCTGGAGGACGGGGGCGCACACCGGCGCAGGGCGGGATTTTGCCCGCGCTTGGCAAGACTGCGACACATTGTATTTGGCAGATGGGCACCACCGTCTCGCGTCTTCACAAAGACTCGCCCAAGCGCATCCTGAGCTGGAGGGCGCGCAACGCATTTTGGCCTTTGTGGTGCCAGAGGCGCAATTGACCATTTTGGGATTCCACAAGGAAGTTTCTGATGTTGAGATGAACCTGAGCGAATTGGAATCCGCGCTCAAAAACGCCTCCCATTGCAATGTTCAAACGCTCCAAGATGCCACTTCGACACCGTCGATGCCCGGAGAAATTGTCGTTCACTTCCAACACCAAACTTGGCGAATCACAAGAAAAGAAACGTGCCCACTGCCAACGGATGCGGATTGGGTGAAAGAACATCTTTTGGGACAGGTGTTGGGCATCGAGAACCCACGAGAAGACAAACGTCTGAGACATCTGCCTGAACCACAGAAACCGCAGGGAGGATGGGCGTCCCGTGCCCAGTCTCATCCCGAACGCATGTTGATCCTGATGCACCCCGTGCCTTTTGCCCAAGTACGCGGCGTCGCTGACAGCGGCGGCAACCTCCCACCCAAGAGCACGTGGGTGGAGCCCAAAATCCGAAGTGCATTGTTCATCCACCAAATCCGACCATGAGCCACGACGTGCAACTCCGACTGGAACAGGTGAGGGAAAAGCTCAATGCGCACGCACTTCAAGAGGGCCGAGAGCTCACCTTGGTGGCCGTCAGCAAGACCAAACCTGACGACGACCTCATGGCGGCATACAACGCTGGTCAACGAGACTTTGGGGAGAATCGAGTTCAAGAATTGGTGGGCAAGGCAGGGCGCCTTCCGCAAGACATTCGGTGGCACATGATTGGTCACATCCAAACCAACAAAATCAAAGATTTCCTGCCCATCGTGCATCTCGTGCATGGCGTGGATCGACGCAAAGTTCTGGACGTCATGGAACGTGAAGCCGCCAAAATCAACCGCACTGTGAACATCTTGCTTCAGGTGCACATCGCAGAGGAAGCGACCAAATTTGGGTTTGATGCAGAAGAATTGCGGGCCCTCGCCAATGAGGGAGTTTGGTCGTCATACCCGCATCTCACGCCCGTAGGGCTCATGGGGATGGCAACCTTCACCGACAACACCGACCAGGTCAAAAGTGAATTTGCTGCCTTGGCCAGGTTGCACGCTGAGGTTGGACACGACTTCGCCAAAGTGGCGGCGACCAGAAATGCCGAGTGGGGAGTGTTGAGCATGGGCATGAGCGGCGACTGGCCATTGGCCGTGGAAGAAGGCAGCACCATGGTCCGGGTTGGAAGTTCCATCTTTGGACATCGCAACGCGCCAGTGGCATGAACTGGCGGCAGCTTCGACAACGGCATGAGCACTGGTTTCAAGGCTGGCTGGTCCTGGCTCCCATCGTAGGACTGGGCAGCACCACCTTGGTCAAGAATCAGCTTTACCGCGTTTGGAAAGTGACCCATGGCCTGACGGATGGCATTTCAGCTGCAGAGGCGAGAGCGCAAGGGTTGGAGCCCCCGGATTGGTCTGGTGCGGTCTGGTACGGCGGTGCAACGGTTGTGGTGTTCACCGTGTTCTATGTGTTGGCTGCCCGAACGTGGATATCCCACACCTCAGACGACCTACCCTCCCATGATTGATTTCAGACGACGCTTTAGGCTGAACTCTTGCCTTCTTGGCACACTGTTGACATTGGCGTCCTGCGAAGGGGCCACGTACGTCAACCAGCATTTCACCAACCGCACAGACAGGGCAGTGCAATTGGGATTTCGAGCGAGTGAAGCGGACACAGGTTGGAACCTCGACACCGTGTGGACCATCGAGCCTGGCGCCACATGGTCTCACTACGCATTGGATTTTATGGGGAAATGTCACAATTGCACTCCGTATGAAGCCCTCCCCTTTGGCATCGATTCCTTGTGGGTGGAAGGCCAAACTTTGACCGTTGACCTGACCGATTCTTTGCTTTGGACAGCGCAAGTCGACGAAGGCCTGTCTTGGATTCGATTCGACCAACGTTTGGACCTCGTCTCCACCTATTTTGAATGACCATCACCACCATCATGAAACACCTTCTCCCCCTTCTGCTCACCGGCTTCTGCATCTCGAACCTCTGGGGCCAAACGCCCACCAATGTTGAATCCGCAGAACATGATCCGATCAACGACCGCTGGCTTGTGAGCAATGGAAGCAGCGTGTTGTACACGGACGATTTGGGCAACTCATGGAACACCCTGGGCAATGCGGCGGCATCTTACGGCATGGAAGTCATTGGGACCACCTTGTTCACCATCCACAACAACGACATCAAGGCCTACGACGTGACGACGGGTTCGCCGTTGGGGACGCACAGCCCCGACAATGTGGCGTTGCTCAACGGAATGGGAAGCGAGTCGAATGCGGACGGGGACGTTCTTGTCGTCAGCGATTTTTCAGGCAACAAACTGCTCAAAATTGAGGTGACCGACCCAGCCAACATGAGCTCGAGCGTCTTGGTCGCCAACACTGGCACGACGCCCAACGGCGTCGCTCTCAAGGACGGGGTGGCCACCGTGGTCAATTGGGGCAACAATGCCGACATTTTGCAGGTCGATGTGGCCACAGGAGAGGTCACCACCCTCATTGATGGCACGGGCCTCGGCAATTGCGACGGGGTGGATTGGGCCGGTGAATCCCTGGTGGTCAGTTCTTGGACACCCAACAGGGTCACCCTGTTCTCTCCCAGCTCACAAACACCGGGAACGTGGACCCAAGAAACGCTGGCCACAGCATTTCAAGTGAACAACCCGGCTGACCTCAGCGTGAACGCCTCTGGGGACATGTACGCAGTGGCTTGCAGTGGAAACCACACCGTATTTTTTGGGGTTCTGCCGAAGCCTTCCCAACTGGTTGAAGCCAAGCTGCCCGCGGTGGAGGCTGCTTTTTGCGGAACTGGATTGAAACTCGAGGCGGACGTTGCGGGGACCTGGCACGTTCAAGGGACCGACGCCACTGGCAAGCTGTTGGGCCAATGGCAAGGCATGCAAACTCCCGGAGAGGCGATGCTCTCTTGGGAAGAATTGGGGCTCTGGACCGAACGTGCTGTGCTGTGGCAGGTGACGTTTGAAGGCAATGGGGCGGGCCAATGGGGGACCGTTTTGAAGCGCATGCCTCTGCGCCAAAAGCGCTGAAATTCCTGCTTGTTGTGGTTCAGACAGGATCGACATCAACTGTGACGCGAAGACGCTTCCAGCGCGCGTCGGAACTGAATTCCTCGAGGTCCGCTTGAAGGATGGGGCGGTATTGCGACAGGGGCAACGCGCGTTCGAACTTCAAGGTCAATTGCCGGATGTGTTGATCGTTCACACGGGCCAGCGCCGGGGTGTCCGGCCCCAAAACCCGTTCCCCAAACCGTTGTTGCAACCGGGCGGCGAGGACCCCTGCCCCCGCTTCCACGCGCTGGGCATCTCCGTGCTTGAGCGTCAGTCGCACCATGCGAACGAAGGGCGGGTATTGGTAGGTTTCCCGCTCGATCAACTCCCGTCGCACCAGTGCCCCGTGGTCGTGGTCGACGACGTGATGGAGCAACCAATGGTCCGCACTGAAGGTTTGGATGACCACCTTGCCACGCCCTCCTTCTTTCGATCGACCTGCCCGACCTGCCACTTGGGTGAGCATTTGGTATGCACGTTCAAACGAGCGAAAGTCGGGAAAGGTCAGCATGCGGTCGGCTGACATCACCCCCACCAAGCCCACGTGCGCAAAGTCCAACCCTTTCGAGACCATTTGCGTGCCGACAAGGATGTCGTATTCGAGGTCGGCAAACGCTTCAAGCAGCTGCGCGTGTGCCTTTTTCTTGCGGGTGGTGTCCAAATCCATGCGGGCCACGCGTGCCTTGGGAAACAGTTCCGCCAACTCTTCTTCTATGCGTTCCGTGCCCAGCCCCTGCGGCTTGAGCGCCGTGCTTCCACATGCAACACAGGCATTGGGGGCGGGCCGCTCGTGGTAACCACAGTGGTGGCAATGCAAGCCGCCCAAGGTCTTGTGGACCACGAGCGGAATGTCGCAACGTTCACATTGCGCAGCATGACCACACTGTGTGCATTGGTAGGCTGGGGCATATCCCCTGCGGTTTTGGAAGAGGATGATTTGCTTCCCCTGATCCAGGGTGGCCTCCATCTCGTCGCGCAGCATTTTGCTGAAACCGCCGCGCATGCTGCGCTGTTTGTGCTCTTTTCGCAAGTCCGCCAGGAAAATCTCGGGCAACATGACACCACCAAAACGCTCCGTGAGTGACACCACTTTGACCTGTCCCTGTTCGCCGAGCCATTGCGTCTCCACCGATGGTGTGGCCGAACCAAGCACGAGGGGTGCGTGTTGCCGGGCGGACATCCACAGCGCCACGTCGCGTGCGTGGTAACGCGGCGCGGGGTCGTGTTGTTTGAAGCTGGGTTCGTGTTCTTCATCCACCACGACCAGGCCGAGTTTGGGCAAGGGCAACAAAACAGCAGACCGCGCACCCACAATCAACTGACCCGCTTTGGGGTTCAGCACTGTCATCCACGTCTCCGTGCGTTCGCGATCTGAGAAACGGCTGTGGTACACATGCACGACGTCTCCAAAAAAGCGCCGCAACCGTTCAATCAGCTGCGTCGTCAATGCAATCTCTGGCACGAGAAACAACACCTGCTGACCCGAGGACAACGCCTCGGCGATGAGGTGCGTGTAGATCTCTGTTTTGCCAGAACCGGTGACCCCATGGAGCAGAACGGGCATCCGCGCCACCAAACCAGAATGCACTTGGTTGTACGCAGAGGCCTGGGCTTTGGAAAGAGTCGGCAGCGCAGCTGAACCCGGTTTGCGGGGACGCGCAGGCTCGCGTTCCTCCAACTCGAGGATGCCTCGTTTCACCCACTTGTTGACCGTGGCAGCGTCAGTGCGGCTTCGCTTTTGGGCTTGCAGCTTGGGCAATTCTCCTTCCTCAATGACCGCCAACAACAAACGTTCCATGGCGACGGCCTTCACCCCTGCCCATGCAAGAGCTTCAGACAACTCGGACTCCGAAACGCCTTCTGCCACCCGAACCCATGAAATGCGTTTGGGTTTGCTGCGTTCCTTCATTTCCTCCTTGGCCAGCGCCAAACCACGTTGCAACAACGTCCGAATGGCGCGCTGGGGATGTTTGATGCCAAGCAATTCCGCACAATCTCGAATGCCCATGTCCTCACGCACGTGGAGGGCATCGAGCAGCATCATGGCCGATTCGTCCAGCCCCTCCTCTGAGGCGGAGTGGGCTTCCGGATGGAGCACAATGCGCGTGGTGCTTTCCAGTTTCATGCCGGCCGGCAGCGCAGCCCCCACCATTTCGCCCAAAGAGCACATGTAGTGTTGGGCCATCCAAGCGAACAAATCGCGCTGGGCCAGCGTCAGGATCGGCGCATCGTCCACAACGGCCTCCACTTCTTTGGCGACGTAACCGACAGGTGCCGTGTGGTGAACCTCCCAAATCACCCCTGTCCACTTTTTGTTCCCGAGAGGCACCACCACCCTCGAACCCACCACCGAGCGCGCCTCCCCTCCTCCAAACCACTTGTATGTCAGCGTCTTGGGCAATGCCAAAGGCACCACCACCTCGACGAAGGTTGGAGCAGAAGGACGCGTTGTGGACATGAAGGGGAAAATTAGGACGAAGAGTTGGCAAACCTCGCAGGCTTTCTCGTGTTCTTTAGGACATGGCGACTTCCATTTCACCCCTCAAGGCCGGAGACCAAGCTCCTAGCTTTTCAGCGCCGGACCAACACGGCAAGGTGCGCACGTTGGAGGAATTCAAGGGCTCCAAACTCATCTTGTACTTCTATCCCAAGGACAACACCCCTGGCTGCACCTCTCAGGCGTGCAACCTCAATGACAACTTGGCGGCACTGACTAAGAAGGGCTACCAAGTGTTGGGGGTGAGCAAAGACCCCGCCAAGTCCCACCACAAATTCATCGACAAGTTTGGCCTGCAATTCGACTTGCTCTGTGACGAGGAACTGAGCGTGCATCACGCTTATGGGGTTTGGGGGTTGAAGAAATTCATGGGTCGCGAGTACGACGGCACCCACCGCACGACGTTCGTGATTGACGAGCATGGCATCTTGGAACAAGTGATTGCCAAGCCCAAAGTCAAAGCCCACGCCGAAGAAATCCTCCATCCCGAAGGCTGATTCCACGTGCGTCGTTCATTGTTTTTTGCCTCACGTGGACAAAACATACACCCCTCCGTAAGTCCTTTACGGAGTGACTCAAATACCTTCGCTCAAAACCAATTGACATGGCTGTAAACGCAGACAAACTCAAAGCCCTCCAGTTGACCATGGACCGACTGGACAAGACGTACGGCAAGGGCACCGTGATGAAGCTCGGAGACGAGGTGGTTGAACAGGTAGACGTGATTCCCAGCGGGAGTTTGAACCTCGACCTGGCCCTCGGCATAGGTGGATACCCCAAAGGACGCGTCGTCGAAATCTACGGCCCCGAATCGTCGGGCAAGACCACCCTGGCCATTCATGCCATTGCAGAATGTCAGAAGCAGGGCGGCATTTGTGCCATCGTGGACGCGGAGCATGCGTTTGACAAATTCTACGCTGAAAACCTCGGCGTGGACACCGAAAACTTGCTGATCTCCCAGCCTGACAACGGAGAACAAGCGTTGGAAATCGCAGACAACCTGATTCGCTCGGGGGCCATTGACCTTCTCGTGATTGACTCTGTGGCAGCATTGACGCCTCGGGCTGAGATTGAAGGCGAGATGTCAGACAGTTCAGTCGGTCTCCAGGCTCGATTGATGTCCAAGGCATTGAGAAAATTGACCGGCACCATCAGCAAAACAGGATGCTGCTGCATTTTCATCAACCAGTTGCGGGAAAAGATCGGCGTCATGTTCGGCAACCCTGAAACCACGACAGGCGGAAATGCCCTGAAATTTTACTCGTCTGTGCGCCTCGACATCCGTCGTTCCACTCAAATCAAAGATGGCGACGTGGTGAGAGGCAACCGCACCAAGGTGAAGGTGGTCAAAAACAAGGTGGCACCGCCATTCCGTCGCGCTGAATTTGACATCATGTATGGCGCAGGGGTCTCGAAAACAGGTGAAATCATTGACCTCGGAGTCGACCATGGCATCATCAAAAAGAGCGGTTCTTGGTTCTCGTATGGAGACACCAAACTCGGTCAAGGTCGCGATGCTGTCAAAGGGCTTCTGGAAGACAATCCAGAATTGATGGAGGAACTTGAAAACAACATCAAGGAAGCCATTCATCCGACAACAGCAACCCCTGAGGTTGCGCCGGAGGAAGCGCTTGCGTGAACAGATCGAACGTGATGTTGCAATCAACTTGTCAAAGCGGGGTGGCCTTGGGGCTCCTCGCTTTGATGTTTTGGGGGTGTGAATCGACCTCGGCAGATCGATCCAAAGATGTCGCTGAGGTTCAATTGGACAGTGCAACCTACTGGAATGACCACATTGTTCAGGACCCCACAGACGCCGGTCGCTATGTCGATCGCGCCGCTTGGCACCTGCGCCAAGGACGTGTCTCGGAAGGACTTCAAGATTTGGACCTCGCGTTGGAAGCGGACTCTACTTATGCCTCAGCATGGTCGGCCAAGGCAGACGCTCTTTATTTGACCCAAGCCTTTGAAACATGCATCGCACACCTGGACCAATGCCTCGACGTCGCTCCTTCCCACATTCCGTGTCTGCTACGAAGGGCTGAAATGCACGTCCACCTGCGTCAATACGAAGATGCTTTTGACAGACTCAATGCCGTGCTTCGCTTGCAGCCACTCAACCGAGAGGCCTACTGGATGAAAGGCATGATTTACCGGGATCAAGGCAATGTGGACAACGCCAAGAGTTCATTCCAAACCTCAGTTGAAGTTGACCCCAATTTCTTTGATGGCTACATCGCGTTGGGATTGACGTATGCCAATGCCAAAGACACCCTGGCTTTTGGCTATTTTGAAACAGCGATTGAATTGAATCCCAACAGCGTGGAGGCGAGATACAACCTGGCCTACTCCCTTCAAGAGTTCAAACCAACCTCACGGGCGTACTTGAACAGGGCCAGAAAAGAATATCGCGACATTGTTGACCTCGACCCCAACAACGCCGCTGCGTCCTTCAATCAAGGGTACATCCATCTTGAATACCTCCAGGACTACGACAGCGCCGTGCATCATTTCTCATTGGCCATCGAAGCGCTGCCTTACTACCACCAAGCGTTTTTCAACCGCGGCCTTGCCAACGAAAGCTTGGGAAGGGATGCTGATGCAGAACTCGATTACAGGGAAGCGTTGAGCATCAAACCCGATTACACCGCTGCCGCATTGGCCCTGGAGCGGGTCTTGGAAGAATGATGCCCCAAAAAGGCACGGCCAGATCCAACAAAAAGGGCGGCCCGATTGGGACCGCCCTTTGTTTCACCCACCACAGGTGTTGAAGTCTTATTTTTTGATTTGATCCACCACAGCCTTGAAGGCTTCGGGGTGGTTCATTGCGAGGTCAGCGAGGACCTTGCGGTTGAGTTCGATGCCCGACTTGGACAACTGACCCATGAATGCGCTGTAGGACATGCCATGCTGGCGTACACCTGCGTTGATGCGCTGAATCCACACGCTGCGGAAGTGACGCTTGCGGAGCTTGCGTCCGACATATGCGTATTGAAGGCCTTTTTCGACGGCGTTCTTGGCGACCGTCCAAACGTTCTTCCGGGCACCGTAGTACCCTTTGGCCATTTTGAGGACCTTCTTGCGACGAGCGCGTGAGGCCACTGCGTTTTTTGATCTTGGCATTTCTGTGTTCTTTTTTGGTGGTTGGCGGAGAACAGACGTTCACACTTGCAAAGCCAAACACCGGGTGAAACAAACCAGTGTCCTTTGTCGGTCAATCAGACCAACAACTGACGCTTGATGTTGGGCACGTCCGCCTTGTCGACGGTGGTTGCGTGCGTGAGGTTGCGCTTCTGCTTTGTGCCTTTCTTGGTCAAGATGTGGCTCTTGAAAGCGTGCTTGCGCTTGATTTTGCCAGTTCCCGTCAGCTTGAAACGCTTCTTGGCGCTGGATTTGGTTTTCATCTTCGGCATGGCCTCGGATTTTTAGGGTGGTGGGTTATTTCTT
>JAYZBB010000010.1:0-15840 GCA_036339415.1 Bacteroidota bacterium | reverse complement strand
GAATGTCTTTTTCAGATGCACGCCCTAATGACCTTGAGACAATGTAAACCTTGTTTTTCATGGAGGTGATTTTTTAGTGTTGGTTTTAATCAAAGCTACGTAAATGCCTTTTTCATCCCATGCCCAAATCATGTGCTGAACAAACTTGACAGGGTTAACCTCTCGGGACTGATTTGACCGCGAACTTTCCCTTGTCAAGGAAATGGAAGGAGGCAGATGGAGGTATCAACTGAGATTCAAGAGCATCGATGAAGGAGCTCTTTTTCCTTACATGCACGGCCCTTCAAGGGGCCGTGCTGATGATGAGAGAGTTTAAGAATTCGATTTGACCGCGTTGAAGGGGATGCTGTGTCCAGGAATCAACAAAGGGGGTAAGGGGGCTTCAAAATCAAAGTGAGGCGGTTTGTGTTACCGCCGCCGAGTGAGTTGCACACAAAGCCATAAAATGCAAGGGGGAGTTTTGGCCCGCAAAGTGGCCCGCGAAATGGCATTGACAACTGAAAATGGCCGTCATCACTGGGTTTCTTTGCGAAAAAGTACAGTCCCTGTGGGATCGCTTTTAGGACTTCCAGTCCGCTGCATCAAGGATTGAGTGAAGATCGCACCTTTGGGCTTTGCCCCAAGTGTGGTCATTGGCAGGTCGAGCCGAACACCCCCAAGAAAATGAGAAGGTCGTCGATGTTGACCAACAGGCTTCCTGCGAGGTTGGTGGCAGTGCAAGAGGCATTGCAGTAGGCATTGGCGTTGCCGCTGAGAGCGAGAAGGGCCATCAGATCTGAAGATCCGACGATGCCGTCGCCGTTGACGTCGCCAGGACATTGGTCGCAATCAACTTCGAAGGTCCGCATCATGTGACAGCCGTCATCTTGGCGTTGCTGGATGAAATAGGCACCATGGCCGAGGGCGTGGCCGCAAGCCTCGGAGACCATGACGCCGTGCTCGGAGAACACTTCGATGTCGCCTTGACTTGCAGCACAACTCAAGGCTGTTTCACTTGTGGAGGGCAGGGTCCAAGGCTGAGGCAACACTTCCTGCCAAGTGAGAGCGTACGATTGGTCGGAAGCCCCGTTGTGTTGGACAACCAAGCGATGGGCATTTCCTTCCAAACCGTCGATTTCTATGAGTTCCACATTGTCGATGTGGTTGACCTGACGCACAGCTGTGAGTGAATCGAGGAGACTGAGGTCGTAGAGGTTGTCCAAAAAGGTTTGGGCCTCAGGCATGGCCCAAGGCAAAACATCGTCACCTCCGTCATTTTCGAAACGCAGGTTGAGGTCGTTCAACACGCTGTGGTTCTGGCCTCCAATGGCCGGGTCCATCCAAGTCAAACAGGCTTGGAAGGGGTGCACTCCGGAGTAGGTCACCAGCAGGGTGTCACTTTCGCCAGGTTGCAGGTGCCCCACATGGATTCCGGCGCTGGGACAACCGTCGTGCAGACGATGGATGAATTCCACGCCCACGTCGGTTTGCATGCGACCAAAGCCAAACTGAAAGTCGGGGCCCTTTGGCCCCAAATCTTGCGCTGTCATGAGCAGGATGGCTTTGAGCGCGTCGCCTCGCAGGGTGTGGCCCAAAAGGTCGTTGGCGGCCTGTTGAATCAAGGCTGCCTTGCCGGCTGTCAAAATGCAGGCAAAGGACGATCCCTGCATGATGCGCAGACCACCTTCACCATTGGCATCCATGCCAGGCAACACCACCTGCGATCCAAAGTCCACAAGGTCGGGCTTGATGCGACCTTCATCAGACGGACCTCGGCCAGAGTTGCCGGAAGAAAGGGTCAGGTCATGGTTGACGCTGCCCACAGAGAGTCCGTTTTTGTGGTCGTTGGTGGCGCTGTTCCATTTGGCGTGGCTTGGGTTGCCGGACCCCAGCACGAGGAGATGCTCAGGGTGGGCATGGGTCACGGTTTCGATGTCCGTCTTGACCGAATGTCCTCCTGAAAGGAAGGACCAGTTGGTGATGTGTCCGATGCCCGCGTCCAACATGGTTTCCCATTGTGCCAGTCGTATGGACCATCCGTCAGGACTGAGGGCATTGTCAAACGCATGCACTGTGGCCCTCGGGGCTGTGGGGTGAAAGGCACAGTTGCCCTGACCAATGACAGAGCCAATCACCGCGGTGGCATGGTTGCTTGGTGAGTTTTCAGAATTGAACTCAATGACGAGGGAGGCGTTGTCGAAAGCCTCGTGCGTGAAGAGCGGAATTTCAGTTTCCCACACCAAAAGGTCGATTCCTTCCCCGGTCAGCCCCAGGACACCGGGCAAAGGGAGAATGCCGCCTCGATATGAAGATTGCTCCGACGGCACAGCCACAGTGGCGGTTCCACAATCCAGCGTCCCACCGTCCTGTTGAGACAGAGCGCCGCCAGCCATGCACCAACAGAAACAGCCCCAAACAACCTGCCGTATCATCCTGGCGTGACAATCGCGACGCGCGGTGCTATGCAGAGAAGAGTGCCACATGGGTGTGATGAGTAAGCTACATAACAATCAAGAACATGTGGTAATTTGCGTCATGGCTTGCAGATTCTTTTTTTTGGCGCTTTTGGCATGGTCAACGGCGTTTCAAGCGAACGCGCAGACAGACGAAACGTCCGCCAACGTCGAATTCTATTTTGATTCCAACATCGGCGTCGCTTTTGTAGACTTTCCATTTCCTGGCGCCTCTTTGTTGGGAGGAATGCGCAGGGTGTCCGAATCAGGTTTTGTCTTCGAAGCAGAGGCGGGATTGGCGTTCCCCACTGTTGCCACCGGCAAAGTAGGCGTGGGGTTGCAGCGATTTGAGGGTGGTCCGTCAGGCACGATAGGTTTGAGGCTTTGGCCTCTCCATGCTTATTACCAACAGTCCATCCCCACCCGAAGGTGCGAGCGAACCCTTTCGGAACGTGCTCAGCGCAGGCTCGAGCGCAGGGGCAAAGACCGCAACAACCTGCGTTGCAGCGATTGGTATTTCACCCTGGAAGTCGGGACCTATGGCAACGTAAGCTTTGATTCCCAAGCAATCATCTCTGTGGGACACAGGTTGTTTTTTGATTGAGTGGCACCCCACCACCTCCAGCTGATGTGCTGGTTCTTATGTGTTGATTTCTAGTTTGTTGTCCAAAGGACACGAGTTGTGGATGTTGGAACCAAGGGATAGTTTCGCCGTTCACACACTTGACATCATGGGACGGAAAAGCAATTTTTTGGTGTTGGCACTGATGGTGCCAGCAATTTGGTTCTTGGGAACCTCGTACGACGCGGCCACGGATGCCTCGACGCTGGGCGAATTGAATGCCGGTGACACCGCGTGGATGGTGGTGGCCAGTGCGTTCGTGTTGCTCATGACACCTGGTTTGGCCTTCTTTTACGGAGGGATGGTCGACAAGCGTCACATCATCTCCACAATGCTCCAGAGCTTTGTCGCCCTCGGCGTGATCAGCGTGATGTGGGTCCTTGTGGGGTTCAGCTTGTGCTTTGGCGACAGCCTCGGAGGCGTGATTGGGGACCCTCGTACGTTCTTGGCATTTCGAGGCGTGGGCCTGAGTCCCAATGCCGATTTCGCCGGGACGATTCCCTTTTTGTTGTTCGCCCTGTTTCAATTGAAGTTTGCCATCATCACGCCAGCGTTGATCACCGGAAGCATGGCGGGGCGTGTGCGTTTCAGGGCGTACATCCTGTTCATGGTGTTGTTCGCACTGGTGGTGTATCCGCCGCTGTGTCACATGACGTGGCACCCGGACGGTTTGCTTCGTCAATGGGGCGTGCTTGACTTTGCGGGGGGGACCGTGGTCCACATGTCCGCGGGGTGTGCGGCCCTTGCGGGTGCGCTGTTCCTGGGCAGGAGGATGGACAACGACCTTACGCCAGCCAACATTCCATTCGTGATCTTGGGCACGGGGTTGTTGTGGTTTGGGTGGTTTGGGTTCAATGCGGGATCGGCCTTCAGCGCGGGCACGGATGCAGTGCTTGCCTTTGCCAACACCAATCTCGCTTCAGCCACAGCCATGATTACGTGGATTTTCTTCGACCGCTTCCGCGACCGCAAAATGTCCGCTGTTGGTGCGTGCATCGGCGCTGTGGTGGGCCTTGTGGCCATCACCCCCGCAGCCGGATTTGTCAGTTTGGGGGACAGTGTCACGATCGGATTTGTGGCCGCACTCGTCAGCAACCTTGCAATCGACTTGTTTCACAAATCTGGTCGTGTGGACGACACGCTGGATGTGTTTGCAAGCCACGGCGTGGGAGGCATGGTGGGCATGGTGCTGACAGGCGTCTTTGCAGCAGAGGTGGGCCTGACTTCTGGTGAGTTTGACACCTTTGCGAAGCACATCGCGGCGCTCCTTGCTGTGGCGGTTGGGGCGTTTGGGTTGAGCTACGTGCTGTTTGCGTTGGTCAATGCGCTGATTCCCATGCGCGTGACCTCAAAGCAAGAAGCCCGGGGCCTCGATGACTCCCAGCACGGAGAGCAATTGAACTGAGGGACGTCGCGGTCAGAAGGCAAGGCTGACGCGAACCCCGCCATTGAACCACGGGCCGGTGTTGCCGTTGTACAATTCACTTGGCCCTGGTCTGAGCGAGTAACGCTGTTGCAGACGGTTGCCGACGATGTCTTTGGCCTCGGCATCGGTGTAGCCATCCATGCTGAACGTTCGGGTCATGCCTCGAAACATCGGTCCCATGAATGCATCGATGCCGAGTCCACTCGCCGTGAGCCATTGGTAACCGACCGTCAGCCCAAAGCCCCATTTCGTGACTTTCAATGCGTGGTCGATTTCGTCAAGAAATGCGCCAGGCTCAAAGGAGACCGTATCTGGATCGTAGGTCACATCCCGGATGCGTTCATCCGCGTCCACCTGTGCGCTGCCAGCGGTCAAAAACACCGATGCGTAAAAGCCGTCTGGCATGCCGTCATCCACCCATCCGTATTTCCTCACGGCGCCTTGGACTTCCCATCCAGACATGGTCATGTCCAAGTCCGCGGGCAGGCTGGGATAAAAGCTGTCCCAAGGATAGGAGATGGGGTTGGCGATGCTGTACGTGTATTCCGAAGTGGTCATCCCAATGCCTGTCACGGTCAACTCCGCTGAGGTCCATGGGCCAATCACCCGTTCGTAGGAGAGGCTGTACTTGCCTGAGATGAAGTCGGTCAAGTTCACCTTCACGAGGCCGTCATGCAGCTTTTTGGGGCTTTCGTTTTGGGCCAATCCAGGTGTGCCAAGGCAAACGAAGAAGACGACACAGCCGTGCAAGAGGGTGGTTTTCATCAGTCAATTTTGATTTTCACATCCTCCCCAAACCGTCGAATGGTTTGCACCTTGGTGCCGTGGTCGAAGGGGTTGCCTTTGACGTCGATGGTTTTGAGTTCTGTGAGGTTCTCCATGCCCTCAGGCAGGCTTGTCAATTGGTTGTTCCTTGCCACCACCCGCTTGAGGGTCGGGATGTTGGCAAGGGCAGAGGGGAGTTCTTTCAAGTCGTTGTTGGTGACCACAAGCGTTTGCAGCAACGTCAAACGGTCAATGTCGTCAGGAAGTGACCCCATTTTCATGCCGGTCAGATCGAGGTACACGAGTTTGGGAATGTCAAAAACCTCCCGCGGCAGGGGTTTTCCTACCAGGTCAGCATCGAAGAATGGACTCAAAGACAAAGAGACGCCTCCAATGGTGGAAGTCAACCTTGCACCGAGTCGTTGGGCGATGGAGGCTTCGGCGGTTTCTGCTGCCGCCGCCTCGGCACTTCCGGCCACGGCTTCGTCATTCCATTGCGCCAGGATGTTGCCCATTTCCGCATACCGGTCTCCGGGCATGATCATGTCTACGTCTTTGTTCTGCGTTCGCTTGCCGATGGTGCTTTTGAAATCCGGAGCCTTTTCGCGTTCCACTTCGTCTTTGGTAGGGACGACAAAATTGGGGTTGGCAACTTCTGCACGGCGACGCTTCCGCAACCGTTCGAGCAAGAGGTCACACTGTCCCAGCGCCGCCTGGTCTCCGAGGGCCAACCCTCGTGCCGAGGACAGGGCTTCAGCAGCCGGTCCAAATTCATTCCTGTACACGTGACTTGCGGCCAAATTCAGATGCAGGCCGGTGGCCACCTTCTTCGTCACTTTGGCTTTTTTGTTGGTGAAGTCCACCATGTCCACCCATTCATTCCAAGTGGCAATGGGTGCATTGAGGGCATCCAAGTTGCCGGATTTGAAAGCTACCAGCGCCTGTTCTTGGGCCAGCTCGAGTGCAGAGTAGTCGTGCTTTCCTTTGCCGACATAGATGTCGATCTCGTGTTTGGTGTCGAGGAAGAAAAGCCGCGTTTCCAATTCGTCAATCACCTTGCCAAGTTGCATGAGCACTGCTTTGCGACGGACGAATCGCTGCCCTTCAAAGCTCTTCAGGCGGTTGCGTACCCCGTCGGCGCTGTCAAACCGCAGCGATCCCTTGGAGTAGCTGAAACTGCCTTTGGAAGATTCAATGGTTGAGATCGATTCGTTGCCGTACCGAACCACGTGGGGAGTGTTGATTTCAAATCCGTCAAGGACGTTGCCGTTGGCATCGGACAGCGTCACCCGAACGGGCATGGTGTGCACGATTTCTGCCCAATAGGTCAAGGCTTCTGAATTCTGTTTTCTGGGCTCGGATTTGATGCGAGGACTGGACATGGTTTCCGGTCCGAGTGCCACATCAACGACACACGTGGCGGCGTCATCGACAATGGTCACTTCACGACCGAGGCTGAAGTACTTCATCGCCTCCATTCGTTCCCCCGCTTTGATGATGTTGATGTTGCCGCCGTAGCGTCTCAAATCCTCCAACGTGAAGAAGTTGGGGTCAGCATGGACGAAGAATGCCACTTTGTCTACGATGCCTTCTGGAACCGTGGGAACAGAGGTGAGTTCCAATTTGGCAGTTTTCGAAGCGCTGCGTTGCGCAAGGCTGTTGCTTGCAACGAACATTGTCAGCATGCATGTGCTGATCAAGACAAAAAAATGGCGTGTGACTGGATGTTTCATGGCCCAGAATTGAACAATGGACGAAGCAATGTAGGTCAAGAACGCGTGAAGAACGCGTCAAGGGCGTTGACCGGGCGCGCGGAATCGCTTCACGGCCTGGGGTCTCTTCGCGGCGTGTTTGGTCCCCATGCCTTTGACCCGTTTGCGCCACATCTCAAAGCTCTTCCGCTTGAGCGAACGACGCATGAGCGCACGAACGTCGTTTTCCTTCAGCCCAAATTGCCATTCGATGGCCTCAAAAGGCGTCCGGTCTTCCCAAGCCATTTGGATGACCCGGTCCAGATCCTCAGCCGGCCAATCTTGCCAAGGCAGTGCGGCGCGGTGCAGTTGTGTGGTTGGAGGCTCGGGTTGCTTTTTGGCCATGGCATTGAGACACCCCAGCCCGGTGCTTTGTTCAACAATCTGTGCCATCTTGTCCTCATGAAACGATTCCATTTTGCCTTTGCGGCGGCGGCCTTGTTGGTCGGATGCACAAGCAGCCCTGAACACACCGATCTCGGCCCACATGCAGATTTGGGGGACTACCACGAGACAGGCAACTGCGCCATGGCGTTCACACCTGAGGATGCTGCGCTGCGTCAAGCCAAGAGAGAGGAGGAAGGCGTGACCATGGTGAAGTTGAGCAACGGATTCGAAGTGTTCACACAGCAGTTTGGCGAGAGTGAAAAAGTCAAGGTGTTGGTGTTGCACGGCGGACCGGCATGCACGCACGAGTACATGTTGAACGTGGCCTATCAGTTGCCAGGTCACAAAGGTCTTGATGCCACTGACGCGGAAGTGCACATGTACGACCAGTTGGGAAGTTTCTACAGTGACCAACCGGAGACAGACCTCTGGAACATCGAGCGTTGGGTGCAGGAAGTGGAGGAGGTCAGGCAGGCCTTGGGCATGGACTCGACCAACTTTTACCTCCTTGGCAACAGCTGGGGTGGCATTTTGGCGATGGAGTACGCTTTGGTTCATCAAGAAAAACTCAAAGGCTTGATTGTGTGCAACATGCAGTCTTCCATTCCGGATTACGCGGCGTACAACATGTCGACACTCCGGCCTCAAATGCGTCCCTCATTGGTTGATTCTTTGGAGGTACACGAAGCGGCCGGGGATTTCCAAAATCCCACCTACCTCGAACTCATCGACAAGGAATTTTACCGCAAGCACGTGTGCCGCTTGGAGCAGTGGCCCGAAGAGGTGGTAGGCTCGTTTGCGCGGCTCAACTACAAGCTCTACGATTTGATGCAAGGTCCCAGCGAATTCAAAGTTGGTGGCCGCATCATCGACTGGGACATCACACCACGTTTGAGCGAAATCGCTGCGCCAACCCTCATGGTTGGGGCCACCCACGACACAATGGACCCCGCGGCCATGGCACATCAAGCGACGTTGGTGCAGCGTGGACGAGCGTTGATTTGTGAAAACGGGTCGCACCTGGCCCTTTGGGACGATGCCGACGCGTTTTTCGGGGGTGTGACCGACTTCATTCGTGACGTTGAGGAGGGGCGTTTCCCTTGAGGCGTCCGTACCTTGTTTGCATGAATGGTTTCCCGCGATGTTTTCTGGTTGGGGCAATGGGGTTGGGTGTGTGCATTTCTCAAGCCCAAATCATCCTTGACAACGACTTCTCCGATTGGGCTGATGTACCTGCGGTCACCCATCCCAACACGCATGTGATTGGGGGTGCGGCAACTTCGAATTCAGATTGGGTCTTTTGGAAGGCTGACCTCGCGGTGGAGATTGCTTTGGACGAGACGGTCATTCCGCATGGATTGCAGCTTTGGGTCGACACGGACAACAACCCCAATACGGGTTGGATTCAAGACCAAATGGGGGTGGAGCTCGTGATGGACTTCGCCGACAACGAGGTTCGTCGCTACAACGCAGGCGGCGTAGAGACGACGCTGAGTTTCAACAACATTGGTCTTCACGGAGCACCGACGTACAGTGGGACGACGTTCGAGTTGGCGCTCGACCGGAGCATGTCAGGCGTGGGAAACAATTCGCTGGCGTGGCAGTGGATTGACACGGTTCATGACGAGGTGCTTCCGACGGCACCCGCGACGTTGTCATTGAGCAACGCGGCAGCGGTGTTCGAAGCGGTGCCGTTGTCTCGTGCTCCGGGCACTCAGCTTCGTGCTGTTTGGTGGAACGTGAACCGTCGCATGGACCAAACCTCACCTGCCGCATCGATGGGTCGCATGGTGGCCGCCTTGGCACCTGATGTCATTGGATTCAGCGAGGTGGACGATGTGTCAGCGGCCCATGTGAAAGGGCTTCTCGAATCGTGGTTGCCGGGATCGACGTGGAATGTGGTCAAGGACGATTACGACTTGATGGTGGCCACCACGTGGCCCATTGAATCGTCGCATGCAGATGTCTACCGCAGTTTTCCGGCCGTTCTGGGAACGGAGGATGTCTTTGGCGTGCCCACGCTTTTCACGTCGTCGCATTTGAAGTGCTGCGGCGGCTTGACCAACGAAGAAAAGCGGCAAAGCGAGGCGGACGAGTACATGGCGTTCCAAAGTGATGCCATGACGCCCGGGGGTCAAGTGGATGTGCCGTCTGGTTCGCCCATTTTGTTTGGTGGCGACTTGAACATGGTGGGTCTTGGTGCCCCCATCCATACCCTCGAATCAGGTGACATCAAAGACGAGGCAGAGTTCGGTGCCGACTTTGCTCCGGATTGGGATGGCACGAGCATGCTCCAAGTTGCCGCAGTCCAAGCCGACCGCCCGATGGATTACACGTGGCGGAACGATGGAAGTTCCTACATGCCTGGAAAACTGGACTACGCCCTCGTGTCCGATGGGGTGCTTCAAGTGCTCAGGTCGTTTGGGCTTCAAACCTCGGACATGTCCTCCGAGCGTCTCGCGATGCACGGATTGCAGTCGGGGGACACGTGGAATGCATCTGACCATTTGCCGGTCGTGGTGGACGTGATGCTGGGCGGTTCCCAAGCTCAAGATGGCGACGACGACGGGATTCCCGACGTGGCAGACAACTGCGTGGACATCCCCAATCCAGACCAATCGGATTTCAATGGCAACGGCGCTGGAGATGCATGCGAGGACAGCGACCAAGACGGCGTGTGGGATGCTGACGAGTTGTTCATTGGCACGGATCCCAACGTGCAAGACACCGACGGCGACGGGTTGACCGATGGAGCTGAAAACAACCTCTTCAACACCGATCCGCTCAACACCGACTCCGACCTCGACGGCATCAGCGATGCCCATGAGTTGTTGCTTCCATCGGACCCTGACACCTGTCCCGGGGACATCGATGGCGACAGTTCTGTTTCTGTTGCGGACCTGTTGTTGCTGCTCAATCAGTTTGGCCAGGCTTGTTGATTCTCAAACGTCTTGTGGGAAACCTTCTCCGCTCATTTCACTGAGAGGACCTTGCTGAGTCCTATTTTCGGCCAAACTGCAATTCTTGCATACATGAAACATTTTGTTCTCTCTCTTGCCGCGGCGATCGCGGTGATGACTTCTGGCTTGGCACAGTGCATGGCCGATTTTGATTTTGGTGATGCGCCATTTGGCATCAGTCCGGACCCTGCCCTGGAAGAAACCTTTGCTGAGGGCACTGTTGGCATGCCATACGACGACACCCTGCACATTCTGATGCCCACGCTGGCTTCGGATTTGGGTGGTGATTTGGATTTGCCAATTCCAATTGACAGCATCGTGGTGCAGACCATTTCACTGATTGGCGCGGAAGGCGAAATGTTGTCCATTGAGGATTTGGGATTGACATTGACGCCCAACAACAACGGGGACAGTCCCAACCCTTTCGCCTTCCTGGGAGGCAACCAATACTGCGCAACCATCTCGGGAACGCCAAACGCGTCAGGCGTGTTCACTGCGAGCATCAGTGTCAGGGCATACGCCTTTGGGGGCTTTGAGGTGCCCTACGAATTCGAAGGGTATACATTGACCATCAATCCCATGCCTGGTGCAGGTTGCACCAATTCTGAAGCATGCAACTACGACATGGAGGCCATCAATGACGACGGTTCATGCTTGGTGATTGGGGAGGCGTGCGACGACATGGATGCCATGACATTGAACGACACGGTCTCGGATGCATGTGTTTGTGAGGGCGAGCAGGTTGTCGAAGGATGCATCAGTGAAGCTGCCTGCAACTACAACGCAGACGCCAACACCGACGACGGTTCATGTCTGGTGATTGGGGAGGCGTGCGATGACAACGACCCCACAACCGTCAACGACCAAGTCAATGACGCCTGTGAATGCGTGGGAGAAGTGGACAACGTGTTGGAAATGGATTTTGAGTTGAGTGTCTACCCCAATCCGACCATGGGAGAACTCATCATCAAGTTGCCTGTGGGTCACGCTTTTGACCTGACCATGATGTCGTTGTCTGGCCAAACGGTGCATTCCTCGCAAACCATCAAGGGTGGAGCTGTTGTCTGGCAGGTGTCAGACTTGCCAGCGGGGGCGTATCTCCTTCATGTTCGAAACGAGCAAGCTTCAGTGGTGCGCCGGGTGCTTGTAAGCGGACGTTGATGGTCTGCTAGTCCGTCTCAGGAATCCCGTACAAGTCTTTGGCTTGTGTGGGTTTCTTTTTTGTTAAGTTCACATTCCAAACTGCACAGCATGAAAACCCTACGTCTCTTTGTTGCAACTGTCCTTTGCACGTGGTTTGCATACCCATCTCAATCCTTGGCCCAGTGCCCGGGTGCCATCGAAATTGAGATTTCTTTGTTCACGGACAATTATCCCGGTGAAACCACTTGGAGGCTCACCGATGAAGATGACAATGTGATCGTCTCAGGCGGGCCTTATTCATTTGCGCAAGCGCAAACGACCATCACTGAAAACGTTTGTCTCACGCCAGGGTGCTACACGTTCACGATCAACGACAGCTTTGGCGACGGCATATGCTGCTCCTATGGACCTGGGGAATACAGCCTCTCAGCTGATGGGACTCAAATTGCTAGCGGTGGACAATTCGGTGCTGTGGCCACGGAAAACTTCTGCTTGGAGTTCTTGTGCACAGACGAGACTGCTTGCAACTACGATCCGGAGGCCGAGCCAATCAATCCGCTTGAAGAGAATTGTTTGTTTGCAAACTATCTGTACCCAAATGGCCTGCTGGATTGCGATGGCGATTGCTACAACGACTCGGATGGCGACGGCATTTGTGACGAAAATGACGATTGCGAGGGGGTGGTCGATGCATGCGGACTCTGTGGGGGCGACCAAACCTCAGGCTGCACGGATGCAACGGCTTGCAACTACGACGAGAACGCTGCATGCGACGACGGAGGGTGCTTGTACCTCGATCTCTGCGGAGATTGTGGAGGCAACGGTGTGCCGGGATGCACAGACAACTTCGCCTGCAACTTCGATCCCAATGCTACTTGCGACGATGAGTCATGTTCCACATTGGACGAGTGCGGCGTGTGCGGGGGCATGGGCACCCTGGGATGCACCGACTCAACCGCGTGCAACTACGATACAGACAACCCCGCGGCATGCGACGATGGCTCTTGCCTGTATGAAGATGCCCTCGGTGAGTGTGGTGGCGTTTGTGCTGTGGATGCCGATGCAGATGGCATTTGTGACGAGTGCGATCTGGACGGTTATTGGATGACTGTCGAGACCTACGCTGTGCACACCGAAGGCGACCTTGCAGGCCAAACCACGTATCGTGTCTACGTCGTTTGTGAAGCTCCTACGGACTTCTTGTATTCAGTGGCGGGCAGCAACACGGAACCTTTTGTGATTGAGAGCACAACTGGGACATGGTTCAACAGTCCTTACAATGCCACATGGAATGCCTCAGGGATGAATCCACTTGTGTTCGGGGCTTTCCCATTGCTGGAATTCGACAGTTTCTTGACGTTGGGTGCGGACAACTCTTACCAAACGCCGATACCTGCTTCCATATGGAGCATTGGGTCAGATCCGACACCTGAATTTGAGCCCGATGGAGGAAGCAACTACACGACGGGGAGTGGCCTCTTGCAATACTTCATGACACCAAGCAGCGATCAGGTTGGCATCCATCCTGGGTTTGCTGGCGACGACAACCGCGTTTTGGTCATGCAAATCACCACAGATGGCGACATTTCAGGCCAAATGACGGTCAAAGTCTATCCAAACGGCCAAGAAGCCAATGCAGTCGAAGCTCTGTTGCAATTCAACTCGACATGGCCCTGCTCCAATTTGGATGACTGCATCTTTGACGAAGACCAGGATGGCATTTGCGACAACCTCGACGATTGTGTGGGGGACTACGATGAGTGTGGAGTTTGCAACGGGCCAGGTGCGACCCTCGATTGCGGTTGCACGGACATTCCCGTCGGTGATTGCGACTGCGATGGCAACCAACTGGACGCCTTGGGTGTGTGTGGCGGTCAATGCGCCGAGGATGCAGATGAGGATGGCATTTGCGACGACGTGGACGACTGCGTCGGTGCGGTCGACGCTTGCGGCATTTGCAATGGACCAGGCGAGATTTACGAATGCGGATGCGCTGACATCGCCGAAGGCGATTGCGATTGCGAAGGCAACCAGCTTGATGCCTTGGGCGAGTGCGGTGGTAGCTGTGTCGAGGACCTCGACAGCGACGGCATCTGTGACGATGGTGACGATTGCATTGGGGAGGAAGACGCGGACGGCAACTGCAACTCCATTCCTGGCTGCACTGACGCCGCGGCGTGCAACTACAATGCCGAGGCCAACACCGACGACGGGTCATGTCTCCAATTGGACTGCGCTGGCGAATGTGGCGGCACATCTTTGATTGACGAGTGTGGCGTTTGTGGAGGTCCAGGAGCTGCCTTCGAGTGTGGTTGCACGGACATCCCAGAGGGTGATTGCGATTGTGAAGGCAACCAACTCGACGCATGTGGCGTGTGTGGTGGCCCTGGAGCGAGCTATGAATGCGGCTGCTTCGACATTCCGCAAGGAGATTGCGATTGCGACGGAAACCAATTTGACGCCATTGGGGATTGTGGTGGAACCTGTTTGGCAGATGTCAACGACAACGGCGTCTGTGACAACGAGGAATTTGGGTGCAACGACCCGGGAGCGTGCAACTTCATTGCCGCAGACTTTTTGGACGACGGATCATGCGAATACCCAGAGCAGTACTACAACTGCGACGGAGAGTGCATCAACGATGTGAACGACAACGACGTCTGCGACGAGCTTGATCTCGAGGGGTGCATGCAATTTTGGGCTTGCAACTTCAACCAACAAGCCACCATCCCGGACACAAGCTGTATCTATCCAGGAGACGATTGCGACGACAACGACCCTGAAACAATCAACGACGAGGTGCTGGAGAACTGCAGCTGTGAAGGTGAAATTCCTGAGCCGGACGGCATCGACGCGTTGGCGCAATGGGGCATCGAAATGTACCCGTCGCCCGTCCAGGACGTGTTGCGTATCCAATTCCGTGGAGAGGCCCATGGCGCGACGATCTTCACCATGACAAGCATGTCAGGCCAAACCGTCCGCTCACGCACCCTCCAAAGCGACGTCACGGTTGACGTCAGCGACCTCGCCAGCGGCGTGTACTTTGCCACCTTCGAAGGCACGTGGGGCGAGGCCACCCGCCGCGTCATGGTCGCCACGGGCCGATGATCGCTCTGGCGATGGCTCGCATGGTCGAGCCACGACTCACCTCAACGAAAAACGCCCGGGACTCTAGCAGTCCTGGGCTTTTTTGTGCTCGGGACCTGACCTGCCATCAACTGTGATTGGCCTGGTTGTAGGTCGGCGTGTTGTATTTTCCGTGTCATGAACTTGCCAGAGGATTTCAGGGTAGACACGGGGCGCCTCGCGGGGTGCTTCAACAACACGTCGGCGACCTACAAATTCTACTGGCTGCTCGCCGTGTTGGCAGAGGCGGAGAAGGGGCAAGAGAAGATCGACAAGACCTCATTGTTCGCCCAAATGGTGGCCCACGCCTGGTACACCATCAACTACTTCAAGATTTCGTTTGGCAGTGCGGACAAGCTGGAGCGGGCGATTTCCCGAATCCGCGAAGTGGAAGGCTTGGCGGTGGATGCGAGTCCGACCGAGGTCCATCGGACGTTGGTCCAGTCGCAGCGCAAAGAGACCCAGCGCGAGCTGCGTCACTTCGACACCAACGTCCCCCACAAGTTCCTGAGCCCGTGGCTGGGAAGCGGTGCGAAAGGCACTGTGTACCAACTCTCCCAGCATGGCTACAACCAGCCGCCGTACGCGCTGTACGACGACCACATCTTGCTGCAGCCGGCGTGGGTGGCGTACTTCAAGCGGTACGCGGGCATCTTGCGCGGGTTTTGTTGTTGGCATTTGACGCTGTTTCTGCAAGTGAGAAACCCCAACGTCCCGGACATCCCCCACAAGCTGATGCGCCCGGAGAGGCGGGGAAGTTTGTCGGCGCACAAGACGCGGTTTTGGGATGTGGTGGTGAACGAGTTGGGCGGCGTGAACTGCATTTACACGGGCAAGCGGCTTGGAGTCGGGGAGTATGCTGTGGAGCACTTCATCCCGTTTCAATTCCTCGCCCACGACCAAATGTGGAACCTCATCCCCGCCGACCCCAGCTTCAACAGCAGCAAGCGCGACCGCCTGCCACCGATGGACCGCTACTTCAAAGGTTTCTACGCCATGCAGCGTGAGGCGGTGGACATTGTGAAGGCCACCCAGCCCAAGAATCGCTTCCTCGAGGACTACCTCCAGATGTTCAAGACCCACGACTTCGACGACAAGGCCTACCGCCGAACCCTTGAGCCGCTTTTGGCCATCGCGGCCAACAACGGCTTTCAATACATGTCCCAACCATGAGTGTGTTCCTGGACCTTCCGGAAGAGCGGGTGCTGCTGCGCACCGAGCATTTCTT
>JAYZBB010000009.1:0-36237 GCA_036339415.1 Bacteroidota bacterium | reverse complement strand
AGGCGTGCAAACCTCAGGTACATTCGGGGTGTTAAAAACTGCAATGAAGATTGACATTCGAGGCGCGCGCGTTCACAACTTGAAGGACGTTCACGTGAGCATACCGAAAGAGAAACTCACGGTGGTCACTGGGCTGAGTGGTTCTGGCAAGAGCAGCTTGGCCTTTGACACACTGTACGCGGAGGGTCAACGCAGGTACGTGGAAAGCTTGAGCAGTTATGCGCGGCAGTTTTTGGGCCGACTCGAGAAGCCAGATGTGGACCAAATCGACGGCCTCTCTCCCGCCGTGGCCATTGAACAACGAAGCGCTTCAGGTGGGCCACGGAGCACGGTGGCCACCCGAACAGAAGTGATGGACCATCTTCGCATGTTGTTCGCGCGCATTGGAGAAACCCGCTCACCAGAGTCCGGAGATGTGGTCAAAAAGGACTCGGTTTCTGACGTTGTGGATGCCATTCTGCAATCCACTTCCGCGAGAATCATTCTCGTGGCGCCGATTCAATCGCGAACAGACCGAAGTGCCGAGGACCAATTGAGGGTCCTTCAGCAACAAGGATATGCTCGTGTTTGGACAGACAAGGGTGGGGTGAGGCTGGAAGAAGCTTCGGCGTCAGACGTCCTTGGACTGGTGGTCGATCGCTTCTCTCCCGCCTCAGCCCAGGAAGACCCTGGGCGGGTTGCCGACAGTGTGGAGACGGCGTTTTTTGAGTGTGGTGGCCGTTGTCAATTGTGGCAAGCCACAGACCAAGACATTGCAACCTGTCTCGAGTTCAACGACCGTTTCGAACGTGATGGCAGGGTCTTTCCCGAGCCCTCACCGGACCTGTTCAACTTCAACAGTCCCGTGGGTGCTTGCAGCACTTGCGAGGGGTACGGCCACGTCCTAGGCATCGACCCCGACAAGGTCATCCCAGACCCGACCAAAAGCCTCTACGATGGAGCCGTCGCACCGTGGCGCGGAGAACGGACAGGGCGCTGGAAAGACCGCATGGTGATGGGTGCCGCAGACGCAGGCCTCCCCGTGCACACCCCTTGGCATGCGATGTCAAAAGAAGAGCAAGACATGGTTTGGCATGGGTGCGCTCACTTCAAAGGCATCCAGGCCTTCTTCGCCACCTTGGAAGCCAAGAGCTACAAGATTCAAAATCGGGTGATGATCAGCCGTTACAGAGGCAGAACGCTTTGCGGCACGTGCCACGGAACACGTTTAGGCAAAGACACGCACAACGTGTTCATCGGCTCAACCACCCTTCCTCAATTCTTGTCGCTGTCCATCGAGGAGGCACTAGTAACACTCCAACAATGGGATTTGTCTCCGCAACAAACCAAGATTGCCGAACGGCTGCTTTGGGAAATTGAAACGCGCCTGCGCTGCCTCATCGACTTGGGACTCGGCTACTTGACCCTGATGAGAAGCAGTCCAACTTTGAGCGGTGGAGAGTCCCAGCGAATTGCCTTGAGCTCGTGTGTGGGCAGCGCTTTGGTCGGCAGCACCTACGTGTTGGATGAACCGAGCATTGGCTTGCATCCCGAAGACACGGTTCGACTCATTGGTGTGCTCGAGCGCCTTAGAAATCAAGGCAACACCGTCGTGGTTGTGGAACATGACGAAGACATTGTTTCAGCGGCAGACCACGTTGTGGACTTGGGTCCGCATGCTGGCTCTTTCGGTGGAGAAGTGGTGTTCAGCGGTCCACAAGACGGATTGTCTTCGTTGAATCAAGATCACCCCTCACTGACAGCTGCCTACCGCAATGGTTTTCAGTCCATTCCCGTGCCAACCTCTCGGCGTCCGGTCGGCGATGTGGTCACGTTGCGAGAGGTTCGGGCGAACAACCTCAAAGGCTTTGACGCCACCATCCCGCTGCGGAGTTTGGTGGCTGTGAGCGGCGTGAGCGGCTCAGGAAAAAGCACCTTGATCACGCAATTGCTGGTGCCCGCCATCCAAGCCGAATTGGATGGTTTTGGCGGCAACCCCAAGGGTATCCGTGCCATTGAAGGTGATTTGCGTACGTTGGAGCACCTCGAATTTGTCGACCAAAACCCGATTGGCAAAAGCTCCCGTTCCAATCCTGTGACGTACGTCAAGGCCTTTGACGAAATTCGTTCCCTCCTGGCCGACACCTCCCATGCCAAGGCCCGCGGCCTCAAACCATCTCATTTCAGCTTCAACATTTCAGGAGGACGATGTGAAACATGTGAAGGTGAAGGACACGTCACAGTAGGCATGCAATTCATGGCCGATTTGAAATTGGTTTGTGAAGACTGCGGGGGCAAGCGATTTCAAGACCACGTTTTGAAAGTCACCTATCAGGGCAAAA
Source organism: Bacteroidota bacterium (assembly GCA_036339415.1). GTDB lineage: Bacteria > Bacteroidota > Bacteroidia > Flavobacteriales_D > Sanyastnellaceae > UBA11663. Next base: position 33,916 of record JAYZBB010000009.1, on the reverse strand, counting down.
ACGTCCATGACATTTTGAGCATGACCGTCGACGATGCATTGTTGTTTTTCGCCCCCCCTGCCGACACCAAACCGTCCGCCACCATTCGGAGGCTGTTGACCAAGTTGCAGCCTCTGAAAGACGTCGGCCTGGGGTATGTGACCTTGGGGCAAGGTTCGAACACCCTGAGCGGTGGCGAAGCGCAACGCATCAAGCTCGCAGCGTTTCTCTCTCGGGGCGATCGTCAAGGCCACACGTTGTTTGTGTTTGACGAACCCACGACGGGGCTGCACGTGCACGACGTGGCCAAACTCTTGGATTCGTTCGACGCCTTGCTCACGCAAGGGCATTCGGTCGTTGTCATTGAACACCACCTTGACATCCTCAAATGCGCGGACTTCATCCTCGATTTGGGACCTGGAGGAGGCAAGCATGGGGGGAGCCTTGTCCATCAGGGGACCCCTGAAAGCTTGGCACAACATGTGCACTCCATCACGGGAAAACACCTCGCCTCCAAACTTCAACACCCATGAGAACCTTCGCCTCCACAATGTTCTCGGCATGGTCCATCTTGGCAACCTTGGGCGGTTGTCAAGCCCAATCCACGAATCCAAACGATGGTACCAAAACCGACAGCCTGAAATCCGCCAGTTGGTGCGGCGTTCTAAGTCCAGACGCCTATCGCGTGTTGCGTGAACAAGGCACCGAACCTCGCTTCTCAGGTGAATTTTGGCTCCACGACGAAGACGGGGTGTACGTCTGCATGGGATGCGGCACACAACTCTTCGATTCAGGGGCCAAATTCAAAAGCAGCAGTGGTTGGCCCAGCTTTTACCAGCCATTGGGAACAGATGGGATTGACGAACGCATGGATCTGAGCCATGGCATGCGCAGGATGGAAGTGGTCTGCAATGCATGCGGGGGTCACCTTGGGCACGTCTTTGAGGATGGTCCGCCGCCAACGGGATTGCGATATTGCATCAACAGCGTGGCATTGGATTTTGTCCCTCGGGACAGTGTTGAAACTGTCCTGAACAAACATGGGATGTGACAGAATCAACTCCCAAGTCCACGACACCGCCAATGAAAAAAGGGCCTCCCGTGATGGAGGCCCTTTTTTGCAATCAAACAAGCTGTGCTGTCAACGCGGACGTCGGCATACAAATGTCAATCCCTCAGTCTTGATTTCACCATGCGGCTCGATCACGTTGCCTTCGCTGTCAGTGACCTGACGCGTTCGGCCGTGCAAGTTGATCAAGCCATTGACCTCACCTGCCGTTGTCAACTGCATCAACAAAATGCGCTTGGAAGGACCTGCAGCGGCTTGGCGTTTGTCGGGAGTGACAAACCAGGCGCCGTCATTGGTTTCCAAGGCGCCTCCTTTGTCGAACACCATCAACGCATCCTCCATGATGAATCCTGACACAGAGTTCATGTAATTGTCCTCTGCGCCAATGGTCACCCAAGAATCGTACAACAAGGCTTCATCCTGAGTGGTGTCGTAGCGTTGAATGTTTGCGGACAATGCTCCGCCTTTCGGATGCCTGTAGAAAGGGGCTGTTGACGACACCTTCAATGGCGCTGAGGCTTCCCCGTACACCGCATCCAAAATGTCTCCTTCGTTTTGCATCACGGCGTAAACGCGATACGTGTCACCTGGAACTTTGCCCATGTTGTCGATGTAATCAACGTCAATACGGACGACTTGCGCAAAGGCCGATGCAACCGTGCACATGGCAAGGCCGAGGGTCAAAAGTTTGTTCATGTCGAGAATGTTTGTGGTGGTGTCGGACCAAGATAAGCCAGTCCCACCTATTTCGGGATGCCGCCATTACCTCTGACCCTTCCTCCGCCGCTCGGACGACTCCGGAAGCCAGAGCGCGTCGGGATGTAATAGCCAACTGACAATTCATGTGAATGGGCACCCAACAAGTTGGTTGCCGTGCTGATGTCGTAGTTGTAGGCAAATGTGAATTCGCGATAGTTCATTCCCAAACTGACCACAAATGCATCCTCTGGTCTGAATCCCAAGCCCAGCCAATATGTGCCATTCAAAATGCCACGAATGTTCAAATCCAGTTGTGGAGCGGTGGCTTCGGTCATGCGAAGGAGCACACTCGACTGCACGGCCCACAGGTTGTCCAAATCATACAAGTAAGACCCCATGAAATGGTAATGTCTGACAAGGCGATTCAGGTCGTCTTGGACGCCTGAAATGTTCAACCGATCTTCAATCAAATTGAACACCGCCATGCCAAAATAATAGTCCTGTCCGTAGACCATGACGCCCGCATTGAAGTCCAACCCAAAAGTGGATTCACGCGTTTGGGGCAAGGCTTCATCTCCCTGCTGATACACTTCCAATTCCGTTCCGTCGAACACGAATTGATTTCCCTTCATGCTCAATCCAAAGGAAACCGCATCCTGGTTGTTCAACAACACACTGTACGCGCCTGTCAACTCCACGCCTGATTGGCTGAATGCTCCTCCCATGTCGTCGTTGTAAAGGACAAAACCCGCACCCAAACCATTCGGCAAGGCGCGATGCCCGCTCAAAAGCATGGTCGCAGGACCCCCGGAGAACCCGGCCCACTGCTGGCGATACGTCGATGACAACATCGTGCCAGACTCAGTTCCAGCCACAGCGGGATTGGCGAGATACGTGTTGGTCACGAATTGAGAGCGTCTGAGCTGCTGTTGAGCTTGGATCGACGTGATGGCAACACACAACGTCAACGCCAACAAGAAAACGTGCTTCATGGCCTTCATCAATACTTCAAGGTTACGGTTCCACGAATGGGCAGGGCTCCTGGGAACAATTCAATGGCGTAGTAGTAGTCCGCCACAGGCAGTCTGGCTCCATTGAATTGGCCATCCCATCTCACCTCACCCCCTGAGGTTTCAAACAGCTTCTGCCCCCACCGGTTGAACACCATCAATGTTGACGATGGGAAATCTTCAAGCCCCCCCACAACCCAGTCGTCGTTGAATCCATCGTTGTTGGGAGAAAGGGCGTCTGCAATGAAGAGACATCCTTCAATTGCATCTACGGTCTGCGAGGCTGTTCTGCGACAGCCCAAAGCATCTGTCACAACCACTGTGTAGGTGTCTTCCGTGAGGCCATTGGCCGTCGAAGTGGACTGAGAATAAGGGTCACTCCACTCGTATGAATAGGGTTCCTCTCCGCCAATCACACTGACCGTGGCGGTGCCGTCGGCCGCATTCCAGCAGGTCACCGGAGAAGTCAATGTGGTCAGCTCCATGTCTGTCACCACGTCCACCCCAATTTCAAAGGTCTCAAGATGCGAGCAGCCGACTTGATCTGTCACGACTGCCGTGTACACCATCTCACTGAGGTTGTTCAAATTCACCGGGTTGCCCGCAGTGTCGAGATAAGCAACATTGTATTCCTGGTCAGACACATTTCCTCCGAAAGGAAAAATGTCAGCGGACCCATTGCTCATCCCGGTGCATGTGGCATTCGTGGTCTCAATGAGAAACCCCAATGGCTCGCGCCCCAAGACCACAAATTCGAGCGAGGACGCACACCCTGACTCATCTGACACCGTGACCAGATAGTCTCCTGCACAAAGACCATTGGGTTCCGTCGAAAGTTGTCCCGTGCTTTCATTGAGATAGGCAATGTCCAAACTGCCTGTCCCACCAGATGCCTCAAATTCAACAGCACCATCGCAGTTCAACCCACAAGTAGGGGGAGTCACTTGTCCCAAGACCAAATTCAGCGCAGGGGGTTCAGCAATGTCAAACATTTCTGGATTTTCCGCTGGAAAGAGGCAACCTCGCTCATCCACGACCTGCACGGAATAATTCGCTGGTCCCAGGCCGTTCAGTCCCTGTTCGACGGGGACGGTTTCAAACTGATTGGTCAAAAACAATTGCCCCGTTCCTCCTGAAGCTTCGGCTGTGATTGAACCATTCGCTTCACCAGCGCACACCACATCCGTCTGCGCAAATGACGCCACAATTTCATCCGGGCAATTGACCGGGATGGTTGCATTGAACTCGCAACCACTTTCGTCAACGATGCTGAATGAATGGAGGCCATTCCCTTCTGCACATGTCAAACCGTCCCAATAAAGGCTGTCTGTCAAATTCTGAGCAACCATTGGCATTCCATCTGGGCGAAATCCTGTGATTGTCAGAGCACCCGTGCCACCGGACAATTCATCGAACGCGAGACTGACAGACGCATTTTCCTCATTAAAGCAGTTGTTGTCTGAAAGCAATTCAAACGTTGCCGCAATGGGAAACACCGGATCGATTGTGAAGTCGGTCGTGTCCATGCATCCGTAATCGTTGGTCACATGCACTCGATAATCTCCTGGCAACAGCCCAGGGAACACATTCGACGGAGACTCTGACAAGACGATGATTTCGTCGACAAAATCATCGGATGACGTTGTCAATTGATACATCGTGCCCTCCGCTCCTTCCTCCAAACCCAAAAACTCAATTGAAACATCGGTCACGGAAGCGTCGCACGGCAAGACTGCACCTGTGACCTCCGCTTCTACATCTGCGTAGTCTTGACACGGGTCCGTGACTTGAAAAGGGCCGTTGCCGTCTGCACCCAACAAAAAAATTTGTCCATTGCTTTGATCCCCGCCCACGAACACTTGAGCATTGAGGTTCAGAGACCAATCATTACATGTGGTGACCCGCGCCACCAGGACCCTCAAATCATCACCAGCAACGGCGTTGATCGGAGTGGCAAGGGTGTAAACCGACCCATCGACTACCTCGGCTGAACAAATGGCATCACCGAAGAAATTCGGCTCAGACAACCACGAAGGATTCTGCCCGGGATCGTCGCTCTTCAGCTTACCGATGGTCCAAAAGGTGTCATATTCAAACATCGGATCCAATCCCCAAGAGGTCGAATTGTTGCTTTCTTCCAGCGTCATGGAATTGGCAAAGGGATTCCAACACCCACATTCAGCGTCGATCGTCAGTGCACCCCCAACCGGAAATGCCAACGTGTCCGCAAACACTGCGCTCAGCACATCGTCTGGGTTGGTCATTCTGACATAAACCAAATAGCTCACGTATCCATCAAGCAGGCCTTGCGGATCAAACGTGTCGTCTGGGGTCGGCGTATCCGAGCCGTAAAAGGCGGTGTCAACCTCAACCTCAACCCCAATGGCCTGAGCCATGACAGAATCTGCAAAAACGAGCAATGCAATGGTTGCAGCTGTTCTTGAAAACCGTGACAACCACATTGAAATGTTGTTCATGAAGAATGGACTTCAGGATTCAGCCCTCGACACGCGAGGATTAATTTTGAGTTGCAAATTAGCGGATTTGAATCACCTTTCGACCAACTCAAACGTCACATCTTCCACTCCTGTTGGTGCAGAACCTCACTTCGATGTGATCTACGACGATGGCAGCGTTCTGGCGGCTTCCAAACCCAACCGTTTGTTGGTGCACAGGACGGACATTGATTTTCATGAACCTCACAACCTGCGCGACCTCCTCAACAAAACAAGGAAACGGGACGCTTGGTTGCAGCCAGTGCACCGGTTGGACAAACCAACAAGTGGCATTGTGCTCTTTGCCACACTTGGCAATGCACTCAATGCGCTGAAACTTGAATTTGTCCAGCGCCGCACCAAGAAGTGCTATTGGGCAGTGGTCCGCGGGTGGACGGGCGACGAAGGTTTGGTGGAAAAACCCTTGCCTACGGCCCACAATCCAACCCCAAAAGAGGCGCGGACCCACTACCGAACCCTTGCCAAAGTTGAACTGCCTCATCCAGTTGGACCTTATCAAACGGCGCGATACAGCCTCGTCGAATGCCGGCCAGAAACAGGACGATTTCATCAAATCCGTCTTCACTTCAGGCATTTGCGTCACCCAATCTTGGGCGACACCAGGTATGGTGACAAGAAGCACAACCGCTTCGTGGCCAGCGAATACGGTTCAGACATCCTGTTTTTGCACGCCGGTCAATTGACCGTTCGCCATCCCGACGGGCAATCGGAACTGGCCCTCCAGGCAGGTGTGCCCGAGGCTTGGCATACAATCTTGGACGATTGGCCGTGGGAAGGAGACATCAGCGGAGTTCCTCGCGCAGATCGTTGCTGAACAGGAGAGCGGCGCTGGGTTTGGCCTAATTTCGCATTGATCCACGCAACGACATGGAACAAGCCACCCCATACAAGCCAAAACACAAGATTCGCATTGTGACAGCCGCAAGCCTTTTTGATGGGCACGATGCGGCCATCAACATCATGCGACGTATCATGCAACGCACCGGATGTGAAGTCATTCATCTCGGTCACGACCGGAGTGTGGATGAGGTGGTGACCACCGCCATCCAAGAGGACGCACAGGCCATTGCCATGACTTCCTACCAAGGGGGGCACATGGAGTACTTCAAATACATGAAGGACCTGCTTGACGAGCGAGGAGCAGGCCACATCAAGATTTTTGGCGGCGGCGGCGGGACCATTTTGCCGGAAGAAATCGAAGCTTTGCACGCGTATGGCATCGCACGCATCTACCACCCCGACGACGGCCGGTCCATGGGGCTTCAAGGCATGATCAACGACCTTATTGAAAAGGCAGATTTCAACACCGTGAACTCCGTGGAGGATCTCCATGGCGCCATGGATCGACTTGGCGACAAAAACATCCGCGACCTTGCACGGTGCATCACCGCCGCGGAAAACAACCCTGAATCGTTTGGGGAGGCTTTTGCCCCAGTCAAATCGTCGCTCCCCAATGTTCCCGTGCTTGGCATCACGGGCACCGGCGGGGCTGGCAAGTCTTCCATGGTCGACGAATTGGTTCGCCGCTTTTTGCTGGACTTCCCCGACAAACACATCGCGCTGATCAGCGTCGACCCTTCGAAACGAAAAACGGGAGGCGCCCTGCTCGGCGACCGAATCCGCATGAACGCCATCCATTCGGAACGGGTCTACATGCGGTCGCTGGCCACGAGGCAATCCAACCTCGCTTTGTCCCGCCACGTGCAGGAGGCCGTGGACATTCTGAAAGCCGCGGCATTTGATTTGGTGGTGCTCGAAACGAGCGGCATTGGCCAGAGTGACACCGAAATCATGGACCACAGTGACGTGTCGCTGTACGTCATGACCCCTGAGTTTGGTGCCGCCACGCAGCTGGAAAAGATCGACATGCTCGACTTCGCCGACGTCGTGGCCATCAACAAATTTGACAAGCGTGGTGCCCAAGACGCTCTGAGAGACGTGAGGAAGCAATTCAAGCGCAACCACGACTTGTGGGACGCCAATGACGCCGACTTGCCTGTGGTCGGGACCATTGCCTCTCAGTTCAATGACCCTGGCACCAACGAACTCTATCGACGCATGATGAACACCCTGGCAGAAAAGACGGGAGCCGCGTTGCATTCGACGTTTGCCGCTGACCAGGGCGCAAGTGAGAAGGTGTTCATCATCCCTCCTGCCCGAACGCGCTACCTCAGTGAAATCGCGGAGAGCAATCGGGCGTACGACCGTTGGGCGAACAAACAAGCCAGCCTCGCAGGTCGCCTTCAAGCTGTTCATTCCGCGTCCAAGGAGGTCGATGGCGACGCGACCCGGGCACTCGAGAAGGCCAGCGAGCAACTCAAACTCGACCTCGACGCCCGCTTGCACGACTGGCTCCAAGCCTGGCCAGCGATGCAGGAACGTTATGCGGCCAAAGAATACATCTTCCAAGTTCGAGGGAAAGACATCCGCATCCCCACAACGAGCAAATCCCTGTCGAATCAGGACATCCCTAAAGTCGCATTGCCGGCCATGCACGGGTGGCAAGATTTGGCCAAATGGCACCTGCAAGAAAATTTGCCCGGCTTTTTTCCGTTCACGGCAGGCATCTACCCTTTCAAACGCGAGGGCGAAGATCCGACCAGGATGTTTGCAGGGGAAGGCGGGCCTGAGCGGACCAACAAGCGCTTCCATTACGTCTCCCTGGGCATGCCCGCCAAGCGACTGTCGACGGCATTCGACTCGGTGACCTTGTACGGTCGAGACCCAGATTTGCGCCCCGACATTTACGGCAAGGTGGGCAACTCTGGTGTGAGCATTTGCTGCTTGGACGACGCCAAAAAACTGTACAGCGGCTTCGACCTTTGTTCTCCGAACACCAGTGTCTCGATGACCATCAATGGTCCCGCGCCAGTCATGTTGGGGTTCTTCCTCAATGCTGCCATTGACCAACACTGTGAAAAGCACATCCGGGCGAACGGGCTCGAAGGTCAAGTCGAAAAGGTCTTGAAATCCAAGTGGGATGACCGCGGACTCGCCCGCCCCAGCTATCTCGGCGACCTTCCCGAAGGCAACGACGGTTTGGGATTGTTGTTGCTGGGCTGCACTGGAGACGAGGTCCTGGACAACAAGACCTACGCCACGCTGAAGGCGGAAGCGTTGAGCAGCGTTCGGGGAACCGTGCAAGCAGACATCCTCAAGGAGGATCAAGCCCAAAACACATGCATCTTCTCCACCGAGTTCGCCCTTCGCCTGATGGGAGATGTGCAGGACCACTTCATCCGACACAACGTGCGGAATTTTTACTCCGTGTCCATCAGTGGATACCACATCGCTGAAGCCGGTGCGAATCCAATCACGCAATTGGCCTTCACGCTTGCCAACGGATTCACCTACGTGGAGTACTACTTGAGCCGCGGGATGGACATCGACAAGTTTGGACCCAACCTGAGCTTCTTTTTCTCCAACGGCATCGACCCGGAGTACGCCGTGATTGGACGGGTGGCCCGAAGGATTTGGGCCAAAGCGATGCGCGAGAAATACGGCGCGTCGACGCGGGCACAAATGTTGAAGTACCACATCCAAACGTCGGGGCGCTCGCTCCACGCCCAGGAAATCGACTTCAACGACATCCGCACCACATTGCAGGCCCTCTATGCCATTTACGACAACTGCAACTCATTGCATACCAACGCTTACGACGAAGCGATTACCACCCCTACTGAAGCCAGCGTGCGACGCGCAATGGCCATCCAACTCATCATCAACAAGGAGCTCGGTCTGGCGAAAAACGAAAACCCACTGCAGGGTTCATTCATCATCGAGCAGCTCACCGACCTCGTCGAAGAAGCAGTGCTCAGCGAATTTGACCGCATCACCGAACGCGGCGGAGTGCTCGGTGCAATGGAAACCATGTACCAACGGTCACGCATCCAAGAAGAGAGCCTCCACTACGAAATGCTCAAGCACACCGGAGAGTACCCCATCGTAGGGGTCAACACCTTCCTCAGCAAGGAAGGCTCTCCCACGTTGGTGCCTGGCGAGGTGATTCGGGCGACAGAAGAAGAAAAACAACATCAACTCCAAAACCTCGGTGCACTTCACGCCATGGCTGAGGAAGCTGCGCAAGCCGCCCTTCAACGCGTGCAGCAATCTGCGGTCTCGGGAGAAAATTTGTTTGAGGTCTTGATGGAAGCGTGCAAATGCTGCTCATTGGGACAACTGACCGAGGCCATGTTTGACGTTGGAGGCGCGTACCGGCGCAACATGTGATTCCAACGACATGGCCAAAACAATCGCACTCTGGGCCAGTCCTCGCAGCGGGAGCACCGCGTTGATGTACAGCTTTGGCCAACGTCGAGACACCCGAATCATGGACGAGCCGTTGTTTGGGCATTTCCTCAAACACACAGAGGTTGCACGACCCTCACGCGATGAGGTCATGGGGTGCATGCCCACCTCCCAGAAGGGCGCCTTGGCCACATTGTCCCCTGTCCAAAGCGACGAAGTGCTGTTCCTAAAGCACATGGCCAATCACATTGAAGGATGGTCCTGGTGCGATCTGGATGGGTCAAAACACCGGCATGTCATCTTAACCCGACACCCCGATGGCGTGCTTCCTTCCTACCTGGCACATATGGCATCCCCCACCATGCTTGACCTCGGCTACGCGCACCAGCGTCGCATCTTGGAACTGGCCGGTTCCTCCACTGTGGTCATCACTGCCGAATCTTTGTTCGCCGACCCCAAGGCCGTTCTGACGAAGCTCTGTGAAGCGCTGGAATTGCCATGGTTTGACGGCATGTTGACTTGGCCGGCTGGCGGACGGTCTGAAGATGGCGTTTGGGCCAAATACTGGTACGCCGGCGTCCACAACAGCACCGGATGGGAACCGCGAACACTGCATCATGGCAACACACCGCTCCATTTGCAAGAACTGAGGGACCAATGCTTGGAACATTACCTTGCCTTGAAACAACAAGCATTGTAAGAACTGAACGATGGCCAAATTCAACCAACCCGACCCAAGAAATGCTGGAACCTGGTGCTGGGTCAATGGCCTTGTGAAGCGCGAAGATGCCAAAGTCAGCGTGTTGGACAGCGTGGTTCAAGGTGGCGACGCCGTTTGGGAAGGCCTGCGGATCTCGCAAGGCAGAATCTACCAACTCGAGGAGCATCTCGACCGCCTTTTGGCCAGCGCACATGCGTTGTTGTTCGAAGCGATTCCTGGACGCGATGCAGTGCGGCAAGCTGTGTTCGACACGCTCGAAGCCAACAACATGAGCGACGGTGTGCACATTCGGCTTACGCTGACCCGCGGTGAAAAGTCGACTTCTGGAATGGATCCTCGACTGAATGTGCATGGTTGCACCCTGGTGGTGTTGCCAGAATATAAAGGCGCAGTCTACGGGGATGGCAATCTGAGGCTCATCACAAGCTCTGTACGGAGAAATGGCCCCTCTTACTTGGACTCCAAAATCCACCACAACAACCTTTTGAACAACATCCTCGCCAAGATCCAAGCCAACCATGCCGGGGCCGACGACGCCATCATGTTGGACGATCGAGGATTCCTTGCAGAAACCAACGCCACCAATGTGTTTCTCATTCGAGACGGGGTGTTGTGCACGCCGTTTGGCCATGCTTGTTTGCCTGGCATCACAAGGGCCTACACGCTGAACCTTGCAGTTTCTCTGGGCATCCCCATCAAGGAAGGGGATTTTTCATTGACGGAATTGTACACGGCTGATGAAGCGTTCACCACGGGGACCATGGGTGGATTGGCGCAAATTGCCGAAGTGGATGGCCGGCGAATTGGACCGGTCCGTCGACAGGGTCCGGGGCCTGTGACAGTTCAGCTTCAACAAGCCTACCCCAACCACATTCCAAGCGTTCCACTGCCATTCATCCAATGAGCCAGTTCTTGTTGCCATCTTGTCGCGTGGCACTTGCCTTTGCGCTTGGCACCTTGTTCGGATGGGGCCTAGGACAGCACCTCCAAGACGTTTGTGCCCCAAATGTGGTTCGACCAACCCTCAACGCTCCTGACCAAGTATCTGCCTTTCTGGACCAACTTCATCCCATCGCCCACGCGTCAAGGTTTCTTGCCAACGGCGCGGGGATGTTTCTGGGACTCCTGCTCCTGAGACGCCTTGGTGGCCAACTCAGGCCCGAGTCCCATGCACTGGCAATCTTGTTCCTGACAGCTTCTGTCATCGATGTCGTCCGAGTTCCGCGCGGATTGTCGCTCTCCCTGCTCACCCTCGCGACGTCGCTCGCAGCGGTGTGGATGGGATTGAGTTTCCGTTCACGGCGCCGATGACCTGCGCGCCTTGAGCACCGTGTTGGCAGAGATGCTCAGCACGACAAGTGCCATTCCCAGCAAGCTCAACGTCGACATCCCCTCTTCATAGCCCCACCACCCAATGGCCAATGCAAGGACGGCGCCAAGGTATTTGAAGGGCATGACCATGCCCGCATCTTCATTGTGAAGCGCCACGGTCATCAGCACTTGAGCTGCGATGCTCAACACGCCAATTGCCCCAGCCAATCCCCAATCAACGTCCACCATGGGCGCCCATTCGCCCCAAGAAAGCAAGCCCATCACCGGCACCGCCAGCAGGTGGAACCAAATCACCACCCCCACCGGATGGTCGGTTTCCCTGCACTTCATGGTTGCCAGGTACGCCACAGCAGCGCAACACGCTGACGACAACCCCAGTCCCCACATGCCCCATGACACCCGCGGATCAAACCCCTTGACCATCACAATGCCAACAAGGGCCATGCCGAGGAAGAACCACTGCCACTTGTGGACGCGTTCTTTCATGAACACCAAGGCCAACAACACTGTGAACACCGGGCTGAAATACTGGATGACTGTGGCACTTGCGAGTGGAATGTGTCGCACGGTGTGAAAAAATCCTGAAAGGCCGATCATCCCCATCAATCCGCGCAAAACCAACCAGCGTTTGTTGTTGCCAAGCAAAGGGATTCCAGCGCGCTTGAGATAAGCCGTACACAACACGAGACTCACCGCAGATCTCAAAAAAACAAGCTGAAAGGTTCCAAGATGCGAAAGCTCCTTGACGCAGAGATTTGCAGTGGTGTACAACACCACTGACGACAGCATGGCAACAAGGCCCGTTCTCAACGAATCACGGTCACAGAGCCCAAGCGGACCGTTGGAGACAAATCGTGGAATCCTTGGGCCTCCACGCGATAGCTGTACACCCCAGCGGGAACGAAATGCGTGCCTTGGCGTTGGTTGTTTTGGCCAACCCAAGCCTCGTCAGGATTGTCTGACTGAAACACCAAATTGCCCCATCGATTGAACACCATGAACGAATACGAATCGACCGCAAACCCACCACCTAGTGGCAAGAAGCCGTCATTCAATCCGTCGTTGTCTGGCGTAAAGGCATTGGGGATGAACAGGTTGAATTGGACGGGCTCAAAATGAGCGACGACGACTTCCACAGGCACGTCTACCAACGCAAGTGTCATGGGATTGGAGCGCTTGGTGGGTTGAGGATCCGCATGCGACACTTCCCAATGGCTGAATTGCCATTCCTCATCTGGCAACGCATCGAACGTGGTTGGACCCACGGGTTGATACGCCGTGTTCCAGACGTCATCAACCAAGGCCAAATCCCACACCCTCACTTGACCTGCCTCTGGAGGCGAAACGAGTACGGTCAGATTGGTGTGAGGAATGGCGTCAAAATGCGCCGTCACCGTTCCTGCCTCAAACACATCAAGTTGCGCAGGAGAACTCATTTCGTCAGGGCCCAGCACATTTCCGTCAAGCGACCAATGTGAGAACAGCCACCATGGCACGGGTTCCGCTTGAAGGTTGTGGCTGCCCACATCAATGGCTTCTGTGGTAGGGTAGCTTGTGAACGCTGTGCCATCCAGCAGGATGTCGCCAGCCCCCAATGGCTCAACATTGAAGGTCAACTCTTCTGGAGGTAACGGCAATCCAAAATGCGCAATCAGGTGCGCGTCTCCTGTCAATGTCAAAGGAAGGATGGGATTTGTGACATCTGGGATTGTCACATCTCCTGACACAACTTCCCAAAACAAAAATCCCACCCCGTAATCTTCTTCTGCCTCAAGTGTGATGGGGATGTCTGCGAAATACCAAGCCGTGGCAGGGACCATCGAAGGAGTGTAGTCAACGGTGTTGATTTCCACTTCACCCAGGCCTTCGATGTCGAGCGTCAAACTGACGGAAACGACCTCGTAACAATCTTCCATGCCTCCAACCACTTCGTCCTCACATCGCTCGTCGATGAAGTCTCGCAGTTCTTGCAATTCTGTCTGCCAACCAGCCAAATCGCCCCCCCATCTTGCAAACTGACGGCCCATTTCAGGTTCAATGACGCCGACCATGCTGTCGAGCACCGCATGCATGTTTTGGCAGGAAAAGGCAGTGTTTCCCAAATCCGCCCAACGGTTCAAATAGGTGTTGTTGAACGTCTCATTCTCGAACAGCGCATTCAACACAGGGATGTGACCTTGTTCACCCACATTGCCCATGTCTTCGGGGTTGCAAGGGTCGGCTCCGGGTCCTGTGTCGGGGACACCCGTGTAGTTGATGTAGTGTCCGAAACTCGCGTCCATGTCCCACAATGCATATCGCCATCTCTTCCCATCGCCATCCGGATGCCTCCCTCGCCACCACGCAGTGTTCCAATCGAGCCAGTCGGCAGCGACGATGTAACTGTTCAGGATGAAATAGTCGATGAGCGACAACGGATTGAGCTGCGAACTGACGTAATCATAGTTCGCTGCATTGGCCATGTCCTGGGTTGTACAAAACGTGACCAAGCTCACCCAATCGTCTTCGGAGCCATACTCTTCCCATGTCCCTCCCCACGTTTTGATGAAGTCCACAAAATGACGTGGCTGGTCATAATACTCTTCCGTGAAATCCAAATCATCCACCTTTTCGCGGTACTCATACACGCCCCAGTATTGTCCGTTGAGGTAAACGATGCAGCTCTCGTTGGTGCGCTCGTCCAAATGCAACTCAGCCAGGTGACTCAGGGTGTGCACATAGGCATCGCGGATGTGCGCTCCAGGCTCAAACGGATAATTGTCGTTCGCAGCAGCCTTGAAAATCAAACGCTGAAAGGAGTCGCGTTCCTTGACGTGGAAGAGCTCGGCCTCAAGTGCGTGGTTGTAGCCCATTTGATCGCGGGTGATGTAATCAAATCCTCGCTGCCCGTAAACATTGCTGTCGTTGCCATGCTCGTTGCTGTCACCCGTGGCCTCCACCCAAAACGTACCATCTGCGTGAAAAAATTCGATGTGCGCAACTTCATCACCAAACCATTCGCCATCTCCAACGTCGGTTCCACTTACAGAAACGACAGGAATGGAATGGACATCTGCACCCAAGAAATACGTGTTGGTGGCAATGAAACTTGGCGCCTTGCTTGGAGGCACGTCGTCATCGGGGTCAAACGCAACAGCGCGAACCACCGTGGTTTGTGTGATGTCAATCGGCCCCGCGTACAATGCACTTGCTTCCGTGGGCGTCGAACCGTCCAGCGTGTAGTAAATGTCAAATCCGCCAGAAACCAACAAAGACACCGAAAGAGCTCCTGCATGATACCCAGACTCGACGTCAAAAGTTGGCGTCGGAACATACCCCGTGTACATGTCAAATGGATCTGTGCCATTTGAACCTTCCGGAGAAGGATTCACGCAAATTTCCCAGTCAACACCGCCATCGACACTTCGAGCCCAGCTGTGATCCGCCTGTGTCGTGGAAACATCCGTTTCAAACGTATACGATTCGAGCACATTTTCTGACGGATCCGAAAAGACCAAGGACTCGCCCTGACATTGGTTGATTTTGAAGTTGGTGTTCAAAAATCCTCCCACGTAGAGGTTGGTCAGCAGTTCCCCTTCCCCAGAACACATCACCACCAGATAACCACCTCCAGGCACCGTTGTGCCGGCAGGGATTTCAAATTTGTCCACGTTGTTCACGTTGTCAGACAAAAAGTACCCACCTAGATCCAGATCTGTCCCCGTTGGATTGTAGAATTCCACAAAATCCTCATTGTTTCCAGCAACATTCAGCGTGTAATTGCTGCACGAAAATTCGTTGATCACAACTTGAGACCACAGGCAGGTCGGCAAACTCAGCGCCAACAGGAGTGGTGGAAAACGAAGCATGGGAGACATGGTTGAATTCACTCAAATGAGATCAGCGCACTTCAAATCGAACAACGGCAGTGGCTTGCTCGTTCACGAGCCTGAGCACATAGCTCCCCGGTCCGATGTCGGAGCGCCGCAAGCTGGCACGGCGGCCTGAGACCTCCTCGGAAAGCACGGTGCGTCCCTGAATGTCGAAAATGACCATGGTCCACTCACCCAGAGGAAACAGAACCGTGCTCACATCATTCATGGGGTTGGGCATCACCTCAATGGATTTCGCTGCTTCCATGGTGATGACGTCTGTTGCACATCCGTCGATGAGCGTGTGCACGGTGTTTTGGTAGTTCGCGTTGACGACATCAATGACTTCTGCCAAACAAACCTCTTCTTGATGGTCACTCCAGTACACCCGAAGCATTGGGACCCATTCTAGGTTTTTGTGAAACGACGCCCCGTCGTAGCTCAGGCCGATGACCTTGTTGCCTCCGGGTTCAAATGACGGGGTGATGGCGTAACCGATGGGGTCGGCCAAACTGACAGCGTCGCTGATGCTCACCCCTGAAAAGTCAAGCTCGTAACCAACAATGCGGTTGTGTGGGTTCAACACGTGCACGTCGAAATACCCCATTCCCCAGTTGACATCACCAACCATGAAGTGCACCGTGTCGTAGATGTTGATGATTTCCTGAACTGGAAATTCACATTGGTCATGAACACCACTGCTGTCTGGGTGGCTGTGGGCTTCATTGTACCATTGGCAAGCCGACATCAGTGCAGCATCACTCACTGTGATTTCGCCATCTTGATCGATGTCTGTGCAAGGCATTGGAGACAAATCGTCTCCCAAAATTCCCTCGACATACGCCACAGCATCGGCAAACTCTTGGGCTTCGTTGTTGTCGAGATCCCCCACCAACGCCGTCCCTCCACATTCTCCGTTGCAATCCACTTCTGCTGTGCCGAACAAAACGCCCGCACAATCATAAAATGGTGCGCAACCGTCAACGTGGTTCACCACGAACTCCCCAGAAGATCGGTCGAGATTGATGCATACGGCAGCATGGTTGTTGTCGTAGCTCATTTCTTCCCTCCCCAGCGCATCGGGAATGAACTCGTAGTTGGCCCGAACCACCAAGTAGTACGTCCCATCTTGCACTTGGGTGACATCAATCCATTGGCAACTCAAGCCCGCGCCGTAGATGTCGCCGCATCCGGCAGAAATCCCCATGTTCCCACAGCCATATTGGAAGTCTCCTCCTCCACTGCACTCCAAATCCATCACGCAAAATCCATTCTTGAACCCAATCGGAATCAGGGTGCCATTCAAATCGAACAAATCGTATTTGGCATATCCATTGTGATGCCAGTGTCCATGACATTCACCCCACTCGAATTGATTGGTGCCAGCATCTCCTGGAACGCCGATGTAGTAATCCAGGTCTCCGATGTTTTTGATGTGCGTGGTGAAACGAACCAACTCTCGTTCTCCGTAGCCATTCAAACACCCTTCATCGATGTAGCAATCCGACTCGCTTACCTGCATGATTTGGGTTTGGAGGCTGCTGATGATGGCATCCTCAACCACGATGAGATCCGGTCCGGTGCACGCGGGATCTCCTGGATAAATGCATGAATCGTCATCCACCTCTGCCATGGGGTTGTAGTTGCATGCCTCTTCGTCGGTGCATCCTGTCGGTGGGCCCACAAACTCAAACGTCCATGCCCATGACTCGGTGCAAGGCCCTTCGAAGGAAGCCCAACGGATCCAGTACGTCATCTCGGCCTCGAGCAACACCGTCAATTGGGCCTCCTCACCACATCCCCCTTGATTGTCGTCGAAGTAAATGGAGCCTTCGTTGGTGTCGTCAAAGTTGCCCATTTGACAGTAGTCGTAGATGAGCAACTGCGTGTCACATCCATTCCCGCAAGAACTGAAACTGTACATGCCATTGGACTCTGGCGTGAAGGTGTGCCAAAAGGAGGCGCCTTCCGCTGGGATTGTTCCGTAGTCGTCAGCCGTGAGGAGAAAGGCTTCGTTGCACGTTTCACCTGGTGCACAAGCGAACACTTCGCCAGTCGAATTGCCAAAACTGCCGCCACCCTGTGCCATGATTTGTCCATCCCAAATCAAGGTGTATCCAGCGTCACCAAAGAGGCCGTCGCCGAACGAATCAAAGAGCTCAAATTCCAAACAGGGCTCTTCGCCCAAATCCATGCACAAAGTGTCTTGATGCAAGGTGTTGGGTGCGTCATAGGGTCCACCTTCAAGAAGGACCTGTTCACCCATGGTGACCTGCCAAGTCGTTTCTGTGGGGAAATCATCTGTGACAATCTCCACCAACAAGCTGTTTTGCCCAGCTTCGCATTGTCCCCACATCGGGACTGACAAGACCAACGCAAGGTTGGCCCAAAGGCACCTGCAGTGTGTTTTCATCTTCAAGAGTTACGTCGGGTCAACAGCCGCTACGCCAACCTTTGGCAAAGGTAGGCCACAGCAAAACCAAGACCCTCAAACGCCGTCGAGGGTTGCAGCAGCAAGCCGGGAGGCGACAAAAGGAAGGACAAATTGAAACGCTTGCGCTATTTTTGCGCCATGGCAAACGATCATCACGACCACCATGAGCCCGAGCAAAACGAAATCGGCGGACCTGTTGTGTTCGCCCTCTTCCTCTTCGCCATCGTTGTCGTGGCGATCGGCATGATGGCGTCCTAAGCCTTCACTCCCCCTCCTTCTGAGACACCAAGGTCATTTCCTCAACAAGATGACCTGCACCGGCGTACACATCCATGACCCAAAGGACGTAACGGATGTCCACCATGATGTTCCTGCACCTAGAGCCGTCAAACAAGATGTCGCTCATGGTGCTTTCCCAGCTTCGGTCAAAGTTGATGCCCACCAAATGGCCGCTGGCATCCAAGGCTGGAGACCCTGAATTCCCGCCTGTGGTGTGGTTGCTCCCCGTAAAGCACACCACCAAGTCGCCCTCGCTGTTGGCGTAGGGACCGTATTCCTTGTTTCGCAGCAATTCCACCAAACGCTCAGGCATGTCAAAGTCCGGATCTCCGGGCACGTACTTCTGCAAGATGCCTCTGGCCGTGCTTAAAGGATTGTATTGCATGCCGTCGTAAGGCGCACTGCCTTCCACTTTTCCGTACGTCAACCGAAGGGTGCTGTTGGCATCCACCGGGAACACCTTTCTGGGAAAGGCTTCTCGAAGCGCCTTGGTGTAGGCCCCCGAAGCGCGTTCGATTTCACCGCGGAGCCTGCCATACTCGGGCGCAATCACCTCGAAGTAATGGGCCCTCAACCGCTCGATCAACACATAGGCTGGATCCTTGGAAAGCTTGGCCCACGCTTTTGGATTGTCTGACTCGAGCAGCTTTTGCATCGACTCTGCATTGTCAAATGCACTCTTGGCATAGAGTTTCGCAGCCCAAGCGGTTCCGCCACCGGCTTTTGTGACTTCATCTTGCAAACCCGCAGGTGCCATACCCTCTGGCATCCACGTCAGGTACGCTTCGATGAGCCTGCCCAGAAGTTGCTCATCCACCGTGGCGTTGAAATCCTTGCGGAAACCCATTTCCTCCCCCTTGCGGGCCTCAAGAAGCGCATCGCGTTTTTCTCCATCTACGGCCCCTTCAATCAAGCCCAAAAACCCGTGAGCGTAGTTCAGCACATCCGGGCCATAGTACGCCAATTCAATGAACAGCGCCCGCGCTTCAAGGAATGGGAAAAACGCCTCGTTCAAAGCCTCAATCTCATCCACCACGGTGCTGCCTGTGGCGGCGTTGAGACGCGCTTCCAGGTCGCGCTTTTTGTCCAAGGCACGGAGCTCGGTCAGTCCGCGATTTTGGCCTTTCCACTTCTTCCAGGCGTTGGCCACGCTGCTTTGCTTGGCCGCGTAGGCAATGCGCAACGCATCGCTCGATGCTCGGGCAGCGTTGATGACCTCCAAGCCCTCGTCCCGCATGGCAATGCGCATGGGGTTCAGACGCGTGATGACGTGCTCCACGGCACCGGAAGTCAGGTATTGCTCGGTTCTGCCAGGAAAACCAAACACCATGGTGAAATCTCCATCCTCAACCCCATCTACATTGACTGGAAAATGATGCTGGGGGGTGTAAGGAACATTGTCCGCGCTGTACTCCGAGGGTTGGTTTTCCGCGTCGGCATAGATGCGGAACACACTGAAATCTCCCGTATGTCGAGGCCAAACCCAATTGTCGGTGTCTCCTCCAAATTTCCCGACCGCCGATGGTGGCGCACCCACCAGACGTACATCCTTGAACACGCGGCTTGTGATCAAAAAATGGCTGTTGCCAAAGTCGAACGCCACGACGCGACCTTCCAGCCCCTTCCCCTCCGTGGCGGCCTTGACAATGGCCTCCATTTCTTCATTCATCCGAGACTCTCTTGCCTCGCCGGACAACCCGACGCAGGCCCTGGACAAACGTAGGGTGACATCTTCAATGCGATCGATGAACGTACATGTTAGACCAGGGTTGGGCAACTCTTCGTCACGAGACATGGCCCAAAACCCATTCGTCAGCAAGTCGTTGTCGACGGAGCTATGCTGCTGGATTTGGCCATAGCCGCAGTGGTGGTTGGTCAAAAGCAGTCCTTCTGAACTCACCATTTCAGCCGTGCACCCCCCGTTGAAATGCACCACGGCATCCTTCAAGCTGCTGTTGTTGATGCTGTAGATGTCCTCGGCGGTCAATTTCAGGCCCATCGCCTGCATGTCGCCTTCCACCAAGTTCAACAACGTGGGGATCCACATCCCTTCTTTGGCCTGAAGCACGTTCATGCTTGCCAGCCCAAACCACAGCGCAACCGCGCCTTTCACAGTCCAAGTTTTCATGCGTCCAAGATACCCAAGACCACGCGGGAGTTCGCGGGAGTCACGTACTTTCGTGCCATGTCAAATGCCTCGAAAGACAGCCAACTTCAACCTCCCCCTGCCAACCTTTTGGTGGACTTGAGGAGCGACACCGTCACCATGCCCACGGAGGAGATGCGTCTCGCCATGCAAGAGGCACCGCTCGGAGATGACGTTTTTGGGGAAGACGATAGCATCCAAGCCTTGCAACGACGCTGTGCCGAATTGACAGGACATGAGGCGGGGCTTTTCTGTCCGTCTGGCACAATGACCAACCAAATCGCCATCCAAGTCCATACGCGTCCCGGAGACGAAGTTGTCTGCGACAAACTGTCCCACATTTACAACTACGAAGGTGGCGGCATTGCCCGTAATTCTGGTGCTTCCGTTCGATTGCTGCACGGCGACCGTGGCCGGTTCACTTTGGACGACATGCACGCCAACATCAATCCTGCGGACAGCCACTATGCGCGAACCTCACTTGTGGCCGTCGAAGACACGTGCAACAAAGGCGGTGGCGCCGTTTGGAACGTGGAAGCATTGAAGAAGATGTCAACATCCTGCCGAGCTCAGGGACTCAAGTTTCACTTGGATGGCGCCAGAGTCTGGAATGCTTGGGTCAAGCGCGGTGAATGGGACAATCCTGCCGCGCTTCATGCATACGGACGGTTGTTTGACAGCATGTCATTGTGCCTTAGCAAAGGTCTTGGATGCCCTGTGGGGTCGGTGCTCGTTGGGTCTGAATCGTTCATCGCCGAAGCACACCGCTCGCGCAAAGCAATGGGTGGCGGCATGCGACAAGCCGGAATGTTGGCCGCCGCTGGATTGCATGCACTTGACCACCATGTCGCACGTTTGGCCCATGACCACTTCCATGCCACCAAGCTTGAACACGTTTTGAACCAGCACCCCGACATTCATCATGTGGATGCGGTCGAGACCAACATTGTCATTTTCACATTGCACGCCGACCACGCAAATCAGGTTGTTGACGCATTTTCTGAAATGGGCATCGCATGCTTTGCGTTTGGCCCCAACAAGGTCCGCTTGGTCACACACCTTGACATGACCACCGAAGACATTGAGGAGGCATGCCGCCGCATTGAACACTGGAGACTGGAAGCCCCCTGAGCTCAGTCCTGACGTGGCTTGGTCAATCGAACAACTTGTTGATTCTCATCGCATCTCAGCAAGTACACGCCTGCAGACAGGTGGGTCAAATCGGCTGTCATGTGACCCCCGAAACCTGTCCAGTCGCACGGCACACATCTCCCCTGTGCGTCAATCAAACGCAGGTTCGAGAGCCCGGATTCTGATGAGGTGGTCACCGTCACCTTGTCAACAAACGGATTGGGGTAGACATTGAATGCCAATTGGGGAGCTGCTTGTTCAATGGAAGACGTGCAATCGTCCAATGTCAAGATGACTGCATCAGAGGCAGTGCAACCTGCGTCATCCGTGACTTCCACACCGACGACAAGCGTGCCAGGATCCTCAGCATCCAAAACCAAAAGCGCACCTGTCTGCCCTGTACTCCACTGGTAGGACAGATTGGCTTGCAACGGAGCGAGGAGTGTGAACGCATCACCGGCACAGCCAAAGAGGTCAGGTCCCAAATCCACGTCTGGCACGCCGACAGCTTCAACCCAAAACATGTCTGATGACACACAGCCATTGGCGTCAGTCAGTTCCACCTCGCATATCCCTTCTTGCAATCCACCCACGTCAAAGCCCTCAAACACATCTCCCCCAGAAGTCCAAGTGACAACTGCTCCTTCGGCACCTCCGTCCCAACCCAACTCAGCCGCCATGGCACCACCCGCACAATCCGGCACCAAAAACACCTCGAATTCCAATGGAGAAGGTTCCTCAACCATGTATTCCCCCTCAAAGGTTTGGCCACAAAAAGACGCTTCCAACTCGTACGATCCTGGCAACAACGGACCCAACGACGGATCGTCGGAGACAAATCCAAACGGACCACTCCAAGACCAATCGACTGCCTCAGGTCCAACGTTCGTGTTGGCCACAATCGTGCCGTCGGGATTGAAACTTTGCTGCAAACTGCATGACAAATCGTCCACGCTCACATTGACTTCCCAACTGTTCAACGGAGCGGCCTGGATGCTGACTTCCACGTCACCCACCTCTCCGTAGTATCCATCAATCTGGAGATAGAGCGTCTCACCTCCCTGTAGACACGGCGTCAACATGTTGCTTCGGAATGAACCCAGTCCACACCCAGCATCGTCGTTGGCACTCAACAGGGCAAAGGAATTGAAATCATTGCAATCACTGGCCTCCCAAAGGGCCAGCTGCGTATCAAACGTGGTCCCTTCATTGCATGTTGAAATCAGATAGACGCCACCCTCAACAGGAACTTCCCAAGAAAGCCACAGGGTGTTGCTCAGCACAGATTCGCACCACCCTCCGTACGTTCCACAGCCAAGTGCCGGAGGCGCAGGTTCCCCGGAAGACACCGTGAGACCGCTCAACGAAGCCACAGCGTTCGAATCCACCCCGATGGCTGAGGCCAAACACGGCGTGTCCCCCGCTGCAAACGCAGGCAAAAATGCCCATTCATTGCCACTCCCTGTGCCTTGAAATTGCAGGGCCTCTCCCCCGTCAAAAGTGACCAAAAACTGAGTTCCCCCGTCGCCATAATCGTCCCTGTGAACAAGCACTAGAGAGTCGCTAGACGACACACACAAACCTTCGGTTTGGATGACTGCGTTGTTCTCGTATGCACCTTCCTCACTGTCGAGCCCATCCACTGCTTCTCCGCAGGCCCCCTGTGGATCTCCTCCCCAAAACAAGGCAGATCCATCCCCACAGGTTCCATCAACGGGAACGAGCTCCCAATACAATTCACCTCCGTAGCCATCCGTGGTAACCACCACGCCAATCAAGGTCGAATCAGCACCGCACGCAAGTTGCGCTTGACTTTGAATCAAGCACAACCAAGAAACGAGAAATGCACAAGCTTTCATTTTTCTCATGGGATGGAAAGTTAGTTCACGCTGGTGCATCAATTTTGCATCATGCTCATTCTGCTTTCGCCTGCCAAAACCCTCAACCCCACTAACCCAGAGGCCCATTCCATCGTGGAACTCACATCACCAGTGTTTCTGAATGAAGTTGAGAAACTGACACAGGCACTTTCGCAATGGGATCTAACAACCACAATGTCGCGGTTGAAACTCAGCGTAAACATGGCGAAAAGAGCCATGGAATGGCACAAATCATGGCAACGCCAAGGCGGACACGCAGCTGGATGGACCTTTCAGGGAGATGCCTTCAAATCACTGGACTTGCCCTCTTTTGCAGATGAACACGTCTGGGCGGCGCAACGCCGACTTCGCATTCTCAACGGTGCATACGGGCTGCTGCGCCCACTGGATCGATACAGACCTGTACGATTGGAAATGGGGCTCAATTGGTGCCCCTTCGAAGGCGTCAAAAACATGACTCATTATTGGCGTCCCAAATTGAACACACAACTTGCGTTGGAAAGCTCCGAACTAGGCACGTCGCGCATTCTCAATTTGGCAAGCTCAGAATATGGCGACGTGGCGCTGCATGGAAGGCCAATGTCTGATGTGGTGAGTTGCGTGTTTCTCGAGATCAAAGGAGGCAAACACAGGAGCATCTCCGCCTATGCCAAGGCGGCTCGAGGTGCCATGGCCCGCTTCGTGTTGACCAATGACATTGACCATCCCAATCAACTCAATCATTTTGACGGTTTGGGGTATGCCTACTCAGGAGAACTTTCGAGTCGAGGGAAGAAGGTTTTCACACGAACTTTGCGCCCATGACTGACTTCAAAACAAAACCCATTCACGCTGCATTGGTGCTGTGCATGCTGGGATGTGCATCCATTGCAACCGCCCAGGATTCGAAGACTCCTCAATCACCTCAAACCCTTTCTACCATGGACCCTTTGTCTTACGCCTTGGGCGTACTTTTTGCCAACAACCTTTCAAATGAAGGGCTTTCCAGCGTCGATGGCGCGTCTTTGAAGTCCGGTTTTGAAGAGGCCCTTGCAGGCAGCGCCTCGATGAGTGCAGCCGATGCCGACGCTCTGGTGAGAAAGGAAATGATGAAGCTCAAAGAAGCCCAAGGCCAAGCTGTGAAAAAAGAGGGGGAAGATTTTTTGGCTCAAAATGCCGCCAAAGAAGGCATCAGCACAACTTCCAGCGGACTTCAGTACAAGCACACGTTGGAGGGCACCGGCACTTCCCCAGACGCCAACGACGAGGTGACTGTGCATTATCGCGGCACCTTGCTGAACGGCAACGAATTCGACTCGAGTCTCAAGCGCGGCGAACCCATTTCATTCCCTTTGAATGGGGTGATTCCCGGTTGGACAGAGGGATTGCAATTGATGAAGGAAGGTGGCAAGACCACCTTTTACATTCCACAAGAGCTCGCCTACGGCGCCAGACCTGCCCCAGGAGGTGCCATTCCTCCCTATTCGGCATTGATTTTTGAAGTGGAACTCATCAAGGTCAATTCCAAGGATTGAGTCTACCCCCCGAGAACACTCAAATTCTGACCCGTTGGATTCATTTCGACGGGTTTTTTTTGTGTTTGCTGTAACCTTTTTGAAAAGAGTCGCGTACGTGTGGATGTCTACCAAAAAAAGCCATCATGCGTTTCTTCATTCTCACCATCATTTGCGCACTGACCCACTCTTTGAGCGTGTCATCTCAAACTCAGCCTGAGCCTTGCTTGACAGATGCCATTCACCAAGTTGAATTGGACTCTTCTCCAGCGTATGCCAGAAACTTCGCAGCGGTTCGCGAGGCGGTCATGAGAATGAATGCGCAACGCACTGCCGACACCACCGTTGTGACCTTGCCAGTAGTTGTCCACGTGATCCACAAGGGCACTGCCGTTGGGGTTGCGGAAAACATCAGCGACGCGCAAGTGATTTCAGCCATTGAAGGATTGAACAACGATTTCCGCAAGGCGCCAGGCACCCCAGGAGATGGAATTGGAGTGGACACCCGCATTCAATTCGAATTGGCCAAACGCACACCACAAGGAGAGCCGACCAATGGCATCGTGCGCGTCAACGGGACCACATTGGATGGCTACGCCGAGGGCGGCATCCGCAACAGAGATGGAGTGGCAGGCGCCACTGAAGCCGCGGTGAAAGGATTGACAACATGGTACGGCGAGGATTACATCAACATCTTTGTGGTGAGTGAGATCAACGACAACGACGGTTTGGGAGGCACACAAGGATTTGCCTACATCGGACCAACGTTTGACTCGAAAGACGGAATCGTCGTTTTGTACAACACATTTGGGCTGGTTGGTGAATTGAAGGCAGACCGCAACATGAACCGCACCATCACTCATGAAATGGGTCACCACTTGTCTTTGTACCACACCTTCCACAACACAAATTCTTGCGGTGCGGAAACCAACTGTGAGGCACAAGGGGATGAGGTGTGCGACACCCCACCTACCCAAGTGAACAATCAAGGTTGCAACCAGCCGGTTTGTTCAGGTGCGCAGGTCCAGAATTACATGGACTACACGCCACAACAATGCAAAGAGGCCTTCACTGCCGGCCAAACAGCACGCATGCACGCTTGCTTGGACACCTTGCGCCAAAGCTTGTTGACGAGTCCAGCCTTGATTCCTGTGGTCGACCAAGATTTGACGGTGACCGGAGTGAGCAACTTGGGCAATGGAACGTGCCTGCCAACCGCATCCCCCATCGTTTTGGTCACCAACTTGGGCACTGAAACTGTGTCCGGGTTTGAATTGACCACCACCTTGAACAATGGAGCGCCAATTCACACGATCTACAACACAGAAGTCGAACCCAACACCACAGTGGAGGCTCAGTTGCCAGAATTCGTGTTGAACAATGAAAACAACTTCACTTTCGAGGTTCAAATGATGGGTTCCGAAACCGACGACTACACCCTCAACAACATCCTGGAACACCGAGTCGACATGACCCCTGGCGAATTGTGGACCATGACGCTGACGACCTACTTGTTGGGTCATGAGGTCGATTGGCACATCGTGAATGAGCAAAACCAAGTGCTGATGAGCGGCGGCGATTACGAGTCCAACACCGAGGCAACTTACGTCGTTCAGGGGTGCATTTCATCCGGATGTCACACGTTGGTCATGGAAGATGCAGCTGGTGATGGCATGTGTGGGTATGAGGCCAACGGACAATGTCTCGTGGGCGGAACCATGAGCCTGACCAATTCAAACGGCGTGTTGGCCAGTTTTGACACAGAAAACAGCAACTTTGGAGCGTCACATTCTTGGGAAGTATGCTCGACAGGCTCCACCACAATGGACGTCTGCGAGGATGCCAACAACAATGGTGTTTGCGACTCAGACGACATCGCGGGTTGTCAAGATGCCAATGCATGCAATTACATGCCTGAGGCCCTCGTCCACGACGGCACTTGCACCTACGCCGCTGAATCTTTCTTGGATTGTGACGGATCGTGCCTGTCTGACATCGATCAAGACGGAGTATGTGACGAATTGGAAATCGAAGGATGCACCAACGAAAACGCTTGCAACTACAATGACGAAGCCACAGACGAAAACGGGTCTTGCAGCTACGCAGCAGACTTCCATGATTGCGATGGCAACTGCCTGAACGATTCAAATGGCAACGGCGTTTGCGATGAGTTGGAAGAAGACGAGGAAGAAGACGAGGAAGAAAACGAATTTGAGCACACAAACGAATCAGAAACAGACAATGTGGGTGAATTGAACGGCACAGAGGGTTTCACTCTGTACCCCAACCCCATGACCGATGGTGATGACTTGATATACCTGCGCGGATTGAGCGACGTTCATGCAGTCATCCGCGTTTTGGGAACAGACGGACGCGTCGTTTGGCAAGGAACGGGCTTCTCCAACACTCCTGGTGTGGTTGGATTCCCCATCCGGGAGACTGTTTCTGCTGGTTCTTACTTGGTTCAAGTGGTCGGTTCATCCTCCTCAACAACCATGAGATTGATGATCCGGTAACGATTCACATGGGCTGACTTTTTCATCAAGACGGTTTGCATCGCAATGTGCAAACCGTCTTTGTTTTGAGCGCTTTGTGGCATTTTTGCGCAAACACATCGCTCATGTCTTCGCACCTTCTTTCTCTTTCCATTTGCAGCGTCGTTCCATTCACCAATGACGCCGTGGTTCTCGGACTTTTGGCCGGAGCACTTGGCTTGGTCTTTTTCACCCATTCGCTTCCACAATTCAAGCGGTTCTACACGTTTGTGCCTGCACTGTTGATGTGCTATTTCATTCCGGCAGCAATGAATTCCTTGGGCATTGTGTCAGGCGAAGCGAGCAACCTTTATTTCGTTGCCTCCAGGTACTTGCTGCCCGCGAGCTTGATCTTGCTTTGTCTGTCCATTGACTTGAAGGGCATTTACAATCTCGGTCCCAAGGCCATTGTCATGTTTTTTGCGGCAACGACTGGCATTGTCATCGGTGGACCTCTGGCGCTTTGGTTGGTTGGCCTTCAAGATCCGAGTGTGCTGGGCGGAAATGCTACTGATGCCTATTGGCGAGGTTTGTCCACGGTGGCGGGCAGTTGGATTGGAGGAGGGGCAAATCAGGCCGCCTTGAAGGAAATTTCCGGCACCTTGGACGATCAATTTTCGGTCATGCTCATCGTCGATGTGTTTGTGGCCAACTTGTGGATGCCCTTTCTGTTGTTTGGTGCAGGAATTCGTGAGAAGATCGATGGTTGGCTCAAAGCCGATGCCTCCGCGGTGAATGAATTGCAAAGCAAGGTTGAACAACTGCAAGCCAAATCTGCACGCATCCCAAGTTTTCCTGATTTGATGGTGATTGTGGCCATTGCATTTGGTGGGGTCGCGATGTCTCACCTGGTGGCTGACAATGCGTCTGTTTCAATGGCTTCTTGGCTCGATTCGGCCCTCTCGGCCAATCCCAATTCTCCTGCCATTTACCTTTCTTCCATCACCAAAGGCTTCTTCTGGCTCGTGGTCACTGCAACGGCCATTGGCATCGCTTTGAGCTTCACGTCAGCACGTTCCTACGAAGGCGCAGGCGCGAGCAAGATTGGATCTGTGTTCCTGTACATCCTGGTCGCCACCATTGGCATGAAGATGGACATTGGAAGTTTGATTGCGAACTGGGGACTGTATGGAAGTGCGGTGAGCATTGGTTTGCTGTGGATGCTGGTGCACATTGTCGTTTTGCTCGTGGTGGCAAAGCTGATCAAGGCACCCTTTTTCTTTGTTGCCGTGGGTTCTCAAGCCAATGTTGGAGGAGCTGCATCGGCCCCGATCGTTGCCAGTGCTTTCTCTCCGGCCCTTGCGCCGGTAGGAGTGCTGCTCGCAGTGCTTGGATACGCCGTTGGAACCATCGGTGCCATCGTTTGTATGGAATGGATGCACGCGCTGTCCATGTGACCCAAACGGAACCTCTCAGGAGTTCATTTCGTCAGACTTGCCTTGATTGGCGGCGTGGCCAACAGCAAAGCCAATGCAATAAACGCTGCGCCTCCGGTCATTTGGTGAACGCATCCTGACCACAAGATCCACACCTTCCTTCACACGGTATTCGGCGTTCACACGTTGAAGCAACCTGGCCCTTTGAGAGCGAAGGGTCTCTGGGGAGGCCAGGTGTGAAATTTCCAACACGTCATCCAGCTCTTCAGTGTCGAATTGACTCCCTTCCAACGCCACCAGTTTTCTAGCCAATGGAGACAAGGCTCCCTTCGATGTAGGCACAGAACCCGATCGATTTGTGGAATCGGACCGCAGGAAGCTTGGCAACAGCGTTCGGGCCAAGACAGCGATGACGATGACGGCCACGAGGATGGCAAGCGAAGCCAACAACAAGGAAGGCATGGCCTGCCCCTTGCCAAGACTCCGAGCGGGGACAAGCAATTCCGCCTGAGTCACGGGATTGGCCAATGCGATTGGAAACGATGCCACCTCATTCAACTCTGACCAAGGCACCTCGAAAAAATGATGTTCTCCTGCGAACACATGCCAAAGAGACGAATCTGAATAAAATGTCATCCTGCCCACCTCATCTCGCCAATTGCGAAACCCATCAAATGCATTCGACCGATTCACCAACAACTTGGCCGATGCGTCTGTGAAATCCAACCAAACCATTTCACCCGCTCGATTCAGCACCAACGCCCCATGCTCCAAAGCGTGAACCTCTTGAAACATGCCAATGCGAGCATCTACCACCCCAAGTCGGGTCCAATGTCTCGAAACAACGTCAAGTTCGTAAAGGATGTAGTTGGATGCTTCGTACCCACCTTCCGCCGCAATGTTGTCTACAAAAACAATCGCTTTCCCCCCCGCATAAAAAGCCTGAGTGTGGTCAATGTCTCGGATTTGCGGAACCTCACCGCTCGTTGCCACCAACTGCCACGCTTGTGGGCCACCGTGAAACCGAATCAAGTCAAAATGACGCCTCCACAACCCATATCCGCCCATGCTGTGAAGGTGGCCGGCCAACACAAAATCGAGAGCCCCTCCGTTGAAACCTTGCACGAGGCTTTCGCTCAAATTGACAAGTGGATTGTTTGAATGGACAACCCACCTCATGTCTGCATCGCAATGAAGAAAAAATCCTTGTTCATTGGACGCTCTCAAAGATTCCAACTGAACCCGTTGGCCATTGGGAATTTGTGTGTTCAACTCCGCCCTTGACCAATTTCCCTGGGACTTGCAAGTTTCCATGAACGTCGTGTAGCCCTTGCAATCCACATATCGGTCAGGATGCATCCAATTCTTGCTCCAAAGCATCTTCGGAATTGCCATCATGCCCAACATCGCACAAAGGAGGCCAATGGCGTTTGCTTGAATCCGCACGAACATGTCTGCAAAAATACGTTGCAACACAAATTAAACACAGTCGTCACAGGTTCTTGTGGTGTGTTGGCGAAAGGATTGTTCAAATTTGTCATGCTTGTTAGAACAACCTTAACCAACTTCTTCGCAGTATATAAAGCCCCTTTGCTGGGGCTTTTTTCATGGACGTGAGTGTCCTCCTTTGACTTCTTGCGCTTTGGCCTTCATGTAGCCCTCATTGTGCTCATTGGCCGCCATCACAATGGGAACGACTTCCACCACCTCGATCCCTTGCTGTTCGAGGTCATACACTTTGTCTGGATTGTTGGTGAGCAACCTGACGCAACCGTAACCAAGGTAGCGCAGCATCTCTCCGGCGACGTCAAACCTTCGAGCATCTCTTTGGTGACCGAGTGATTCGTTGGCCTCGAAAGTGTCGAGTCCCTCATCTTGAAGGTTGTAGGCCTTCAATTTCTCAATCAATCCGATGCCTCTTCCCTCCTGTCTGAGATAAATGACCGCACCACCTTCTTGTGCCACTTGAACCATCGAAGCATCAAGCTGAGGCCCGCAATCACATCGCAATGAACCAACAACATCCCCTGTCCAACACTCAGAGTGGACACGGACGAGAGGATGAGCCTCTGGCACACGTTTGGTTCGAAGGACCAAATGTGGTTGTTCCACTACGCCACTATCGAATGCCAGAACTTCGAAGTCTCCATGTTCTGTTGGCAATCTCGTTTCCACAAGTGGTTTCATGGCTCGAAGATAACACTGTCAAATTCCATTGTCACCGGAAAATGAATCGCCAAAAAAGGGGGAGCAGATGCTCCCCCTTTCTTTCAAAATCCGTGAGCCGATTACTGGCAAGTTTGGCCAAATGACGCCAAGAATGTCAGAAGGTCGCTCGTTGTGATGGAGCCGTCGTTGTCCAAATCAGCCTGACAATCGCTGGTGCCGCTGAATTCGCACGAATTGTCATCCACATTGGCGAGCTCATTGTAGTTGCTTGCTGCTTGATAGACACATCCGTACACGATGGCTGTGGTGCAACTGCCATCGTCAGTCATGGCGTATGGATCAAACTCCAGGTACGCTGGATCGGTGCAACCTGCCATGCTTTCGCAAGCACTGCATGACTCCCAACACACTGCGTCGAGCTCAACATCTGCATCAAAGGTGAGCGAGCGGTTTGTGTATCCATCAATCAAAGACGTGCAAGCGTCAATGCCTTCAATGCCGGCAAGCTCTTCTTGGTAGTTCCAACCGTCAAGAGTGAACTTGTATTCAATGGTCCCGGGGTTCAACGACAAGGACAACTCCCAAATACCGTCGCCATTGGCATCGTCCATTGGGTTGCAAGTGCCGCACCATCCATTGAAGCTGCCGTTGATGAAGACCCCGCTGTAGGCGTAGCCTTCGGCGTACTGGTTCATGTCGACTTTGAAGGTGACCAGTGCCGGTTCCACTTGATCAGCGCAAGATGTGCAGCTTCCGAACGTATCGTTGGCTGAACTTCCCGCCTCAACTTGGCGGTTGGCGTAACCGCCAAAATCAGTCACCGGGGCACACGAGGCGCCATTGGACATGTCATCCACCAACTGCTCCTGATCGTCAAAGCCATTGATGGCATACTTGTACTCAATTGTGCCTGTCAATCCAGAAACTTCAACGTTGTAAATTCCGTCGCCATCGGCATCTGTCAGCACGTTGTAATCTTCTAGGCCACACCATCCACACCAAGGTCCGGTGACAAACAGGTCTGTGAATGATGTGGAACCGTTGACCGTAGCTCCTGTGGCATCGAAACAACTCATGTCCACATTGAATGTGGTTGGTCCGCCACCAGTGCCATCACAAGCACTGCAAGAGTTGAACACGTCAGATGGGTTATCACCACCGACTTCCCACAAACGATTGGCATAGCTGGCAAAGTCTGTGACTGGTGCACATCCTCCCCCATCGGCCATGGCCTGAATGAGGTTTTCCTGGTTGCCATCGACGATCCAGAGGTATTCCATGTTGTCGGTCGGAGCAGGATCGAAGGTCACAGACCATGTGCCATCTCCATTGTCCGTTGCGATTGGTCCACCAATTGGATCCCAGCCCCAGAACGGTCCAGTCAAACGAACAGTGTCAGCAGAAGCTCCGCAGAGGTCCACCGTGGCCACCAAAACTGACGGCGCTACCACGCATGCTTCGCAGCTGTTGAAGCAAACCACATCAAGGGTTTCAGCCACACCTGAACGCTCATGCAAGCGGTTGGAACCTCCGATTCCGTTGTTCACACCACATCCAGCAGCGATGAAATCTGCATTTTCCTCGCCTGAGTAATCAGGCAAGCTGTCGATTGAGATTGTCAAGCCGTTGTTGAATTTGTATTGGAAGGCAGCAGGGCCATCGATGTTCACCGTTGCTGTCCAAATGTTGTCTCCATCGTCGTCGTTCATGGCGACAGCTCCTAGCTGCCAAGCAGGCTCAGTGAAGGACCCCATCAAGAACATGCCGTCTGCAGAAACTGCAATTTGAGATGCATCTACTTGGAAGGTCACGTCTGCTGGGTCGGGATCGATGGCGCAAACGTCAGCACACTGCGCAAAGCAGCCTTGAACCGAAATCGGCGCACCCAAAGTCACTTCGACAGAGCGGTTTCCACCACAGTCCAATTCTTCATAGTCTCCGGATCCATTTTGGAATTTGAATTCGTAAGTCGCCGCTTCGAGTAACTTGGTGATGCTCCAAGAGCCATCTTCGTTGTCCATCATGGGCTCACCGGACCAGCCGTTCATCGCACCAGCGAGGTACATGCCGTCAGCTGCAACCGTGATGTTGTCAGTCAAAACCGTGAACGTCACTTCCTCAGTAGGAAGGGCGTCACCACAAGGCGTGCAAGAAGCAAAGCAAACAGCGTCGAGAACCGCGTCCGCAGCGCCCACGTTGTAGCCGCGGTTTCCATTCACTGCACACGCCACAGGCACTGACTCGTCCAATCCCCAGTTGGGACCGTTGATGAACTTGTATTCCACTGCCTCACCTTCGGCAATCATGGCTGTGTATTCCCAAATGTCATCGCCGTCTTCGTCCGTCATGGCAGTCGCACCGGCTGACCAACCCTGGAAGTTGCCTGCGATGAAAACTCCGATGGGATTGGTGGTCTCCTCACTCATGTTCACCTGGAATGTGATGGCGCGCTCGGGAGCGGTTCCTGTTTCACAGGCATCGCAGCTGTTGTAACATACCGCAGCCAGTGTTGTAGCCTCCGTCACATCGATTGTGCGGTTGGTGTACCCATCAATGGTTGAAGTGCATGCATCTCCTTCTGTGAACTCTTCCTGGGCAGTCCAGCCATCAAGCGTGAATTTGTACTCGTGTGTGCCAGGCGTCAACGCAATGGTGATGTCGAAAATGCCATCAGCATCTGCGTCCGTAAGCACTGCACAACCTCCGCACCATCCATTGAAACCACCGTTGATGTTCACGGTTCCAAACGTTCCGGCATATTGACTCATGTCCACTTGGAAAGTGACGTCAACAGGAGTTGGAGCAGGTGCATCGTTGCACGTGCCGTCGCATGTGCCATACGAGTCGTTGGCGGTGTCACCAGCCGGGATTTGACGGTTTGCATAGGCTGAATAATCTGTGACTGGAGCGCAAGAGGCGCCATCGACCATGTCATTCACCAAGTTTTCCTGATCTGCAAAGCCGTTGATGCCATACTTGTACTCGACCAAATCACCAGGAGCAGCATCTTCGATGGTGACGGTCACCGAATAGATTCCATCACCGTCAT
>JAYZBB010000008.1:0-25677 GCA_036339415.1 Bacteroidota bacterium | reverse complement strand
CAAGTTTGTGAAGGAGGACCGCACGTTTGACCACGACAAGCTGTTTGAAGTCACCTACCGCGTGACCCGCAACTTGAACCGCGTCATCGACCGCAACTACTACCCCATTCCTGAAGCGCGCAACTCCAACATGCGTCACCGCCCCATTGGACTCGGTGTGCAGGGATTGGCCGATGCGTTCATCTTGATGCGCTTCCCTTTCGACAGCGACGAAGCACGTCAACTCAACAAAGACGTTTTCGAGACCATTTACTACGCGGCTTGCACCGCGTCCAAGGACATGGCCAAAGAGGAAGGCGCCTACGAAACCTTCGAAGGCTCCCCAGCCAGCCAAGGCAAGCTCCAATTCGACATGTGGGACGTGACCCCTTCTGACCGCTGGGAGTGGGACATCCTCAAGGAGGAAATCAAGGAGCACGGCATGCGCAACTCGTTGCTCATGGCCCCCATGCCCACGGCGTCCACGGCCCAAATCCTCGGCAACAACGAGTGCTTTGAACCCTACACGAGCAACATCTACACCCGCCGCACATTGTCCGGCGAGTTCATCGTGGTGAACAAGCACTTGTTGCGCGACCTCACCAAGCTCGGATTGTGGGATGACGACATGAAGAATCGCCTCATCGCGGCGAACGGTTCCATCCAAAACATCAACGAGATTCCAGAGAACCTCAAGGTGTTGTACCGCACGGCATGGGAGATTCCCCAGCGCGCCATCCTCGACATGGCAGCGGACCGTGGGGCGTACATCTGCCAAAGCCAGTCGCTCAACATCTTCATGGAGAACGTCAACAATTCGAAGCTCACCTCCATGCACTTCTACGCGTGGAAGAAGGGACTGAAGACAGGCATGTACTACCTCCGCACCAAGGCTGCGACCGACGCGATCAAGTTCACCGTGGACAAGAAGTACAAGACCCAACCCCAGGAAGAACAAGCGGCTGTGGCTGCCAAGCCTGAGGAAATGACCTACGAGCAGCAAGTGCAAGCCTGCAGCATCGAAAACGGCCCCGACTGCGAAATGTGCAGCGGTTGATTCCGGGTCATTCAGAATCACAGAAAAAGGCATCCAGATGGATGCCTTTTCTTTTGTTTGGGAATCAATCCAACTCTCTTGTTCTCCAATTTGTCAGTGACACCCCGGCAGCCACGAGCCAACTCCCCAGCGTCAGCCAACAAGCATGCCACAACATGCCTGGGCGATAACGCCAAGACACTTTGATGGGACCCGCCAAAGCGCCATGGCATTGAACGTTTGTCGCGAGCAACCCCTCTTCCCAAAACAAAGACTCCCCTGATGCGCCGTTCACTTCGACCTGCCACCTTGGATGGTGGTTTTGCGCCCAAACCAATTCTCCCTTTCCGTTGCATGGACATGCCACCTCTGCCTCCACCAGGTTGAGCTCATGTTTGGTTACGGTCACTTCAGCTTCTTCTCCATTCACCGAACACCACATGATTGGATGACCTTCCATGTTGGCATAGAGCGGAGATTTGACCACATCTCTGAACCAAGCAAGCTGGAAGGGATTGTAGCCCTGGTGAGAAGGGTGCTTCAACACCATCGGGGCATTGCGCCAAACTTGCAGCCCTTCATGAGGTCCAATCTCTCTGATCAGATGTTGATGCCCTCCGTAGGGAGCCACGGACAAGGTTTTGAACTGAGACTCAAGCAACTCATGACTTTCCCTTCTGGCCACGGTAGAACCAAAAACAGCCCATGTGCCCAGAACCATCATGACCATCTGCATCGAAAGGACCTGCCACAATCCCCAGTGGGATTTCCATCGGCCGAATCCCACCAACACAAGCAACCAAGGAATCAAGTACAAACACCACTGACCTAGCAAGGGACGAACGTCGTTTTGACGGACCACAGGATCGTGGTGCCACCAATGCCACATGTCTTTCCATTCTGGGGTGTGATCCGTCAACACACACAACCCCACAGCCAACATTGCCAGACCCAAGGAAAGCTTCACAATGGTTTGGCATGCCTTGTTCGTCAACCTCCGGTGCATGACAATGCCAGCGCCTATGAGGATGACAAGAATGGCATACACACGGAACTGAGCCGTGTGTCTAAACATGTTGAAGCCTGGCACAACGTCGGCCAGCAAAGGGTGAAGACCGCCTTTTGAACCAAGGGCCGCCACCACCGAAATGGCAACAACACATGTGCCCAACCTCCTTTCCTGCTTTGTCAATTGACGCCACCCAAAAGCAAGAATGAGCAACGGCGACCAACCCAGAAATCCGTTGACGTGAGAAACATCGGTCTGAATCCAATCTGACGGCAGTGCATGTGCCGTTGGCACCAACAAAGAAATCCAACTCCATGGCGACCACACTCCTTCGTCAAGCCCTTTTACCACGGTCGGGTCGATGCGGCTTGTCATGGGTGCGTCCGCCAAAAATCCCACCAAAAATCCCGAACACAGCAACGAGGCAACAACGCCCGAAAACAGGCATGCGCGCAACAGCATGAACATGCGTTTCCGATGCGCACGCAAGCGCCACACACTTGTCAGACTCCATGCGATCAGGATCCAAACAACCGTGAGGGCAAACGATGGATATCCTCCCAAAATGAGCATCGACATGCTCATGGCCAAGGGCAAACACGACGTCTGCTCTGGTTGCTTGACGAGTGCATGAAAAGACCCAAAGACCCACGGCAACCAGGCACCAGCGATGACGAAAGGCAAAATCTGGGCGGTTCCGGTGAAAAATCCACACATCGCATAGGTGATGCCCAACACCCAACGCACATCTGACCGAATGCCCCAACCAAGGTTCATCCACCTGACGACGCCAAGGCCACCAATGGCGAGGTGCATGAGCCACTCTATGGCAATCAACCTGGGGGTGTACACCGAAAACGCCGACAACAGCCAGACAATTGGATACCAAGCTCCACTTTGAGGGTCGGAAGCGAAAGGGTAGCCGAGGTTGATCCAAGGGTTCCAGAAAGGAAATTGTCCATTTCTGAATGCGGCACTTGCAAAATGTCGGTAAGGCAAAAAACCATTGAAGTTGTCGTGAACCAACATCCAGTCACCCCAAATCAATGGACCAAAACCAAGCGTGAGGCAAATCACAAAAAGGATTGGACCTAGATTTTGCTTCCACATCATTTGGGCACAAAGATGACGTTTTCCACTTTGGTCCAGGCATTGACTACCTTGCCGCTTCATGAATGGTGTGGTCATCTTGCCCAATCACAACGACTGGAGTTGCTTGCTCAAACTTGTTCCAAGCATCGAACATCAATTGAGCCAAAGAACGCAGGAATCCTGGCACATCCTCGTTGTTGACGACGCATCGACAACACCACCTCCGGCCGAATGGTCTGACCTCAATGTGACCTTGCTCAAGCTCATCACCAATCAGGGCCATCAAGGCGCCATTTTTCAGGGCCTGCAATGGGCTGTGGCGCATTTGAATCATGTCGAACGTTTTGTTGTCATGGATGCCGACGGTGAGGATGACCCAAAAGCGTTGCCCTTGCTCCTGGCCAAATCTGCCGATGTTGTTTTTGCCCGTCGAGGCAAACGTCACGCCAAGTGGCAATTCCGAGTAGGATATTTGATTTACAGACAGATCTTCAAGTTGGTTACAGGCAAGTCCATGATGGTGGGCAATTACGCCGTCATCCAAAAAGACGTGGCCCTGTCCTTGAGCTCCACCGGCTTCATCCACTTCGCCGCACGTTTGATGAATTGGAAGGGGTCTCAAGCATTTTTGTCCGTGGACCGATTGCCTCGACTTGATGGACAACCTCAAATGACGTCCACCGGACTGGTGTATCACGGCTTGCGGTCGTTGATTGAAAACATGGAGGCCCTTGTCCACTGGATGCTCCGTTTGTTTTTGGCAGTCATGGCGGGGGTGTGCGGTCTGGGTGGTTACGTGCTCACCTCCAAATACATCATCGGAAATGCCGTTCCAGGTTGGACGTCAATTGTGGGGGTTGGCCTGGTCATCGCTGCCCTTGTTTGTTTCATCGGCTTTGTTTTGGGATTGATTGCCCTCAATCTCCAATGGCAACTTCGCACCACTTCTGAACAACCCATTTTGGTGTCGGCCAAGGACGATTGAGACGGATCACGCGCATGCCAACAACGGAAGAATCGCGCACACGTTACGCCGCAGGTTTCAAACGTTCTTCCTTGATTCAGCGGAATAAATCCACATCGGCGGCACATTCTTGACCACCAGATGTTCCATGGTCAACTGAAAGCCTGAGGGCTCGTATTTCCTTTTCATGAGTGGTGGCACGTACGTGAAGAATCGGTAGATGGTTCCTTCATCCGTGCGGCGACGAAGGCTGTCCAACAAAGGATCGATGATTGGTTCTGGAAGCGTGTATGGCAACCCAGACACCACCAAATCAATTCGAGGCCAACCAAGTTCCGAGACGATGTGATCCATGCGATGCGCACTCTCTTGACGTATGTGGAACCGGTGGCCAAACGCCTTCTCAAGCTTTGGGCAAAACGCGGGGTTGATCTCCAACAAAAGTGCTTCCGCTGTCCCAGGCAGCCGCGCCATCAATTCTTTCGTGAAGCACCCAGTGCCTGGGCCCAATTCCACAACGTACTGCATGGCCCCCATGTCGAGCCCTTCAAACATCTTCTTGCATGCGGCAGAAGCACTCGGAACGATGCTGGCGTTTTGCCTGGGGTTTCTCAAAAATTCCGTGAAGAACGTCATGGTGAAAATGGGACGCAAGGTGTGAAAGCGCCGGTCTTTATAAAGTACACGACATCGCGTGTTTGTCCAAATCCATTGCGCACCTGCACCCACAATGAAGGAACTCCTGACCTCCACGTGACAGTGCTCCGCGTCTTTGCATCCATCTTTGCATCCTGTCATGGGAGTTGAGCACCTTCAAATCCTGTCGTTGAACTTTCAACACGCCTCCATTGAGGACGTGGGCTTGCTTCACGTCACCTTGGAAGACCAACCATCGGTCCTTGCACATTGGAAAGCTCAACTGGAGCTGCAGGGCATCGTGTTCTTGTCGACATGCAACCGCGTGGAATTCATCATGAGCGACGACAAGTACTTCTGCATGGGCCGCACCTCGCAGCTTTTGCAGCAGTTCAACCTTCCTCCAGAAGCAATGTCGCGCGTCATGACTGCGCTGCAGACCTATCGCGGAAAGGAAGCCATGCGCCACTTGATGCGTGTGGCCTCGAGTTTGGAGTCGATGGTGCTGGGGGAGCGGGAAATCCTGACACAAGTGCGCGAAGCATTCGATTTGTCCATGAAGCATCGGCTGGCCGGTGATCGCCTCCGGGTGACGGGGCGATCGGTGGTCGAAACGGCCAAAAAAGTCTTCACCGACACCGACGTCGCCACCCAAGCTGTCTCGGTCAACTCCCTCGGTTGGCAAGCCTTCAAGGCTTGGAACCTCCCCCAAGACGCCTCCATCCTCGTGGTCGGAGCCGGTGCAACCAACACCACGGTGGGACGCTTTCTTGCCAAAGCTGGATACACCAACCTTCAAGTGGTCAACCGTTCTTTGGAACGCGCGAAGGCCCTGGCGGACATCCTCCGCACCTCCAAGGTGGGTACGCTCGATGCACTTCCTGAAGCCCTCGCTGCCGGACCCGAAGCCATCGTGATCTGCACCGGCAGCGACCGGGCCCTTCTCACCGCAGAGCACGCCAGGATGCTGCCCGCCGGCCCTCTGTACGTGCTGGACCTCGGCGTTCCTTCTGACCTCGATGCGGGTTTTCGCGAGCGCCCTGCGTTGACCGTGGTGGACATGACCGCCCTCAAGGAAATCGCAGATCAAAACCTCGCCATCCGCGCCACCGAAGTCGGCAAGTGCGAATCCCTCCTCGAGGCAGGATTGGTGGAATACATCGAGCGCCTGCAAGCCCGAGAGGTGGAATTGGCCCTCATCGAACTGCCCAACATGATCAAGGCCATTCGCGACACGGCAATGGGGGACATTTTTGCCGAAGACCTCGAAGGGTTGGATGCAGAGGCCCGTCAGGTGGTGGAGCGCATCGTCGCCTCCCTCGAGAAGAAATACGTCGGCTTGCCCAGGAAGTTGGCGAAAGACGCGGTGCTCGAACAGCGGCGCACGTCCGGAGGTCGCTCCCCCCGGCACGCGTACCTTGCTCCCATGTCTTCCAACGCACCCCACATTCGCATCGGCACCCGCGGCAGCGACCTTGCGTTGTGGCAAGCGCACCACGTCCGTGACCTTTTTCAAGCCCGCGGCGCCACGGTGGAGATTGTGGTGCTCAAGACGCGTGGAGACCAAATCCAAAACGTCAGCTTCGACAAAATGGAGGGCAAGGGATTCTTCACCAAAGAAATCGAACAGGCCCTCCTCGACGGCGACGTCGACCTCGCAGTGCACAGCCACAAGGACCTTGAAACGACCCCGCCAGCCGGACTCGTGGTCGCCGCCGTGCCCCCCCGCGGGCCCGTCGAAGATGTGGTCTTGGTGCGCCCCGAATCCGTGGACCTCACCACGCCCTTTCACGTCCAGCGTGGCGGCGTGGTGGGCACTTCGTCCATGCGGCGGAAGAACCAACTCGAACTCGGGCAACCCGACCTCCGCATCGAAGCGTTGCGAGGCAACGTGCCCACCCGCATCCAAAAACTGCGCGACGGACAGTACGACGCCATCATGCTCGCCCACGCCGGCGTGCACCGACTGGAACTCGACCTCGCTGACCTGTACGTTCACGTGCTCGACCCCCTGAACTTCGTGCCCGCACCGGCCCAAGGCGCCCTCGCCTTGCAGATGCGTGAGGGCGACCCCCTCCTGCCTTTTGTGCAAGCCCTCACGGACCCGGACACCGTCCACGCCATCGGGTTGGAGCGAAGCATCCTTAGGGAACTGGAAGGCGGATGTCAGTTGCCGTTTGGCGCCTACGTTCCTGGCGGCACCCGAAACGTCTACACCTACCTCGGCGAAGCCCGCAGCCCCTTGCGGCAGGCCTGGTTGAACGTGTCGGCCTCCGATGCGACAGAGGGTCCCTTCTTGCAGGAGTTGAACTCGCCGGCCCCTTGGCCCTCGGCCTTCATCACGCAAGACTTGGCGCCTGACGCACCGCTCCGTGCGCTGTTTGCCACCCGTGGCGCAAACCTTCAGGGCACCTCGTGCATTGAGGTGCGCCCCTCGGGCGAGGCGGTGCCAGGCACCCCGGAGGAGGGCAATTGGCTGTTTTTGGGCTCGCCGAAATGCGCGGCGCTCTTCGCAGCCACACACGAGCTCACACGATTCCGCATTGCCACCATGGGTGAGGGCACGCGCCAAGCGTTGCCTTCTGGTACCCACATTGCCTGGACAGGCAACGGCAATCCGGAAGAGGTGTTCAAAGCCCTCGCGGAGGAGGTTGGCGACGCGACAGTTTGGATTCCCCACGCCAACCGCACCATGCGCCGTTGGGAAGGGCAACTGTCTCACGCCAAGCCATGGCATTTCTACGATGTAGAGGCCCGAGAGGTGGCTTTGCCCGAACACGACGTGGCCTTGGTGTTGAGCCCCTCCAACGCGGAAGGCTACAAGGCCAGTGGGGGCACCGCGCCTGTGATCGCCATTGGCGACACCACGGCCGAGCACGTCACGCGCATCGGGCTGACCTTGGCCGGCACAGCAGCCTCGCCTCAAGCTTGGGGGTGGAGCGCCGCGCTCGACCGGCTCAGCGCCACTTGATGTTGCAGCCAATGGAGGGTTTTTGTCCTTCTCTGGGGACAGGTTTGCCCTCGAGCAATTGGTTCACCACGCGGCGCAAGTCTTCACCTGTCACTGGAACATCATTGCCTGGCCGAGATCCGTCGAACTGCCCTCGATAGACGCACCTGCGTTGAGCGTCAAACACGCTGAAGTCGGGAGTGCATGCCGCGTCGTACGCCCGGGCAACTTCTTGGGTCGAATCGTAGAGGTAGGGGAACGTGAATCTCTGCTCTTCCGCCAACGACTTCATCAAGGGCACGTCGTCTTGAGGATAGGTCACCACATCGTTGCTTGAGATGGCCACAACATTGACCCCACGCTCTTGGCATTCAGCAGCAAAAGCCACAAAAGCCTCGAGGATGTGGATGACAAAAGGGCAGTGATTGCACATGAACACCACCACAGTCGGTCCTCCTGAGAAGACGTCATCTGAGGTGAACGTGGCGCCGGTGACGGCATCGGTCAAAGCAAACGCAGGCGCGTCGAACCCCAAGGGGATGTCTGTGGTGGGAGTGGCTGCCATTCAGCGGGAAGTTGTTCGCCAGAAGAGTCCCCATGAAGTCAGAAACACACCGAGGCCGAGAAGAAGGTGAATGGGTTGCGCCCAGGCAGGGAACGCGCCGTAAGCAAACATCAAGCCTGTGGCGAGTTGTCCTACGAGGAAAAGGACGACCATGTTCCGGGCACGGAGTACGTGCTTCTGGCCAAAGGGGCCCATGCGCCACATCCAAAACACATGTGACGCCAGCACCACCCACCAGCCCGAGCGGTGAATGAGGTACAAGACGTGGCTCTCGGCCAAGGACGCCGCAAGGTCAGGACGACCCAAACCTTGCTTGAGCAGCAGGTCAACGACCTCGCGGACTTCGGTGCCAGTCAGAATTTGGGCCAAGGTGACGACCAGGGCCAAGGCCAAGCCCACACGCGCCGTTCGATGCCATCGGACGGTGAGGCCACGGAGGCGCTGGATGATCACACTGTCAATGCAAAGGATGGCAAGGGCCCCCAACATGTGAATGGTGATGCTGTGGGGAATCAGATTGCCATCGACTACAAGCTTGCCGAGCCACGCCACAAAGCCGAGTGCGAGCACGCCCAAGAACGCCAAAAGTGTGGTTCGCAAATCCCGAGACAACGCCGCCACAACAAAAAGCAAAAGCGCCGGGATGCCCGCGAGGGCGCCCAAACACCGATTGATGAACTCAATCCATGTGTGCACCGCATTGAATGTGGCGTAGTTGTGTTTGAGGTAGGGTTGCCATTGGCCTCGCAATCGCTCGACTTCGAAGTCTCGAGCCACAAACGGCTCTTGGGCCACCCACAGGGTGTCACGGTGGACAAGCATGCGGCCTTGGTCGTATTCTGCCCCGGGCGTCCATGTGACCTTCGATGCTTCCGTTGGGGGAACGAGCAACCCAAAACACTTGGGCCAATCCGGACATCCCATGCCGCTGCCGGTCATGCGCACCACCGATCCAGCCAACACCACAAGGAAGGCCAACCAAAATGAGGCGCGGGCCAGCGGAAGCAGCGCTCCATTCATGGGCTTACGTCCACTTCACCGTAATGCGTCACCGCCATACGGTGCACGGGATACATGCCATCGCCAATGGCGCTGACCTTGGCCACCAACACCTCCGCCTCCACCACGCCAGCGTCGTACTCGACAGTCGCCACATTCAGCGGTCGATCCTTTTCGAAATCGATCGTGGCAGAAGCCACACCGGGCACTTCCAAGAGCTCTTTTCTCACCTTGGCCACACATCCAATCTCACACCTCCTGCCTTCAACGGACATTTGGGCCACGGTTTTGACCATGGTGCCTTCAAGTCGGGTTTCGGTGTACACGGTGTCAACAGCGGCCGGTTTGTCACCGCCGCAAGCGGACATGCACAACGCCGCAAACACGGCCAGGAGAGGGAAAAAACGCATGGGTCAAAGATAAATGGCGTCTCTCTGGGGCCCATGCGCCTTGTGGTAATTTTGCATCCTCATGCGGACCTCCAATGCAGCCATGGGCCTCGCCCTGCTCATTCTTGGTTTCATCTGGGGCAGTTCGTTCATCTTGATGAAGTTCGCCTTGTTTGACACCCAAGGTGACCCCCTCTTCCCTGCCCTTGATGTAGCCATGGGAAGGATTGCCATTGCTGGATTGGCATTGCTTCCATTGGCGTGGCTTCACCGCAGGCACTTGACGAAGTCCACGTTGCCTTGGCTCATTCTTGTGGGCGGCGTTGGCAACTTGCTGCCAGCCTATCTCTTCACCACGGCCCAAACAACCATCCCCTCTTCCGTCGCAGGCATGTTGAATGCGCTGACACCCATGTTTGCTTTTTTGGTTGGCGTGATGCTCTTCAAAACAGCAATCAAAGCCTTGCAAGTCGCCGGACTTCTGCTCGGGTTGGCAGGGGCGTTGATCCTTGCTTTTCAACCTGGCATGGACGCTTCGCTCGGTTGGGACATGGTGGGGGGGGCAAGTCGGGTCGTTGCAGCAACCGCTTGCTATGGCGTCAGTGTCAACTTGATTCGGCACAAGCTTGACCAGGTCCCTGCTGCTGCCGTCGCTGCGCTGTCGCTCGGTTTGATGAGCTTGCCGGCAGCTGTGGTGACTTTGACAGGTCCTGGCCTGCTCATGGTCACCACGCATCCAGACGGAGTCCGCGGCATGATTGCTTTGACAGTGCTTGCGGTTGTGGGCACCGGATTGGCCTTGATCGCCTTCAATCGAGTCATCCAAAAAACCAACGCCCTCTTTGCCAGCACCGTGACGTACATCATCCCGTTGTTTGCCACGATGTGGGGGTGGTTGGACGACGAGCCGTTGACCCCTT
Organism: Bacteroidota bacterium; assembly: GCA_036339415.1. GTDB lineage: Bacteria > Bacteroidota > Bacteroidia > Flavobacteriales_D > Sanyastnellaceae > UBA11663. Next base: position 15,138 of record JAYZBB010000008.1, on the reverse strand, counting down.
CTCATCTCATTGGAGGTGTGGTGGTGTTGATGGGGGTTTGGCTTGTGAGCCGGGGGGGCAAATAGGTTTGGGCTTTTCAGACTTTCCCACTATCTTTGCCGCCCCTTTGTGGGAAAAAATCAAACCTCATGTATGCAATCGTAGAGATCGCAGGGCACCAGTACAAGGTAGAGAAAGACCAGCAGGTATTTGTCAACCGCCTTGACGCTGAGGAAGGCAAGAAGGTCAAATTTGGCCGTGTCCTCCTCATCGACAAAGGAGGTGACGTCACTGTTGGCGCCCCCGCGATAGACGGCATGGCCGTCCACGCCGTCGTAGAACGGCATCTGAAAGGAGACAAGGTGCTTGTCTTCAAGAAGAAGCGTCGGAAAGGATATCAGAAGCTCAATGGCTTTCGTGCGTCCTTGACCGAAATCAAGATCACGGACATCAAAAAGGCGACGGCAAAGAAGGCCGCGCCAAAAAAGGAGGCTGAGCCCAAGGCTGAAGCCGCTCCCAAGAAGGAGACTGCGGCCAAGAAGCCAGCGGCCAAAAAGCCAGCGGCCAAAAAGCCAGCGGCCAAAAAGCCAGCGGCCAAGAAGCCAGCAGCCAAGAAGCCAGCGGCCAAGAAGCCGGCGGCCAAAAAGACAGAAGAATAACGCAGACCTGATGGGTCTCTAACCCCCGATACCATGGCACACAAAAAAGCGGCAGCGAGTTCGAAGAACGGACGTGAGTCCCAAAGCAAAAGGTTGGGTGTAAAAATCTTTGGTGGTCAGCAGTGCATTGCTGGCAACATTCTCGTGCGTCAGCGCGGAACCCAACACCACCCAGGCGAGAACGTCGGAATGGGCAAGGATCACACCTTGTTCGCATTGACCGACGGTCAAGTTCAATTCCGCAAGAAGGCGAACAACCGTTCGTTTGTCTCCGTGATTCCCGCGGGAGACGCCTGATTGCCACACTCTTGAAAGCTTGTAAACTCCCGGCCCCAACAGGTCGGGAGTTCTTATTTTTGGACAACACAGAACCACTGACATGCTGACCCTTCAATGCCTGCGCGAGGAGCGCGACCGCGTGATTTCGGCCTTGGCCAAGCGCCATGTCGATGCGGCGGCCACCGTCGATCAGATTCTCGAGCTCGATGCCCAACGTCGGGCCACTCAAACCGAACTCGATCAAGTGCTCGCCGAGAGCAACGCCCTCTCACGTCAAATTGGTGGATTGATGCGCGAAGGCAAGAAGGACGAGGCGGAAGGCATCAAGGCCCAAACAGCCGGCCTCAAAGACAAGTCCAACGCCCTCAAAGAAGCGATGGAGACGGCAGAGCACCAATTGAATGAACTCCTCGTTCAGTTGCCCAACACGCCTTGTGACCTCGTTGCGTCCGGCAAGTCTGCGGACGACAACGTTGAGGTGTTCCGCAGCGGTGCACCCCCGGCGGCCGGCGGCCATGCCAAACCACACTGGGAGATTGCCAAAGAATTTGACCTGATTGACTTCGACCTCGGCGCGAAGGTCACAGGAGCAGGGTTCCCGTTCTACAAGGGCAAGGGCGCCAAGTTGCAACGCGGACTGATCCGCTTTTTCCTCGAGCGCGCGGACGACGCTGGGTACACGGAATACATCCCCCCTCACGTGGTGAATGCCGACTCTGGCTACGGGACGGGACAATTGCCAGACAAGGAGGGTCAGATGTACCACATGCAGGACGACGACCTGTACATGATTCCCACGGCAGAGGTGCCCTTGACCAACATCTTCCGCGATGTGGTCCTGAATGCCAGTGACCTGCCTCAAAAGCTGTGCGGGTACACCCCGTGCTTCCGTCGTGAAGCCGGCAGCTATGGCAAGGACGTTCGCGGTCTGAACCGTCTTCACCAGTTTGACAAGGTGGAGATTGTGCAGGTGGCTCACCCGGACGACAGTTATGCCACGCTTGACACCATGGTGGACCACGTCAAAGATCTTTTGAAAGGACTTGAGTTGCCGTACCGCGTCCTTCGTCTGTGCGGCGGTGACATGGGCTTCACAAGCGCGATGACCTACGACTTCGAGGTTTGGTCTGCTGCACAAGAGCGGTGGTTGGAGGTGAGTTCTGTATCCAACTTCGAAACGTTCCAAGCAAACCGCTTGAAGTGCCGGTTCAAAGATGAAGACGGCAAAAACAAGTTCGTGCACACGCTCAACGGCTCAGCCCTTGCCTTGCCTCGCATTGTCGCAGCATTGCTCGAAAACCACCAAGACCACGACGGAGTCGTCATTCCCAAGGCCTTGGTTCCCTACGTCGGATTTGAGCGCATTGGGGCATGAATGGGTTCCTGTCGACTCCATTGACTTGCCTGGCGGCGGCTGTCATCTTGACCTCCTGGGTGGGATGCGACCAGCCAGGGGACGCGCACATCTCCGCTCTCAAGGAGGCAGAACGCCGAGTGGATGCAGGCATGAACATCCTTGAACAGTGGCACATGGACAGCGTCTCGGCGTGCCGTGAACGGGTAGCCATGAGGTTCAAAGATTTGGATTGGCTGGTGGCGGACACGTCCTTGACCTTCGATGTCAACGACGGTCAACTCATTGGAGACTGGGCCAGGGCGCGTCGGTATCTCAAAGACGGGCCGACAAGGCTGGCCATGCTCAAAAAGCAGGGCGACCTGTGCCTGATGCAAATCGGCAACCTCAGCGATGCGATTCGAACCGGGGCGACGGAGGACGCGAACGGCACAGCCATGGACGAGACCTACCTCGAGCGAGAATCGAAGCGCGAAATTGACCTTGCCGATCAATGGCGCTTGGCTGCGGATGAAACCGCAAGGCTTCTCACCCTTGGCATCGAACTCGAACGGCGGGCCCAAATGTCCATCGACAGCTTGATCCTCGCGAAGCGTTCAGAATGGGCACAAGCCATCTCCAACCCCCTCATCGAGTGATTCATCTTCTGCCTGCATTCACAACGTCACGTCAACGTCACGCACCTTGCGCTTGCTTGGTAGGTTGGATGTTGGCAAGCGTGCTGGCATTTGGTTTGGCCTCCGATGCCCATGCCCAAACGGACATGGAGCTCGCCGAATACTACTTCAACGAAGGAAGCTATCCCCAAGCCAAACTTTACTTGGAGGGCATTTGGAAAAAGAACAAGACCAATGCGGTCTACAAGATGTACTACGCCACGTTGTTGGCGTTGGATGATTTCGACACCGCCGAAGACGTCGTCAAATCCAGGCTGAAGCGGCGACACAAAAACTCCCGGTCGACGGCGTTGGTAGACTTGGGGTCGTGGTATTTGCATTTTTACAAGCGTGACCACGCCAAGGAGGCCTTCACAGAGGCGCTTGAAGGCTTGCAGCCCGGGCGTCCTGCTGCGGTCTCCTTGGCCAATGCCTTCATCAAGCTTGATGAACTCGACATGGCGTTGGCGACGTATGAACGGGCTGAGAAAATCGGCACGGTTGGTTTTGATTATGAACTCGCCAACCTCCAAGGCATGCGAGGCGACTTTGAAGGCATGGTCAATGCCTACATGGCGTTGTTGAGCACCAAGCCCAACTACCTGCGCACGGTGCAAAACAGCCTGAACCGCAACCTTAGACTGACCACCATCGACGACAACCGTGAACTCGTGCGCGTGGCCTTGCTCAGAGCCGTTCAAGCCTATCCTGACAACGTTGTGTTTCCAGAGTTGCTGGTTTGGCATTTCAATCAAATTCGTGATTTTGGGTCCTCTGTGATTCACGCCAAAGCCTTGGATCTTCGGTTGCAAGAACAAGGTGTGCGCTTGATGGAACTGGGCAACACAGCACAAGCCAATGGCGATGTCGAAACAGCCTTGGAATGTTACAAGTACGTCGCGGCAAAAGGTCCTGACAACCCCTACTTCTTCACGGCTCGCAACGAGGTGTTGCAAGTGCGCTTCGCTGAACTGACAGCACAAGTCCCGTCAGACCCTGAGGCACTGACGCTGCTGGCAGACGATTATGCGGCGAGCTTGCGCGAGCTCGGAGTCCGGTCAGAAACTGCGATGATGGTCAAAGACCGCGCTTACCTCCTGGCATTTCATCTGCAACGGGCCGAGGAAGGGGTGGCGGCTTTGGAACGCCTCTTGGCGGAACAAGACTTGAACGAACGTGTGGCCGCGGCATGCAAATTGACGTTGGGTGACATCTACGTGTTTGAAGGGTTGATCTGGGACGCCTCGCTTCTGTTTTCCCAAATTGTCCTCGATTTCAAAGACGATCCCCTCGGCCACGAAGCCAAATTTCGCAATGCCCGCGTCAGTTACTACGGCGGTGATTTCAATTGGGCCCAAAGCCAGCTCAACGCCTTGAAGGCGTCCACGTCCAAACTCATCTCCAACGACGCCATTGAACTGAGTTTGCTCATCACCGACAACTTCAATTTGGACACGTTGACCTTGCCCATGGAAATGTATGCTCGGGCAGACTTGTTGCGCATGCAACGGAAATACGACCTTGCAAGGACCACGCTCGACTCGTTGACAACGGCCTTCCCTGGGCACGCCTTGGAAGACGAAATGTTGATGCTCTCGGCGGACATGTTTTTGCAGCAAGACCGACTGGACACCGCGATGGCACTGTACCAAGAGGTGGTGGATTTGCACTTCGACGACATCACTGGTGACGATGCGTTGTGGATGCTTGCCGATTTGACCCATCACCGTCTTAATGATGAAACCGAGGCGCAAGCGCTTTATGAGAAGTTGTTGTTTGAATTCCCTGGCTCCCTCTACGCCGTGGAAGCCCGAAAGCGATTCCGAACACTTCGAGGAGACGAAATTGAGTGAAACGCCTTTGTCCTCAGACACCGCATCAATCCCCACCCATGGTCCTCTACAATGTCACCGTCAGCGTCAATGAAGCATCTGCCAACGATTGGGTCAAATACATGATGGAAGAACACATTCCTGAGGTGTTGGCCACCGGTCATTTTCGAGATTTCCGCTTGTGCCATGTTCAAGGCGAAGCGGAGGGTGGCATCACCTTCGCCGTGCAGTACATGGCGCGAAGTGTCGAGGCCTTTGAGGCCTATCAGCGCGACTGTGCGCCCGCATTGCAAGCCGATCATCAGGCCAAATGGGGAAGCAAGGCTGTGGCCTTCCGAACCCTGCTTCCACTCATCGCTGAAGGCCACCCTACTGGGGACATCGATCCTCAACAAAACTGAGTCGACGGCGACCATCCAAGCCATGCGCGTTCGTGCCAAAAAACACCTCGGCCAACATTTCCTCAAGGACCTTGATGCGGCTCGGCGCATCGCGGAAGGCATCACCAAACACAAAGGCTGCTGTGACGTGTTGGAAGTCGGCCCTGGCACAGGCGCACTGACCAGGCCGCTTCTGAATCGCGGTGACCTCAACGTCCGGGCCGTGGAACTCGATGACGAATCGGTTCTTTACCTCACGTCACAGGGAGTGTTGGATGCGGACAAGGTGTTTGGGGTGGACCTCTTGAAATGGGACCCCGACGACGCATTTCCCGGAGGTGCGCCCTTCATCGTGGCGGGCAATTTTCCCTACAACATCAGCTCCCAAATCCTTTTTCGAGTCCTCGATTGGAGGAACCGTGTTCCTGAATGCGTCGGCATGTTCCAAAAAGAAGTGGCCGAACGCGTTGCCGAGGGTCCAGGCTCCAAGACATATGGCATCTTGAGCGTGTTGCTGCAGACATTCTACGACATCGAGTACCTCTTCACGGTCCACGAACAGGCCTTCGATCCACCCCCCAAGGTGAAGAGTGGCGTCATTCGTCTGGTGCGAAACGAGGTGACGGAGTTGCCTCATGGCATTTCCTTCCAGCACCTTCGCCGCGTCGTGAAAGCGGCGTTCAGCCAAAGAAGAAAAACCCTTCGCAACAGCATCAAAAGCGGCGGATTTGACGCTGCGAACATTCCTGAACGATTCCAGGGACTGCGCGCTGAACAATTGAGCGTTGCCGAATTTCATGAACTCGCCGCGGCCTTGATGCATTGAGCGGAAACCGAAGTGCCTACCTTTGGTTCAAAGGCACTTGAAATGAGCAAGGCCCAGACATTTGGCGAATTCATCATGGACCGACAGGCGGACTTTCCGTTTGTGTCCGGTCAACTCACGCGGTTGCTCACCGACATCGGGGTGGCGGCCAAAATCGTGAACCAGCAGGTCAACCGCGCCGGTTTGACCTCGATTCTCGGGTCATCCGGGAACACCAACATCCAAGACGAGCAACAACAGAAACTCGACGTCTTCGCGGACGACACATTCATGCGCATCCTTTCCGCAGGGAAGAGCGTATGCGGCATCGGATCCGAGGAACGGGAGGATTTTGTGTTGTGTGGTGAACAAGGTGAAGGTCGTACTGGCAAATACATCGTGTTGATTGATCCACTTGACGGGTCGTCCAACATTGACGTCAACGTGAGCATTGGTACAATCTTCAGCATCGTGCGGCGCGTAACCCCCTTGGGCGAGCAGCTCCACGAGTCAGACTTTCTCCAGCCCGGAACCGCTCAAATTGCGGCCGGCTACATCCTGTACGGTTCGAGCACCATGCTGGTCTACACCACCGGCACCGGCGTCAACGGGTTCACCCTCGATCCTGCCGTCGGAGAGTTCTTTCTTTCTCATCCATCGATGATCTTTCCCAAACGCGGCACGACCTACAGCATCAACGACGCCGTGAAAGCCAAGAGCAGTTCCGCAACACAGGCATTCATCGACGGTTGCAGAGAAGCGGTTGGGGCCGGCTTCCGAGGACGGTACATCGGATCGCTTGTCGCAGATTTTCACCGCAACCTCATCCACGGAGGCATCTACCTCTATCCTTCCACCACCGACAAACCCCAAGGCAAGCTTCGTCTTCTGTACGAATGTTCGCCCCTCGCATGGATTGCCGAGGAGGCGGGAGGCAAGGCGGTGGACGACTCTGGGCGCATCTTGAACAAGATCCCCGCATCGCTCCACGAGCGCACCCCTTACTACGTGGGTACTCGGCACCTCATCGAGGCTCTGGAAGCATGCCGACTCGCACCCGTGGACGCCTTCGACCTGAAAGCCCCACCAACCACCTCAGACGCCCACGCCGTCCCCTAACTTTGCCGCCCATGCGGCCGGCTGACCTCCTCCAGTTTTATGTGCGCGACCCGAGAAACGGGGTCCTTCGCGTTGCCCTGTCGCAGCCTGGAGCCAAGGTAGAAATGCATGGCGCGGTTGGATCTGCCATTCCATTGAGCATCGCCGGATTCCTAAGCCATGAGGAGGAACGAGAGAACCCACGCCACCACGTGTTCGTGCTGGACGACAAGGAGCAGGCTGCGTACTTCATGAACGACTTGCAGACGGTGCTCGAGGAAACGCGACCCGTGTTGTTTTATCCCCGCTCTGCCCGAGTGCCTTACGCAGAGGCCGAAACTGTCGAAAACGCGAACATTGCGATGCGGGCAGAAGTGTTGAACGAAATCAACGGCGGCCGAGACGGGCTGTGCATCGTCACCTTCCCAGAGGCCTTGGCCGAACAAGTCATCACGCGCAAAGAACTCAGTGACCAAACCTTCACAATTTCGATCGGCGAATCCTACACGATGGATTTCCTCGACGAAGTGCTCCTCGCCTACGAATTCGAAAAAGTGGACTTCGTTTATGAGCCTGGTCAATACAGCATGCGCGGCGGCATCGTGGACATCTTTTCATTCAGCTTCGACCATCCGTATCGCATTGAATTCTTTGGCGACGAGGTGGACTCCATTCGGAAATTTGAACCGACATCGCAGTTGAGCGTGGCCAAAATGACGCGCGCCACCATCGTCCCCAACGTTGGCAACGCAAGCCTTCACGAAGCCCATGAACCGTTTTTCAGCTTTCTTACTTCGAACTCGGTGCTATGGATGGCCGACGCCAAACGGTGCGAAGCCGGCCTGGAAAAAGCCATGGAACGCGCCAGGGCTCACTACGACCGCTTGAGCAGTGAGGTCAAGCGCACCCCACCAGAAGACTTGTTCTTGGATGGAGAACACCTCACAGGTTTGCTGGACCCGTTCTCTGTGGTGGAGTTTGGCGGCGGCACAACATGGACAAACCGGATGATCCTGAAGTACGGGATGTCCGCGCAACCCGCTTTCAACAAACAGTTCGACCTCATTGCGTCGAACCTTCGTTCCAACCACAGCAACGGCTACGTCAACGTCGTGGTCAGCGGTCAGGCCACACAACTTGAACGACTGCATGACGTCTTTCACGATCGCCTAGAGGAGGGTGAAAAGCCCGTGCCGTACAAGCCCATACCGATGGAACTCAGTGAGGGCTTTGTCGACAAGGAACTTAAGATGCTGGTGTACACCGACCACCAACTGTTCGAACGTTACCACAGATTCCGCTTGAAAGAAGGCTTCAGAAAGAACAAAGAGGCCCTGACCATCAAGGAACTCATGTCGCTTGAAGTGGGTGATTTTGTTGTGCACATCGACCACGGCATCGGCGAATTCAGCGGCCTCCACAAGATTGAGGTCAATGGGAAGATGCAGGAGGCCATTCGCCTTACGTACCGCGGCGGCGACGTGCTCTACGTGAGTATCCACAGCCTTCACCGGATTTCCAAGTACAGCAGCAAGGAGGGCACGCAGCCCAAAATCAACAAGCTCGGCACAAACACCTGGGCCAAGACCAAGCAGAAAACCAAGGGGCGTGTCAAACAAATCGCGTACGACTTACTGCAGCTTTACGCCAAGCGCAAATCCGCCCCCGGACACGCCTACCCCGAGGACAGCTACCTGCAGCACGCGTTGGAGGCGAGCTTCATGTACGAGGACACACCCGACCAAAACGCCGCTTCTCAGGCCGTGCGCGACGACATGCTGAAATCCACACCCATGGATCGCCTCGTGTGCGGGGACGTGGGCTTCGGCAAAACAGAAATCGCCATCCGGGCGGCGTTCCGAGCCGCATGCGACGGCAAACAAGTGGCTGTGCTCGTGCCGACAACCATCCTGTCGATGCAGCATTTCAAAAGCTTCAGCAGGCGTCTGCGAGACTTCCCCGTTAGCGTGCAATACATCAACCGTTTCAAAATGGGCAAGGCATTGACCGAGACGCTGAAAAAGGTGGAGAGCGGCGAAGTGGACATCTTGGTTGGAACGCATGCTCTGGTTGGCAAGCGCGTGAAATTCAAGGATTTGGGCCTGCTCGTCATCGACGAAGAGCAAAAGTTTGGCGTGGGTGTCAAGGACAAACTCAAAACGCTCAAAGCCAATGTTGACACGCTCACCCTGACCGCCACACCCATTCCTCGAACGCTCCAGTTCTCTCTGATGGGCGCCCGCGACCTGAGCATCATCCGCACACCACCGCCCAACCGGCATCCTATTGACACAGTCATCACAGGTTTCAACGAAGAGGTCATTCGAGACGCAATTGCCTACGAATTGAGCCGAGGCGGTCAAGCCTACTTCGTGCACAACCGCGTAGGCAACATTCAAGAAGTGGCCGGCATGATCCAACGTCTCGTCCCCGACGCACGCATTGGCATCGGACACGGCCAAATGGAAGGCAAGGAACTTGAAGACGTCATGGCACGGTTCATCGATGGCGCGTTCGATGTGCTTGTGGCCACCACCATCATCGAAAGCGGAATCGACATCTCGAACGCCAACACGATGTTGATCAACGAGGCGCACAAATTTGGACTCAGTGACTTGCACCAACTGCGCGGGCGTGTCGGTCGCTCCAACCGCAAAGCCTTCTGTTTCCTCATGGCTCCTCCATTGAGCGCCCTTCCAGCTGAATCACGCAAGCGACTTCAAGCCCTCGAACAATTTTCGGACTTGGGGTCGGGGATGCAAATCGCCATGCGCGACCTTGACATCAGAGGCGCAGGCGACCTCCTAGGTGCAGAACAGAGTGGGTTCATCAACGACCTGGGCTTTGACATGTATCAGCGCATCCTTGCTGAAGCCGTGAAAGAGTTGAAAGAAGAACAATTCAAAGACTTGATGGAGGCCGAACAAGCCGCATCTGGTCAGTACGTGGAAGAAACCGTCCTCGAAACCGACTTGAGCCTGCTCATCCCAGACCACTACATCAGCGACATCCCCGAACGCATTTCCCTGTACAGAGAACTGGACAGCCTCAACAATGCAAATGACATGAAGGGTTTCCGCGACCGGCTCGAGGACCGATTCGGTCCGCTGCCTGTCGAGACCGAGGAACTCTTGGGGACGATTCGCCTGCGGTGGGTGGCCCAATTGCTCGGCATGGAAAAACTCGTGCTCAAAAGCGGCAAGCTCATCGCTGCCTTCGTCTCTGACGAGGAAAGTGCTTACTTCCAAAGCGCGACGTTCTCACGTGTCTTGGAGTACTTGAAGCGCCATGCCAAAGACGCCAGCATGTACCAACGCAATGGAGGTCTAAGATTGAAACTCGAGCGCGTCGAGACGGTGCTCCAAGCGCTGGCCATCTTCGAAGACATTGCGGGCATGTCGGCAGAAGATGCCGCCGAACTCACCAACGCCACATCAGCGCCAATCCCCCGGGCCGCGCCATCGGCAGGGAATTGACTTCCTCGCCTTCAAATCTGTTTGAGAGGCGTTCGCGGACAGCCCCCACACCAACGTGCAAGCGAACGGCCAGGTGCGACCCAATTGTCCATTGCGCACCTGCAACCAGCCTCAATTCTTCGCGAGATTGAATCATCAAGCCCGAGGCAGCCTCTGGGAGTGGCGGCCCTTCCAAATCATGACGGACCATGCGAGACTGCTCGATGGAGGCATCCATGCCAAGAAACCAAGAGGCGCCAAGCTTCCGTTCTTGCGCTGGAAAAACCAACGTGCCTAGGGAGATCACTGAACCCGATACCACATCGCCTTTCAACCCTTTCCAACACGGATTGACACCGTGAAGGGTGCCCACATAAGGACCTACAGACACCTGCCACAACCACTCGGGCGAAACGGTGCGTTCGACCTGCACAACAGCATGCCCACCCAGCAACCTGCTGGCATCAAAACCCACACCCCAGCCCCTCGAAACAGGCGCTTGTGCACGCACTGCAGGGGCCACCAAAAGGAGGCAGAGGGCCATGCTGAGAACGAGGGATGCGTGAGACTTCATGTTAAGACAATGTAAACAAAATGTTACTTGAATGCAACACCCATCCTCTACGTTGTTCAGATTCAAAAGGTTACAACTTGGCCAAACACCAGGTTTCCACTGTGATTCTGCGCAACCCTAACTTCGCATACAGTCCAGCGGCTCATGACGACAACCGTACCCCACTCCCTCCCGTTTGACCAACCCGATGCATTCATCGAAGGGCAGGTCATGATCATTGACAAGCCGCTGAGCTGGACCTCCTTCGACGTCGTCAACAAGGTCCGTTACGCCCTTCGCGGGTTCACTGGAGTCAAGAAAATCAAAGTGGGTCACGCGGGCACTTTGGATCCTCTTGCCACAGGCGTGTTGGTGGTTTGCTGTGGCCGTGCGACCAAAACCATAGACTCGCTCCAAGCGCAGGCCAAGGTGTACACTGCCACCATCCGACTCGGCGCCCACACACCTTCACTGGATGCTGAGACCGAAGTTGACCGGTGGGCCACCAACCCAGATCAAGTCCTGGCACTGACCCTAGAAGACGTCCAATGGGCAACCGGCAAGTTGACGGGAACCTTGGAGCAACGCCCGCCTTTGTTCAGTGCCAAAAAAGTCGACGGCGTCAAGGCCTACGATGCCGCCAGGAAAGGCACGGCCATCAAGCTTCGCACCTCCACCGTCACAGTGAATGGGTTCAGAGTTGACGCCATTCAACCTACGGAAGTGGAGGGTCACCCCGTGTTGGACGTCGACGTGACCATCCATTGCAGCAAAGGGACATACATCCGCTCCTTGGCTCGAGATTTGGGCGACAACCTCGGTGTTGGGGGCACGTTGACCGCGCTGTGTAGAGTGGCAAGTGGTGATTTTCGACTGGAACATGCTTGGAAGGTTGACGACCTCGTGGCCCAATTCAATCGCGGCGGCGCAACATCCTGAATTGACGGGACTTTCGAGTGAAAAACACTTGACTTGAAAGGTGTTTTCAGCTATTTTCGCGCGCCCCTGAAAAGCGTGCTTTTCTCGGTTGATTTGAACCCATCCCACAACCCCTGCATCCATGGCAATGCAACGCATGAAGCTCTCCCAATTCCGGTACAACGTGCCTGAAGAATTGGTGGCCCAGTACCCTCTTGACAACCGTGACGACAGCCGATTGATGATCATCAATCGCGAGACTGGAACCTTTGAACACCGCATGTTCAAGGATGTCGTTGACATTTTCGATGAAGGCGATGTCTTCGTTGCCAACAACACACGGGTGTTTCCGGCCAAGATGTACGGCAACAAGGAAAAGACCGGGGCTGTGATTGAGGTGTTTTTGCTCCGCGAGCTCAACCGCGAAAGCTTGTTGTGGGATGTGCTTGTGGATCCCGCCCGCAAAATCAGAATCGGAAACAAGCTCTACTTTGGTGAGAATGACGAGCTGGTGGCCGAGGTCATCGACAACACCACTTCACGCGGACGCACACTGCGATTCCTCTTCAATGGAACGCACGAAGAATTCATGCAGACGGTGCATCAATTAGGGCAAACCCCACTGCCGCGCTACATGACACGCGACGCAGAGCCAGAGGACCGCGACCGTTTCCAAACCATCTACGCATCCGAAGAAGGTGCCGTCGCCGTGCCAACAGCCGGCTTGCATTTTTCCAAGAATTTGCTGAAGCGCCTCGAAATCAAGGGCATTGACATGGCATTTTTGACGCTGCACATCGGTTTGGGAACCTTCCGAGAGGTTGAGGTTGAGGACCTCAGCAAACACAAGGTGGACAGTGAAGAATTGACCATCAACGAGGAATGCACTCGCATTGTCAACCGCGGCATCAACAGCAAAAAACGCATCGTGGCCGTTGGCACTACCTCACTTCGCGGGCTTGAAACGTCCGTGAGCACCACACAAACGCTCAAGCCTTTCAAAGGTTGGACCAACAAGTTCATTTATCCCAAGTTTGAGTTTCAGATTGCGGACGCGCTTATCACCAATTTCCACACGCCCCAAAGCACATTGCTGATGACCACGGCGGCGTTTGCCGGGCACGAGCTCACGATGGAAGCGTACCAAGAGGCCATCAAAGAGAAGTACAGGTTCTTTGCATACGGCGATGCATTGATGGTGATTTAACTTCGTTCAAAACCAACCCTGATGAAGACCTTTTTTCTCTCCCTTGCTGGCATGCTTTTTTGGGCTGGCACACCTCTGTTGGCTCAAGAACAAGCCATTGGTGAAAAAGCCCCCATGGCCACGGCACCTTTGATGGGCGTCGACGGCAAGCAACACACCCTACTCGATTTGAAAGGTGAAAACGGCCTTTTGGTCATTTTTTCGTGCAATACGTGTCCTTTTGTGGTGGGCAACGGAACCAAAACAGAAGGATGGGAAGGCCGTTACAACGGTCTTTCTGAATTGGCAACATCCCTCAACATCGGCATGGTTTTGGTCAATTCAAATGAAGCCAAGCGCAAGGAAGACGACAGTTTTGCCGCGATGAAACAACGCGCTGCTGACTCGGACTACACCATGCCTTACGTGGTTGACCAAGGCTCCAAGCTCGCCAACGCTTGCGGAGCGCGGACCACTCCGCACGTCTTTCTGTACAACAAAGACCTGACCCTTGCCTACCGCGGTGCGATTGACGACAATGTCAACAAAGCAGAGGAGGTGAAAGAGCCTTACCTGAATCTCGCAATGACCCGCATGGCGGAGGGGAAGAAAATCAAAACCCAAGAAACCAAGGCTGTTGGTTGCTCCATCAAACGTGAGTTGACGCAATGAAGCCTTGTGGATCTGGCACATTGAACCCCTCTTCGGAGGGGTTTTTTGTGCGTCACAATGGGATGTTGGAGTGCTTCTTGCGGGGCGTTTTGACCGCCTTGTTCTCGAGCATGTCAAAAGCAACGATCAACTTTGAGCGCGTGTCTCTCGGATGGACAACCTCATCCACGTATCCACGACTCGCGGCATTGTAAGGATGAGCAAAGAGCTCGGCGTACTCTGCTTCTTTCTCCGCCAACTTCGCTGCTGGATCGGAAGCGGCAGCAATTTCCTTGCGGAAAATGATTTCCGCCGCGCCCTTGGCCCCCATCACCGCGATTTCCGCTGTGGGCCACGCGAGAACCAAGTCAGCTCCAATGTGACGTGAATTCATGACGTCATAAGCACCGCCATACGCCTTGCGCGTGATGACCGTGATGCGTGGCACCGTGGCTTCGCTGAAGGCATACAGGAGCTTGGCACCGTTGGTGATGATGCCGTTCCACTCTTGGTCGGTGCCGGGCAAGAACCCGGGGACGTCCTCGAGCACAAGAAGGGGCACGTTGAAGGCGTCGCACGTGCGCACAAAACGAGCCGCTTTGGTCGAGGCGTCGTTGTCCAAAACTCCAGCCAGAAACGCCGGCTGGTTGGCCACCACCCCCACACTACGTCCGGCAAGACGTCCGAACCCCACCACGATGTTCTCCGCAAAGTCCGGTTGCACTTCCAGGAATGAGTCGGTATCAAGGATTTCGCCGACCGCATCCCGAATGTCGTACGGTTGCTGGGCGCTTTCCGGCACCAAGCTGTCGAGCTTGGGACGCGATTCGTCGCCTCTTTCATACTTCAATTTTGCCGGGTCCTCCTCGCAGTTTTGGGGCAAGAACCCCAACACCTTCTTGGCGTGCTCAATGACAAGGGCTTCGTTCGCCGCCGTGAAATGCGTCACCCCCGATTTGCTGGCATGCGTGCTGGCACCGCCCAGCTCTTCGGACGTCACTTCCTCATGAGTCACCGTCTTGACGACATTGGGCCCGGTCACAAACATGTAGGAAGTGCCCTCCGCCATGAAAATGAAGTCGGTCAGCGCAGGTGAATACACCGCCCCCCCAGCGCACGGCCCCAAGATGAGAGAAAGCTGAGGCACGACGCCGCTGGCCTTGACGTTGCGGTGAAAGATGTCCGCGTAGCCGCCGAGGCTGACCACGCCCTCTTGGATGCGTGCACCTCCACTGTCGTTGAGGCCGATGACCGGCGCGCCGTTTTCGAGCGCCATGTCCATGATCTTGCAAATCTTTTGGGCGTGTGCCTCGGCCAACGAACCTCCGAGCAC
>JAYZBB010000007.1:0-9906 GCA_036339415.1 Bacteroidota bacterium | reverse complement strand
CATCAGCTTGCTGAGGATGCTGGCAATGTGCTTGAGCTCGTGGTTGTAAGACGAAACGGAAAGGTCGAGAGACACCAAGAAAGATCTGAGATGTGAATCCTTGACGTCCGACAGCTTAAGCGCTTGGAGCCCCCTGCGCTGCAGGAAATCAACGAACCTTCGCTGGGTCAGCTGCAACGCCTTCATGTACATCGTGGTGAAGGCTGGATCAACGGTGAAAGACCTCACCGCATCCAATGCTCGAATCTCGTCTTTGTCGACTTCCACACCCCATCCCTCTCGAAGTTTGCCGTGGATGAGGTAGCACAGATCCTCGGCAGCTGACTTCCTGAGACTGAGTGGCAGCCGGGTGGGGTCGAGAGGTATCTCCCGAGCCCGACCATTGGCAAAGCGATGACGCTTGCCATTGAGAAGGAAAGAAACGTAGTAGCGCCCTCTATGGTCGAGGGTCAACTTGGGGACAGAAAACCGTTGCATGGTGCCGCACTTTGTGCCGCACTTCGTTCATCACACCTCTTAAGCCATTGATGAACAGATTTTTAGGGGGTTCGGACCTCTTGCATGCCATGCAAGCGCTCTAGCCAGCTGAGCTATACCCCCATTGAGTGTTCCGCGTGTCTTCAGCCGTTGCTGAAACGGACGGCAAAGATAGGTTGTTGGATTGGCTTCTTGCAAATCCTTTGTCCACAAAGCGATTCCGCCGTTTCAAGAATCTGTTCACCTGGTCGATTTGAAGTCGTGATGCGCACGAAGAGGGACTGATGAAACGTCGAAAATGGTGGGTGGTCGGTCAACACGCTTGGTCACTTGTTCTTTTCCCACATCCAGTCCACCTCGAATTCTTGCGCGTCTGGAAGAAGGGTGATCCACGTTGACACACCTGCAAGTGCATTCAGGTAGAGCCCTTGGCCTTTGTCCATGTCACTTTTTGTCTTGTAAAATGCCAAAATTTGACCTCGGTCTTCACCCACCTTCATGAGTGAAATCGATTGCAACCCTTGGGTTTTTTCCATCTGGCTGACCAGGGTGTCTGCGAATGCCGCAACCATGTCAAATCTCCCCTTGTGGAAACCAAAATTTGTTTGTCTTAGGAACATCTTTTCAGCACATTTCGAGTTCACTCCATTTTAAGACAAACCTAAGGAGAAAGCATGATGATGCAGTGATGCCGACACACATCTCACGGGTCCTTTGAGGCGTCGATGGTGCAACCTAGGCCAAGCTTGAAGATCCGAAAATGCTCCAGAGTGGACGACGTGTAGAAGCTTGACCGCTCGAACTTCGAATGAACGACGCCCAATGAAACCCGCAGGTTCTTTGTGACTTGACACTGTTGTTCGACCCCCCAAAACAACGATTCGTCAAAGCGATCGACCTGACTTCCTGACCGTTCATTTTTGTCGAACAAATAGACCGCGTTGATGCCAGCAATCGCGAACGTCTTGAACGTTCCGTAGCTGAGTCCTGGCTTGAGATTCGCCCCCAAACACTGGTGCAATTCGAATCTGTCGTCTCCCTCTTCTGCGACAACAAGTTTGTTGTCGTAGTAATAAAACTCAAGCGCCAACCTCAACGGCCCTCTCAACGTGAACTCGTTGCCGCAGGTGATGCCAAACTTGTTCAAGCTGTGCGGCGTCGTCTCTGAACTCCCTTCCTCTGCGAGGCCCACGGTAGACACAGAATGAAGGTCGACGTAGAATTGATGCGTCGTCTGCGATTGCGACCACAACGCACAGGGCCACAAACAAGCCAACACCAGCGCAGCAAATCTCATGACCGATGGGGTTGGATGGCCATCAGTTGACGGCTTTGATGCAACGCACAGACATGCCGACGTTTTTC
The DNA here is from genome assembly GCA_036339415.1 of Bacteroidota bacterium. GTDB lineage: Bacteria > Bacteroidota > Bacteroidia > Flavobacteriales_D > Sanyastnellaceae > UBA11663. Next base: position 8,064 of record JAYZBB010000007.1, on the reverse strand, counting down.
TCGGCGGAATTGCGGACCACTTCTGTCGCATTCCAAACCATGCTTCGGAACCAAACTTGCACCGAATTCAGCTCCGTGAACGTCCAAAAGAAGGCCTCCGTGCCTGCTCCTTGGAAATTGCCCGCCTTCATTCTTTGGCCTCCGGGCAATGCTTCAAAACCGTTGGGGGCCGAGCCACCGCCGGTCTGGAACCATTCTTGGCCCGATTTCAATGCATTTGCTGCAACCAAATGGCCACCGAGACCGTCGCTGAGCAAGGTCCACTCTGCATCCGTTGGCACCTGCCATCCAGAAGGACAAAGGCCGCGAGGATCGTGGACCGCATGCCAATTGTAAAGCCGCCCGTAGGAAGCAAGGGAGAACGTCTCATTGCATGCGTCCCCGGTCGGTGCAGGTCCATAGCATACGCTGGCCCCTTCACCCAAGACGGCTCGGGCCCCATTTGAAGCCGTGGACCATCCCGCGTCGTTCAAGCCTCCCGGAATGACATCGCCATTGGCGTACGAGGTGCTTCGCAAGTTCTCGGCAAACCAACATTGATCATTGATTTGGACTGTGGCATACAGATGGTTGTCAAAGAGGACATCCTCTCCACACGACCACGCTGACGACACTTCCGACTCACATCCGTCTTCATCAAGGCCGTTGTAATCTGCAAATCCGTCGTTGCATGCTGCAATCACGCAGACTTCGTTCAGGCAAGTCGACACCGCATTGGGCAAGGTGCATTCCCCGCAAACATCCCGACAGAAACCGTAGACCCCCAAAAGGTCCAGCAAATCAAGGAGCTGAACACATCCATCGAGGTTGATGTCTCCAAAGCCGTCGCCTATGCACCGCTGAGAGGTTGCGTCCCAAATCGTTCCGATGCCGCAGAAGGCCGAAGCGACTGCGCAGCTCACACAAGAGCCATCATCCACTGTGGCATTGGGATTGTAATTGCAGGCGGACGCATCGGTGCATCCGTTCGTCGAATCGGGTGTTTGACCCGCTGCGGCCCAGCTCACGGCAAGCAGCATCAAAGCAAAGGCTTGTTTCATTGGTTTGGGTTGATCAAAAGCAAGATAGCGCTTCTCCCGACGCGCCACGTTTTGCCATGACAGGTTCGAGGTTCGACTCAGCCGTTCGTCTGACACCACATGTGGAGATTGCTCAAAGTGGTCAAAAGGCCTTCGAGCCGATCCAAAGGGAGCATGTTGGCGCCATCGCTGAGCGCGTTTGACGGGTCTGGGTGGGTCTCGATGAACACACCGTCCACACCTGCTGCAACGGCTGCGCGTGCCACCGTGGCAATCAATTCAGGTCGTCCACCCGTCACGCCACTGGCCTGGTTGGGTTGTTGCAAGCTGTGGGTGACATCCATGAACGTGGGGGCAAAAGCACGCATTTCTGTCAAACCACGCATGTCCACCACCAGGTCGCCATACCCAAGCATTGTGCCGCGTTCTGTCAGCCAGACTTGCCCGTTGCCCGACTCCTGAACCTTGCGAACCGCATGGACCATCGAAGAAGGCGCCATGAACTGCCCCTTTTTGATGTTGACGACTTTGCCTGTGGCGGCCGCGGCGACAAGAAGGTCCGTCTGACGGCACAAAAACGCAGGGATTTGAAGGACATCGGCAACGTGAGCCGCCACGGCTGCCTCCGCGGGAAGATGGATGTCTGTCACAATGCCGACATCGAGTTGGGCCTTGACCTCCGCCAAAATGGCAAGCGCCTTTTCGTCACCAATGCCTGCAAACGAGTCCAGACGAGATCGGTTGGCCTTGCGATAACTGGCCTTGACGTGGAACGGAAGCCCCAGTTTGACACAAACACGCTTCACTTCTCTGGCCACCGTCATGGTCGTCTCCAAACTCTCGACTGCACAGGGGCCGGCAAGAACATGCAAAGGTTGAGGGGTGCGTTCCAAGGTCATGGGGTCTTGTCAGGGTGAAACTCTGGGTTTGCCAAAAATCGAATCTTCGTTGATTTCCTTGCGGGCGGCCTCGCGATGCGGCCATTGAGAGGTGTGCGTCCAGCCTTGACCTGGCACGCGTCGAAGCGAAATTCGGATGCCTCGGCCATACGTGTGTGCCGCCACCTTGCTTCCCCAAAACAGGCCCAAGGGATCTTCAATGTCAATTCCAAGCACACGGCGCTTCGACACGCGCAACCGCATCCAGGTCACTGGACGAATGCCTCCCCAACCTCCTGAGCGGACATCTGCACCCAGGGCAATCCGATCTGATGGTGTCCATCCAAATCCAGCCGTGAGCTGAGGTTGGGGCATCCATGACCCTGCATGGACTTGTGCCCGCACCTGCCAATGCTCTGACGGCCACCAACTCAAATCTGCGTGGATGCGAGATGGCAACAGCAAGGTGCGGCGTGCAGCACTGTCTGTCACAAAGACCAAGCTGTCTTCCGAGATGTCTGAATTGCCCTCCACAATGTCCTGCCATGTCAAGTCGTCGGCCTCTTCACCCGCTTCGTTGAAGTACGACGTAAAAGGAATGCGGAGCCCCGTGGTGGTGAAGCCTGTGTCGACGGCTGCATACAGGCCTCCGGGACGTTCAAACAACACACCGATGTCGCGAAAATTCACAACAAACTGCACAGGCAAAACTTCGGATTTCCAGGGCAGTGTTCCGCTGATCCCAATCCCATGAGCTGGAAGTGCATCGCGGAAGGCAAAACCCGAAGTGTCCGGCAACACATCCAAACTTGCTGCGCCAAATGCCTGCACATCCACCTGCATGGTGTCGGCTCCTTCTGTGACGCGGAAACCACCCCTTGCAACTCCCCACTCTGCGCCCGCAAGGCGTTGCACAAAGGACAACTCGATTCGCTGTCGTGTCTCTGCATGCTCCGCACCGAATGAAATGCGGTTGAACACACCAATGCGCATGCCCGTTCCTGTCAAATAGTGTTGCTCTCCGAGTGAGGCCGCATTGCCCAAGAACGTCAGCTCCATCAAATCTCTTCGCCACAGCGTGCTGGCCAAGACGTCACTGCCAATGGCATAACTGAGGGCCCATGGCTTTCCATGGAGAGGCTTGGTGCAGCCGCGCATGGCCCACCCTGCTTGACCGCCCATGCCTCCCAGCGAAGGGTGACCCTCAAGCATCTCCTCAAACAACTCTCGGCCCAAAAAACCGCCCTGTTGCACAGTATGAAGAAAGCCCGACGACAGTGCGTTGGAGCGCTGGTCGGCCCACACCTCAACAGACGATGGCCCATTTTCAGTGACCACAGGCAGTTCCTGTGCGAGCCCCGAGGGCACCCCTCCACTTGCGAAGGACAACATTGTCACCACGACTGCCCTTGGCAACGCACGGCATGGGGAGGTCGTCATTGGACTTCGATGATTTGGGTTCCTTCGAGCCGGCCTTGCACCCGCACACGCTCATGTCCTGTGAATGGTTGGGCACCCATGGAATTCACGGTCACTTCCACCCGCAATTCTCCGCCAGGGAGCATCATTTCTGCGTTGACAGGAATCGACAGCAAGCCTTCACCCACCAACCCTTGTCCAATGCTGCCGGCTGGCAGGATCAGCGTGTCGCGGTGCACACCCCCTTCCAGACGCAGAAAATCAATGGTGGAGGTCAAATCCGCGGGAAACGTGTTTTCAAAGTCCAAATGCAGCTGGCCTTCAAACCTTGGAAACTCATCGAGCCCTTCCAACGCAAACGTGTCGCGAAACACAACTCCATTGACGCCCAAATTGATGGGCACGCGCACCTCGTACCACAACGTTGGCAAATGATCCAAATCCCAGCGATCCACCAGAAAGCCATTGGCCCCAAATGGATTGAGCGTCAGACGGCCTGCCGTGTACAGCCGTTGGGGAAAGGTCTCAAGCAAGTCAAAAAAGTTGGATCCCGTGCCGAGGTCCAAGCGCCATATGCTTGGGACAGGCTCGTCGTTCACCCACGCCGCCCGAGGAATGTCGTGAGAAGCGATGACATCGCCATTCACCAACGTTTGGTCAAACTGCACTGTGTCCAAATGCAAACGGAAGTCCGCTGCCACGGTGTTGCTGAAATTCAAAGAAGCCTCTGCACCCTCCATGTCCACCACAGGTTCAGGAAGCGGGACTGTGTCCAACAAATCCACCATGCTTGTGGTGCCCTCGGTCAATGTGCCAAAATACCCAGCCAATGAAGACACATTCGCCCCAAGAAATCCAAGCGAAAGGACCACACTGTCTGCAGCCTCAACCAAATAAAAACCTTGCTCCGACGTCACAGGGCCGCTCAACGCGGAAATGGACACTTCCAAGGCATTGGTCTCGACGCCGGTCAACCCTGTGAAACTGAAGTGTGCTCCTGTCAAATCCACTTCGGCATACCCCGAGCCTGGTTCAGTTGCCGTGGCTGGGGACAGCAACATGGACAGCGTCAAAGGCACTCCATCAAAGGTGACCCCCGGCAATTCGTAGTCGAGCAACACATCACCCTCGAGGCTGTGCTTCACGTCCAGGAACATCGTACCCGACAACAAAGAGGCTGAAGTCAATGCCATCCCTTCAGTGCCCGGCAGATCAAAGTCAATCTCTTCCGAGTAGCCAAACACCTCCAACCCTTCCACCACCACGAGCCCGTTGGAAAGCTCCTCTTCTCCGTCGAACCGTTCCACAATGACCGTGTCAGGCAACTCCACCCATTCATCCCAATTCCATCCATCCAGGGTGTCAATCAGCACAAAGTGGCCCACACTTCCATCCGTGCTTGCCTCATAGAGGGAGTCTGGAATGACATCGCTCCAACGAATTTGGTCATCCAACACCGGCACATGCAGGTCGTTTTCCCACGAAACCGGATTCGCACAAGCTGCGAGGAACATGGCAACCCATGCACCAATCCACAGTGGAGTGTTGTGTGTGTTCTTCATGGGTGATTGGCCGTCTTTCCAGTGCAAGGTACACCTCAACCCCCACTCAGGTTCAACCCTGACTGACCGAAGTCCAAACCGCGCACACCACTGCCAAACACGCACCAACACTTGCCCAAGCCGTCGCCTCACCCCAAGACAATCCCGACCTTGCGGCGGGAACCACCAGCACCGATGCAAGTGCGAGCACGGTCCAAACCACCGCCACCTTGCGCTCAGTGCCCAAATCTTCGGGGCGCACACCTCGCGCCTTTTTCAGGGCCGTCCACAACACGCCCCACCCCCCCATGGCCCATGCCACATCGGCATTCCACCATGTGTCGTTGTGGTCCGTCGCGAGTTGCATCAACACGAACAGAAGCGTCATCGCTGCCGCAGTGACAGCAGTGACAGCCACCGAGGCTCGTCGAACCAACGTTCGCCATGTGGACCCTCGCCGCCGCAGAATCCCATTCGCGGCCATCCACATTGACCAAGCCCACATCAACAGCAGCGGGGCGTTCCGTCCGACATCTCCCTCATGCAAACCAGCATGCCATGGCCCCTCACTTGGAAACACCACCTCCACTGGAAACGCAAGTGGCTGACCGTCGAGGGTCATCAAACTCAATTGGTGGGACAACACGTCGGGCAAGAAGGCATGGCCACAAGATGGCATGGCCGTGGAAGCTTCCTTGCCCAAAATCAATTCCATCCCAAAAGCCGACCAGGGATGCCCCGCAGTGTAAGGACGCAAGGCCTCGAGGTACGTGCTGTCCGTGGGCATGCATTGGGCATTGAGCCGCTCGCCAAAGACCTCCGTGAGGACAGCAATCACTTTGGTGGCACAGTTGTCTCGGAAGAAATCATAGGCGTACACCTGATTTTCAGGCTGGGCATTCCAGTCCAGGTAATCCACCACAGAGCGCACGTCTTCTGGCGCCAAATGCAGGACCTGTTCATGCAAAGCACGACCTTGACGGAGGTACAAGTTTTGGAACCGACCAAATGGCTGGACGCCCAACCGATAGTCCATGCGTCCCCGCACAAATCGAACGTAAAAGCCCTCGTCAACGACAAACGTGCCATAGTTGAACACCCAATCGGTGCGCGTGGCGGGATCGCTCACTCGGATGGCTGTGTGGCCAAATGCCGCGTACAAATCCTCTCCAGGGCTCGCAGTGAGCACAGAAACTTGTGCCTCGTCGCTCAAGCCATCCGCAAGAATGCCGGCCCTTCCAGGCACTCCCCACATTGCCAGCACCAGCAACCCGACGGTCCACATCCCAGAAAAGACATGACGCACGGCACCAAACAACCAGATGTTGTCGAAGCCACCTGCCGCGTCCCTGTGCGCCTGCACCTCCAACACTCCACCTCTCGCCTCGACCTGACGGCGTCGGATTCCTGGAGGCTCCTCGCACCGCACCATGTCGGCAAGTGCCGCAGCCACCACACCGGTGCCACAACTCAGCGTTTCTGCTTCCACACCCCTCTCGAACGTTCGAATGGCAAGCCCATCCGCTGTGGGCGCCACGACATTGACATTGCACCCTCCCGGCTGGCAATCAACGTGGTTCCTGATGGGCGGTGCCACTTCTGAGAGGTCGAGTCGATTCAAGTCCTCTCGATTTCGAACCCATTCAACATGGTGGGGCGATCCTGTGTGGAGAAACGCGGCATGAAATGCGCCAGGAATGCACGTCGCTTTGGTCATGGGGACGTCTAAAACCATCAACGAAATGCCCGGAGTGCCAGCCTCATTCAGCCGACCTTGATGGCCCCCGTCTGACGCCGTGATGCTCGCATTGAGACCCACCAGATTTCGACCCAACGCCCATGCAAAGGCGCTTCGTGTCCCGTTGCCACAAAACGAACGGCTGCCATCAGGGTTCCGAAAATCAACGTTCAATGCGCCCTCATGACCAGGCGCGACCACCATCACCCCGTCGGCACCCACTCCTCGTTTGCGGTCACACAACGCCTGGACCTCGTGGTCGGCCCAATCAGAGGGCAGTCGTCCCTCCTGTCGGCCATCCACAAGCACAAAGTCGTTGCCCGTGCCTTCCCATTTCTCGAATTGAAGCGCCACGAGACGAAGGTAGTGAGGAGCGCGGCGTCAAGTGGGACGGGGTGAACCTATCTTTGGGTCATGCCCCAACCTGCGAAATCGACCGCATCCAAAGGGCTGCTCGAGGCTTACACCACCGCCCGGACTGCCAGGGCCATGTCGGACCTCTTCGAAGAGCACGCTCGGCTGACCGCCAAATATGTCCACGCCTGTTCGCGCGGCCATGAGGTCATCCAGATCGCTGCCGGCAGACTCCTGAAACCTCAAGACTACGTCAGTTGCTATTACCGGGACGACAGCTTGCTTTTGTCGATGGGACTTACGCCCAAAGAGTTGATGCTTCAGCTTTTTGCCAAAAAAGACGACCCCTTCTCTGGTGGCAGAACGTACTACAGTCATCCCAGCCTGAACAGGCCTGGCCAGCCCAAAATCCCGCACCAAAGTTCCGCCACCGGAATGCAGGCCATTCCCGCAGCGGGATGTGCTTTGGGCTTGCAGTACCTCTCTCAAATGGGACTGGATTCTCAAGCTGTCAAAGACGGGAAGCAGGCCGGTGTGACGGACGTGGAGTCCGCCAAAGGCATTTCCTTCTGCAGCATTGGGGACGCCGCGATGACCGAGGGTGAAGTTGCCGAGGCATTTCACATGACCGCCCTGCGCAAACTGCCCATGGTTTGGCTCGTGCAAGACAACGAATGGGACATCAGTGCGCACAGTTCCGAAGTGCGGTTTGGGGATGCAACCACATTTGCCAAGGCGTTTCCTGGCATCGAAGTTCTGTCGGTTGACGGCACCGATTGGGATGCCTGCACCACAGCAATGACCCATGCCATTAACATGGCCCGCAAGGAGCAACGGCCATTCATGGTGCACGCCAGTGTGCCCCTTTTGGGCCATCACACCAGCGGGGTGCGACGTGAATTCTACCGCGACGACCTCGAAGAGGCGGCTCAACGAGACCCTCTTCCCAAGCTCGAAGCCAAACTCCTGGCCTCTGGCATGGAGCAAACAGAGCTCGACTTGCTGAACGCGGAAATTGCAGCTGCCGTGCAAGAGGCATTCGATGCCGCGAACTTGGCAGAGGAACCATCCGTGGACGATCTCCTGCCCCACCGGTACGCCCCTGCTGCCGTCAC
>JAYZBB010000006.1:0-11208 GCA_036339415.1 Bacteroidota bacterium | reverse complement strand
AAAAAAATTCCAATGAAGAAAGGCGTCATGCCCCTTGGGGGAAAGCACCTCCATCAAGTAGCGCTTCGCAGGCTGGCTTGATGGGATGATCCAATCGCCACGGTACAGCTGCACGGGCTGAACCTTCTGAGTCACTGAATCGACTGAGATTGGGTGGTGGCCCTCATAGGGACGTGGAGCCGATCTGAAAGACTCTATCCTGGTGACTTCCAACATCATCACGGTGTCTCGATCCAAAGCCTCCATGCTCACCTTGTTGGCCTGAAGTCTATTCACAACACGACGCCAAGCCTGAGGGATCACCCATGCCTCGGGCACGCGATCAACTGCGCTTGTTTGGTAACGATTGGCAAAAGGGATGACTTTCTGCCAAACCTTGGTCTGGTCGTAAGTCAACCGAGGGGCATGTGTCACTGGGCTCCACTCCCTTCTGGCTGTGTATCCTTCAAATTCAAGGCTGTCCCTTTGCGCTGAAAGTTCCCATCGAACTGGCAGCGATTTTGCCGCGGCCACGCGCGCCCGCTCGGCAGCCCGCACGGACACAATGTCCTCGGCATGCCCGTGCACCCAATCGGCCAACACCTCTAAGAACGCATGCGTCGCTTTCACACGATCTTGAAAGGGTTTCAACATGTGGGCCTCTGTCGTGAATCCAATGGTGCCAAACAAAACCGCATACCCTGTGCTGTATCGCGGGGTTTCAAGGAATCCCATGATGCCGTCATCCGGAGTTGCACCCAGAGAATAGACATACGGAGCCATGGGCCAACCTTGTTCGTCCATCCCAGCGAACATCGCAGGCTCCAACACTTCTCGAATGAAAGGCCCAATGACCGGGCCAGCTTTGTCCGCTTGCGTAGAAATCAAGGTCATCGTGTACGGATAATCCGCGCCATTCGACGTATGCGTGTCGACAAACACATCGGGGTCGATGGCCTGAAACAATGCAACAAAGGCTTCGGCATTCCGACTGTCCATCTTGATGAAATCACGGTTCAAATCCAAGTTCGCTGCATTTCCTCTGAACCCGTAGGATTCAGGTCCCTCTTGGTTCGCCCTTGTGCAGCAGTTTCTCCTCGACGCCCCTCCTACATTGTACTGAGGAACGAACACCCATGAAGCAGCAAACAGCGGGTGCTCTGGCGTCGTGGGCGATTGGAGCCATTGAGAAGCCAACGCCAAGGAAGCATTCACCCCGCAAGGCTCCCCTGGATGAATGGCATTGTTGACCAGAACCAAGGCTTCCCCTTTGGGACGTTCCTTCGACCAGGCCTCGAGCGATTGGATGCCATCTTCACTGTCAGCTGCCTCTGCAAGCGTTGCAGCACCGCCTCCGGCAAGGACAAGTGCATGGACAGGACGGCCTACGTCGCTCCAACCAATTTGAAGCAGGTGGGCCCTCTCGTCGCTCGCTGCCAGGACCCGTGCCATCTCCACAGCGCTCTCCCACGTGGGTGTATGGTTGCTGTTCAACAAGCTGTCAATCGACCAATAGCTTCCACTGGCCTGTTCGCGTCCCAACGACCTGTCCCTTTGGCAACTTGTGGCGACGACCATCAAGACGACAATCCATGTGGTGAGATGACCCTTCATGCATGCAAATGACGGAACTTTGGCACCAAGCTTCCATTTTTCATCGAACGGAACGAACTTCGTCTTCTCCATGATTCGATTCACGCCCAGCAATCAAGCCTTGCCCAAAGCGGGAAACATTTTGCTCAGCGAGCCGTTCCTTGATGACCCTTATTTTGGAAGGAAAGTCGTCCTGCTGTGCGAGCACAATGACGAAGGGAGCTTTGGATTTGTCCTGAACAACTTTGTGGACATCGACGTCGACGAAGTGATGGACGAATTGCCCAAATTGAACACACGAATCAGTGTCGGAGGCCCTGTGAAAAACGGCAATCTCTACTACCTCCACACCCGATCGGACATCGTGGACAGCATCCCAGTGGTCAACGGGGTGCACATGGGAGGTGATTTTGATCAAATCCGCACCATGCTGAAAGATGGAGGACTCAACTCTAAGGAAATTCGATTTTTCATCGGCTACAGCGGTTGGTCACCTGCGCAGCTTCAAGAAGAGATCAGGAGCCGATCCTGGTTCGTGACGGACGCCACACAACTTGACATCATGAGGACAGATGAAGAGAATGAGGCTTTCTGGAAACGTTTGATCTCAGATATGGGAGATGGGTTCACCCACATTGCCAACGCACCCAATGACCCATCCCTCAACTGACATTGAGGCTGATTCGATATCCCGAATGCGAGCGCACATTCCAAACGCGTCCGTCCTCGAACATCCAGTACTGACCTTTGATGCCAATGAGCCTTCCTTCCAAAACCGGATGCTTGTCGAGCTTGACGCTTTTGACCTTGGGAGGATATTGGAGCACAGGAAAATGCAGTGACGTCACTTCGTCAGCTTCTTCAAAAAAAGTCGCGTAGCGGTCACCCAATTCATGAAGGGCGTCTTCCTTGGCCTCCACAAGTGATGACTCATCCAAACGCGTCTCGCGCAACATGTTCCGCCAGTTTGTGCGGTCTGAAAAGGAATGTTTCAGCGCCACCTCCATTTCGCCTGCCAATTGTCGATACGGCGCATTGGCCACCACGATTGCGCCGCACGCTCCCTGATCCACCCAGCGGGAAGGCACATTGGTTGCACGCGTCACCCCCACTTTGAGATGGGAGGTTTGACTGATGTACACCACGTGAGGTTGGAGATGGTGGGCCCTTTCCCAGGCTTCATCGCGGAGTGCGATGCCCTCGTGTATCCTGCTCAATTCAGGTCGAATGATGCTGGGGCATGCCAATGGCGAGTTGAGGAATGCTTCGTAGGACATCCCCTCGCCGTAAGTTTTCTTGATTCGTTTGCCCGAAACCACACAATGAATGGCGCCGTCGAACTGCACATGCAACATTTTGCCAATCAACCCATTGATGTCCAATGAAGGCATCTCATCCAAAACATCCCTCCCTGGCAGCAAGTAATTCACCACTCCCTCATCCGACACAACGGACTTCAATTTCCGCACATTGCCTTCCCAGTTCATGACGCAATGTTCGGGTTTCCTCGCGGAAACGGCGTACATTTTCGCCAGATTTGTTATATTATGATGAAGAAGCCCTTTCGATGAAACACATTTGCCTTTTTGCTTTCACCCTCTGTGCTGCATTTGTTATGCGGTCTCAGAACGATCAGTTCTCTGAGAATTTTGATTCGTACGAGAACGGCGATTATATCACTGTCGTTCAGCCGGCCTTTCAGCTTTGGAATGCAGCCTCTGCCGATGCCCCTGTGACAACAGATGCCGCAGCGTCTCTGCCGAACTCACTCGAGATCAGTGGCACCGTCAATGGCGGACCGCTTGACGTCATTTTGAATTGTGGCCTCGCGGGCATCCATGAAATCAGTTTCAAGGTCCTTGTTCCCACTGGGTACTCGGGCTATTACAATTTTCAAGGAACGGCGACTGTCGGTCAGATTTGGTCATTCAATTGCTTTCTCAATGCTGATGGCACCATCCAATATCAAACTGACCCCACAGATCCAAACAGCGCGATGTTAGACGCCACTTACAACACTGGTGAGTGGGTCGAATTGAGGCATCAAATCGACACAGATGCAGGAACCATGAACGTCATCATCGATGGCGAGTGCATCGGCGAGTTGCCATATGTCACCGATTTGATTGGCAGCGTGAACTTCTTCCCTGTTGGCGATGCCAGCGGGGCAACACCGCTTTACTACGTCGATGACATCGTGGTGCCTGAGCAGCTGCCTGAACTTCCCTTGTGCAGTGACATTTCGAATGCGCCGGAAATGGTCTCGACTGAACTTGCGTTCTGGCCAAACCCAGCGAAAGACCGTCTTCAAATCCAAGCCAACCATGACAAAGCGACTGTCCGCATCTTGGCAATGAATGGCCAAGTCGTTTTCGAAGACATCCGCTCAGACTTGCGCGCCGGTGCTGAGATTGATTTGGAACTTGACAATGGGATTTACCTCCTTGAAGTAAGCCAAAATGATCGCCGTGCCACTCAAAGGCTCGTGATTCAGAAATGAGCAAACTTCAAGTATGACAAGAAAGCCGACCCTGGGGGGTTGGCTTTTTTGTTGGTGCCAATCCAAATCAACACATCAGATCAATGCGAGGTGCTTCATCCAACTTCGATGTCGTCGCCACGCCTCTTCCAAGTGTTCGGGCCACTTGCCCGCATCTGTCCAGGGGTGAGCCATGCCAAAAACGTGGTCAGCCCCCTCCACTCGTTCAAAGGTTCCATGCGCTGACCATTCCGCCACGCGCTTGCCTTCCGATGAATGCACCGCCGTGTCCATGGTTCCATGAATGGCAAGAACTGGACATGTCAAGGATCTGGCAGCCCGTTCAAGATTGAGTTCGTCTGCGCGATGGATTGTGTCTGTGTAAAAGCCAAATGGGTGGACCAAGATTTGGCCTGTTCGTCCATTCACCACCTCGAGACGGTCGCTCGCCTCCCAAGCCCGAAGCTCCTCACCTTGCGGAAACCGTGACACCAAATCTGACACAGGAGCCCACAATGAAACACCATCCAGCCTTCCACCAGCCGCCATGTGCCGCTCAGCTCCAAGGATGGCCATGGCACCACCCCGGCTGTGGCCCATCACCATGACAGGCCGGTCGCCATCGTCGATTTGGGCCAAGGCATAAGCGACTTCATCACGTTCAATGTGGTGTCGATTTGAGCTCCACGCCTCCTCATCCAAACAGCGCTCAAGAAACGGCGGAACGTGGCCATTGTGAGAGAAGTCCATGCGGATGACCTCCCATCCCTCTTGGGCCCAGCGCTCTGCAACGCCTTTCCAATTGCCCCACTCACGGAAACCCTTGTATCCATGGACCATCAATGCTCGTCCCTTCAGCGGCCCAAATGTGGGGCCATGTTTGGTCCAATGCAGGTGTCCATGCGGCCCCTGCCACATCCCGTGCACATTGATTCCGGCTTGTTGTTTCACCCAGATTTCTGGACTTGGCCACCGAAACTTGAAGCCCAGGTCCCGCAACTTCTGAGAAGACACTGTGCGATGGACCCCTCCTGATTGCATTTGTGGACATTGGTCAGTCTGCAGTCCAGCCTTCAAGAGTGTTGCGCGCGTGGCAACCTCAGGGGCCACGACATTCAACGCAGATGGGAGACTCTCTTCGCAGAGAATCGCCATGACGCATGCCGCAGCGGCGTCCCGCTCGTGCACCCATTGCACGGTGCCGTCCGCATCTTTCACAGGTTGGCGCTTCAACAATGCAGAAACCGGATGACGCGACGGCCCAAAGAGACCGCCAAAACGCAAGGCGACAAAGGGAACCTTTCCTTGGCGGTGAATCGCCTCGAGACTCAGCATGTCTACGCCAGTATGTCGCGATGGCACATGAATGGCGTCTTCTTCCTTCAACACACCGGAGGTGGATGGATCATACAACGCCGTTGAAGAAGTCCAAATCAACCTCTTGACGCCGGCCAATTCTGCCGCCGCATTCAAAGACTTGTGAAATGAGGTCGCCTCATTCTGCCCCATTCTTGGAGGCACGGTGACACACCACACGTCGGCTTCAGCCTTCAGCCATGGATGCCAAGAGTCCCCTGGGGACCAATGCCACTCGACCACATCAACCCCTGACAACGCGAGTGCACGGGCCGTCCATGCCGAACGTGTCGATGCAAGGACTCGGTGACCCCGATCTGCCAGAGACATGGCCACCCAAGCCCCAACACCTCCAGCCCCAATGACTGCGACTTTGATTGCTTGCTTTTCCATCATGCACAAATTCTTAAGACGCGTTGGCACAAAGATTGCTCCGGCCTTGAGAGCCCGCTGTACATTTGGGCGTCAATTCTTGATTTGATGATAATTCAACCTCTTTCATCCGTGATTCGTTCAGCCTATTCAGCGTTGTTGTTGCTCGCATTCGGAGCGATTTCACCTTTTCGCATTGCCGCTCAAAATGCCGTTGAAGAAACCGCACCCGATCACGAACTGGTGGTGCACATTGACGGCCTTTCCAATGACACCGTTTACCTCGCCAATTACTACGGCGCAAAGTTGTTTTACAACGACACAGCGGTGACCGATGTCAAAGGAACCGTCACGTTTCCAGGCAAACCATTTGACGAAGGTGGAAAGTACGCTGTCGTGATCCCCGGGCCCAAATTCTTTGAATTCCTGATGGTCGATGAGGACATGGAATTCAAGACCACGGCAAACAACCCATCGGGAGACATCGAGGTTGTTCAGAGCAAAGAAAATGAGGTCTTTTACAGTTACCTGAACTTTCTCAAGACCAAGAGACAGGAGCGCGAGCCATTTGACAAGGTGCTTCGAGACAGCACGGCAACCGAAGACGACATGAATGAGGCGAGGGCAGGACTTCAAAAACTCACAGATGAAGTCACGGAATACCAGTATTATTTGACCAACGACCCAAGAAACTTTCTGTTTGGCAAGTATCTCAACATGCTCAACGAGCCATCCGTTCCTGATGCTCCGGCATCTGTTGAAGACGCTGCCCTATGGCAATACCTGTGGTACCGTGAGCATTATTGGGATCGGGTTGATTTCTCAGATCCGAGGCTCGTTCGAGATGGCGGATTCGATCAATTGATCACGCGTTATTGGTCCAAAGTCCTTCCTCAAATTCCTGACACCATGTTTGCGGAGGCCCAGAGTTTGCTCCAGCGAGCGTTGGACAACGACAACAAGGACATGTTCAAGTACATGCTGCACCACATGACCTATGCAAGTGAATCATCCAAGATCATGTGCATGGACAAGGTGTTTGTCAATCTTGTCAACACCTACTATCGCACTGGAATGGTGGAATGGCTCACACAAGACAAACTGGACAAGATTTTGGACCGTGCCGACGACTTGAAGTTCACACTTTGTGGCAACCGACCACCCAACATCACCCTTCCTGACCTAGATCAAAAGGCGTTCACGAGTCTTTACGACATTGAGGCAAAGTACACCTTGATTTGCATTTGGGAAAGCACCTGTGGTCATTGCAAAAAAGAGATGCCCAAACTCGAGCGTATCTACAAAGAGTGGAAGCCACGAGGGCTGGAAATCTTTGCCATTGGCAATGACTTTGAGCCTGAACCTTGGCAAGAGTACGTCCGCGAGAAAAATCTAACCGATTGGATCCACGTGAGCGACAACCCTCTTGTCAACGCACAAGACAGCGCCACAGCGTTGATCTACGGGGGCATCACCAACATTGAGAGCCTGAACTTCCGGACGACATTCGACGTCTACGCCACCCCCAAAATGTTCCTTCTTGATGAGGAGAAGAACATCATCGCCAAACAAGTTGGCGCGGTTCAATTGGCAGAGATTCTCTCACAAATTGAGGGCCTCGAGGAACCCGTTCCCTATTTCGCGCCGGATGAGAAAAAGGAAAGCGCTGAGAACGACCATTGACACTGAACCTCGTCCAAATGGAAATCTGAGCCTTGGATGCTTGAATTGGCCTTGAAGGGCCTACCTTCGTGGCTCATCATTTAAATCAGTGACGTGAATATTTTTGTAGGAAACCTTGCATGGGGCGTGGATGACATGGCCTTGCGTGAAGCATTCGAGGCCTTTGGCGCCGTTGACAGTGCACGAGTCATTCATGACCGCGAAACCGGACGCTCTCGCGGTTTTGGCTTTGTTGAAATGCCCAACCAGGAGGAAGCGCAAGCTGCCCTTGATGGAATGGAAGGCAAAGACCTTATGGGCCGTCCAATCCGATGCAACGAAAGTCAACCTAGAGAACGCCGCTGATTGCGCTCGCCTAGAACTTCAACTCTGCCCGGACCCCAGGTCTGGGCTTTTTTTTGCGCTGCGTCAAGGTGGCTGACATCATGAGGGCACAGCCCGATGCAGGGTACAAATCCCACATTGGCACTTGGATGATGTTTTCGAGACGTGGTTCAGCGAACCTAGAAACCGCATACGCTCGCAACCGTCATCGCTCAATGACCACGCGTGCAATTGCACGCTGATTGCCTGACGTCAACTCCATCAAATACAAGCCACTGCCCAAGGACAAATTGATTTCCGCACCTGCATCAAGATGCTTGAGCTCTTCCTGGTGGACAACTCGACCATCAACGGAACGGCACACAAGAAGGCCCGATTGCAAGTTTGAGGAGATCCAAACCTCGCCATTGCTGGGATTGGGAGCCACGCGTAAATCGACGACAACCTCGACAATCTCAACCACTGCTTCATCACATTCGCAGTCTTCGTTCAAAATGCCGCTGTCAAAAGAACCGTCCACTCCCTCACATTCGTCTCCAGGAAACACACAAGAACCATCATCAGTGGACGCTTCTCCTTGATAGTTGCAGGCCTCAATCTGCGTACAGCCATCGGCGCAGGGATGTTCTGAAATTTGCCAGACCGCCGAGGAGGTTTGACCGCAGGTGTCCACCAGGGTGATTGTTCCTGACCAATCGAACACACCTGTTGAGACGGAATCAAGAAACCAGCCACCATTGGACAAACTGGCATGCACTGCAACCGTGTCCAAAAGAATGTCTGAGGTCAACACCGAAGTGTCATCCAGAAGAAGATCGGAAATGGGGACATGAGGGTTCGCCATCGGAAATGAGACAGTGGTGTCAACGCAAAATTCCGCGTCGTACATCGCCGGTTGCGCGATGCTCAACGAATGCGTGGACACTTGATCGCATTGATCCATCAAATTGAGCTGAAAGAGACCGTTTGACAACGATTGACCATTGGAATCAACCAGGGCAATCTCCTGGGAAAAGTTCAATCCCGCGAGATCCAACCAGGGATCGCTGGGGGACAAAGGCGGTTCTCCCCATTGATACATGAATGGCCCAAAACCTTCAATGTTGTTGAACTCTGCAAACTGTCCGCCCGTACCATTGTCGCATGCAAGGATTCCCGGATCAGTTTGCATGGAGATGGCATCCAGAATCACCATGCGAGAGTTTTTCCAAACGTTGCCGCCGCAAGCATCCACATATCCATATTCCACCGTCACAATCTCCACACCTTCTTCGATGCTGTCTGCAACAATCACAAGAGGGACAATGACTTCGACTTCCCCTGGTGCAAGCACCACGGTTTGAACTGCCGACGAAAAATCATCTCCAATGACTGCCTCCCCACCCCATTGCCAACTCACAACATCCGAGACATCAGCTTCATTCGCATCCCTGAGTATGCGCAGAAATGCATCCGAACACCCCTCGATTGCCACGCCATCAACCGTGCCGTCTTCCCAATCAAACAGGTTGGTGCCTTGCAAGTCAATCCATGATTGCAAGGGGAATTCCTGTCCGTTCGAATGCGTGACCACCTCGGGCAAGCCCAGCGCATCTGAAAACTGTGTAGGGCTCGACTCCAATCGGACGTCGATGTGATCCAAGACATTCTCGTCGTCGAAAATGATTTCAGGTTCATCGATGGTGAACCCTTCCGTTCGAGTGCATCCCAACGCATTTGAAACCACAATTTGGTATTCTCCTGGGGTCAGCCCGTCAAATACGACCTCTTGACCCGTCCACATGACCACGTCGAGGGGTGAATCATCGCTCAATGCATGGAGGCGAATTTCAATGGGAGATTCTGTCTCATCGGCATTGCTTGAAATGCTCAAGATTGCTTCACCGTCGTTTCCAGCACAGGACGCTTGTCCAATTTCCAACAAAACATCAAGACCTGATGTCACCATCACGGTGTCCGTTGCCGTGCAGACATCCGAAGCCTCATTGGACATCGTCAGCACCAGCGTCAAAGGGTTGCCGTCGAAGGAAAGCAAGGTGGGTTGCAAAAGCGTGGGGTCGTCCAGCATTTCAGCCGGTTCCCACATGAAATTGTAATCGCAATCGACCGGAGATTCTCCACAATGCGTGCACCACTGCACAGGCCCAAAGTCACATTCATCGTCAGACATGCAATCACAACTGCCGTCCGAAGTCAACGTCATGAACAGGCAACCCGATGGATTGGTGGCCGTGAACGTTTGGCCAGCAACGTCTCCGGTAAGTGTGGCCAACACGGCAGAAGCCTCGTCAGCTCCGTCGAAAACAGTCAACACATCGGTTCCCAATTCCAACTCACCGCCCATCAAACGCAACGACATCATCGTGCCATCGCCAGGCACGTCAGGACAGAACGCGAAACTGGTATCCTCGTTTGACCCGATGCAATGTTGGCCGATGCCCAATGACTCATCACAACCTCCAGAGTTGACCGCTTCAAATGAGCCGAGCAATTGAATGGGGCCATCGCAATATCCCAGGTCGGGACCCGCTGACAGCGCCTCATTTGAAGATGCAATGACCTCAATGACCACTGTGGTGTCTGACGCACAACCGACATTGTTGATGGCATGAAATCCGAATTCGTAGTTCCCTGGAGTCTCGAACAACACGTCCACCACATTTCCATCACTGTCCACTGCTTCGACACCATCCACCTCGCTCGTCAGTGGTACACTGATGTCACCAACAACATGCCAAAAGGAACTGTCCGCACCTTGACCTATGGTGGGCTGTGTCGTGGTGATGTCTGGGGCAATCGCAGGGTTGAATGCCAGGTTCCAACCGAACAACATTCCGTCTCCCAACGGCCATTGATCCAACACATTGAACGTCCAAACCCCGTTGAGAGGACAACCCTCGAAGTCGCAGAAATTGCCACAAGGAAGGTACGTCTCAGGCAAAATCAAGCCTGTTTGGGCGGTCTCATCGTTGGGGACTGTGTGCGGGTTGTCAACGCCATCAATGACATGCAAGGCATCCATGTTCCATGCATAATCGTACCCTTCCGTGACCGATGCCCCCAACCTGTAGAGGTTCAGATCTTCTTGCATTCCACTGGCGTTCAGGTTGCAATCATTTGGGTCAGCACCTTGAATGCCGCCTCCGCCAGAGGGCGACGGATTTTCCAACAGCACAACTTCCGTCCCATTTGGACACGTGACAGAAATGGTCAAATCACCGACATATTCGTGGAACATGTTCGCTGTGATCGTCTCCAATTGGCTGCAGTCCTCGAGGGTTTGTCCAGGCGCAAACGCATCGACCAAAATCTCTGAGGGAAATATGACACCAGTGATGTCCGATAATGTTGTGTTTTCTGACACACCAAACGTGGGCTGAAATGTCCATGGCACGCTCTCGACTGGAGTGCCATCAAGCTGT
>JAYZBB010000005.1:0-51579 GCA_036339415.1 Bacteroidota bacterium | reverse complement strand
TGGGTCGGCCAGGTTGTAATCCACTTCAAATTCTCCTTCAGGATAGGCATCCTTGGCATGAAGCGCTGCGGTGGTTGACGTTTGCAGTGTGGTTTGAGGTTGCGCCGCAAGCTCGGGTTTGGACAACGCGACAGTGCCGATCAATGTCAACAACAAGATTGGAAAATGCTTTGACGCCATGCAACAAAGATGCATGAACTCAGGGACGATGGCCTCCTGTTTGGGTACTTTTGCAGCCCAAACCCTTCTATTCATGAAAGTAACAGTCGTCGGCGCCGGTAACGTAGGTGCCACTTGCGCAAACGTGTTGGCCACCCGAGAGGTTGCCAACGAAGTGGTCTTGTTGGACATCAAGGAAGGTTTCGCCGAAGGCAAGGCCCTTGACATCTGGGAAACCGCACCAATCAACTTGTACGACACCCGCACCGTGGGGTCCACCAACGACTACAGCAAAACAGCTGGCTCTGACGTGGTCGTCATCACCAGTGGATTGCCAAGGAAGCCTGGCATGAGTCGCGACGATTTGATTGCAACCAATGCGGGCATTGTGAAGACGGTGACCGAAAATGTCATGAAACATAGCCCGGAGGCGATTTTGGTCATTGTGTCCAATCCGCTTGACGTCATGACGTACTGCGCATACTTGACAGCAAAGGTTGACAGCAAACGCGTGTTCGGCATGGCTGGAATTTTGGACACCGCCCGTTACAGGGCTTTCCTCGCTGAGGAATTGAATGTCAGTCCCAAGGACATCCAGGCGGTGTTGATGGGTGGTCATGGCGACACGATGGTGCCTCTGCCGCGTTACACCACCGTGGGCGGCATCCCTGTGACCGAACTCATTGAGGAGGACAAGCTCAATGCCATCGTGGAGCGCACGAAGAAGGGGGGAGGAGAAATCGTCAATTTGCTCGGGACTTCAGCCTGGTATGCACCAGGTGCTGCTGCGGCCCAAATGGTCGAAGCCATTGTCCGTGACCAGCGTCGTGTGTTCCCTTGTTGCGCGTGGTTGACTGGCGAATATGGTGTCAATGACCTCTACTTGGGTGTGCCAGTCATTCTCGGGAAAAACGGCATTGAACGCATCATTGAACTTGA
This sequence comes from Bacteroidota bacterium, assembly GCA_036339415.1. Classification (GTDB taxonomy): domain Bacteria; phylum Bacteroidota; class Bacteroidia; order Flavobacteriales_D; family Sanyastnellaceae; genus UBA11663. Next base: position 50,481 of record JAYZBB010000005.1, on the reverse strand, counting down.
CCTCAACGACGACGAAAAGGCCTTGCTCGCGACGAGTGAGACCGCGGTACGCGACGTCAAGCATGTGCTTGACGGCCTCAGTCTGTGAAAGGGCCTCGTGGTCCCGTTCAATCTGGCAACTTGATCCAAGTCAAAGGCGTTCCCATCGGGACGCCTTTCTTGTTGCCTGTGGCACCAGAAATCTTGGGGCAGAGGACGTAGGGCCCCGAGGCCCATCCCTCGGTGTTGACGACGCCCTCGCGGTTTTGGTACACAGGACTGATGTGAACCCTTTTGCCCAGCATGTCGCGCACCTCAAGCGACCCTGACCATTCAAAGTCTGAAGACCAATGAAGCACGTTCCTGCCGGGGTTGGGCATCACCTCCCATCGCAAAGACTTTCGGACAGGCGAGTTCACGACTGAATTCGTGGTGTCCATGTCGCCTTTGAAGGTCAACATGCCTCCGTTTTGGATGCCCACAACCACGTCGAGCAGTCCATCGTCAGTCAAGTCCGTGATGGCCGCAGCTGCACGCAGGCCCACGGCAAGGTCCAAGAGATCGTCATCCACTTCTGTCAGCGTGGCATCCCAACTTTCAGGCACCGCGCCGAAATCTTGGATGGTCCCTGTTTCATTGGTCACCAACACCCGAATTTCGTCGCCGACAGGAGTCAGTGCAGGAACGCTGCTTCCTTCGATGCCAAGAAAGTTGTCGACCTCAATTCCCCAGAGTGTGTCGCCGTGAACAGGGGAGATGTATCTCACCCATTCTCCCAACGAGTTTTGTTCAAAAAGCGTGAGAAAACCGTTTTTTTCTCCAACCACCATTTCCAAAACGTTGTCGTCATTGAGGTCGATCAGTTGCGGGGTGGCGGATCGTCCTACGTCAATGGTGACGTCGCCTCCAGCCTCTGAAATGGAGAGCGCCGCGAGTGAAAACGAGGGCCATTGACCGGGATTTGCGTCATTGTTGAATTGATGAATGCGGCCAAGTTCGTCCCCAACAAGCAGGTCCAAATCACCGTCCCCGTCGAGATCACCAAAGGCTGGGTAGGGGCCTTCGATTTGAAAGTCTGACAAAGAGACCCAATCCAGGGTGATTTCTTGGAATGCCGGTTCTGATGCTGTTCCCACATTTCGGTAGGCTGCAATGGAAGCCGGGGTGTCATCGATGCCTCCGTAGCGCTCTTTGTTGGCCACAGCGAGGTCCACCAGTCCGTCGCCATCGAAGTCATGCGCAACAGGATAGGCACCACGTCCAAGGTCAACCATGTCCTGTTGGAGGTGACGGTCGGTCACAAACGTCCACAGAGGCGCGTCGTTGCTTCCCGTATTCCTGAAGTAGTGCACGCTTGCATCGTCATCAACGGCCTCTGGTGTGTTGGGAGAGAAAAGCAAGTCGAGCGTTCCATCCATGTCTACATCGAGGTGGAAGGCAGCTGGGAATTTGGGCAAATCCAAAGCTTGGTCTCCATAGAGATTTTCTGGAAAAGCTGAATCGACAAAGACGGCGCTGTCCATTGAACTTGATGCCGTTTCAAGCACCACACCGAGCACTTGTGGATAAGTGACATCGCTGATGATCAAATCTTTGGGGCCACCAGCCTCCAGTTGGAGAGAAGCGATGGCACCACCTGTATGCAAGCCGGTGCGTGTGGCAAAGTCGCTTTCCATGATTCCTGGCGTCTCGACATTGAAGGAGCATTCAAAATCATCGCCAATGAACAAGGCATTGTTTTCAGAAGCCTCCTCAAGCATGCCGTAACAGCGATTGGTGCAGACCAAATCCAGCCCACATGGTGTTTGGCCTTCAAATCGATACAGCGTTGTTGCCGTTTCGACAAAGGTGATGATGTCCAGGTCTCCATCGTTGTCGTGGTCCAAAATCGCAGGCAGGTCGATGCCGAGGCAAATCACAGGATAGTCCTCGGGGTCTGCGCCAACAAAATCGAAGGTCGCTGACAGCGTCAACGGCGTCGAATCAAAAGAGGGGCCAGCACCTGGTTCGGTGGTGTTGGTGTACACGCGAATCCCGTTTTGAAAACTGGTGAAGATGTCTGGTTTGCCATCGCAATTGTAATCCCGTAGAAGACACCAATCGACCATTGCCGGCCATCCTTCCGTCCAGTCCCAACGCAGTTGCCACTCATTCGAGGGATCGTCGGTGTGCTCGAGCATCATCAACCGAAATCCATCCCGGTCGAATGCAAACAAATCCTCGTCGCCGTCCAAATCTGCGTCAAAAGCAGACCATTGCGGTGCGGTGAGCCCCCCTGACCAAGCGTTGTGCAAGGTGTCGCCATTCTGATTGGCGACCGCCCAAGAGGCGCGGAGCCATTGATTTGGCATGGATTGGGTGTGACCATTCAAGGCGACCACCGACATCAGTGCCACAAGGACGGACAAAGGTTTTTGAAACATTCGTTGGAATTCGATTGGAAACGCCACGACAGTCAAGCAGTTGAGTGTGCTCAAGATACGCATGGGCTCATTCCGTGGATGCATTGTGAACAACCGATTGAACCGAGGAGGGTGCCTTGATGTAGTTTTGACATCGAGGATGCAATGATCAAACCTCGCACATGATGAAACACGTTGGAAACACTCCATTCGACGCGCGCTTGGACGCGGTTGGTCTCGAAGGCGTGGGCCGGGCCCACTGGAACCTTCCTCCAGCCAAATTGATTTTGCAAACCCTTCTTCGTGGCGAAGGAGTCCTGACAAGTCAGGGCGCACTGGCCATTGAAACGGGGCGCTTTACAGGACGGTCCCCGAAGGACCGTTTTTTGGTGAAAGACTCGAACACGGCGGCAACAGTGGATTGGGGCGACATCAACCAACCGATGTCACCCGAGAACTTTCATTGCCTGTTGAACGACGTTCAGCGTCATTTGGAAGGCAAAAGTGTTTTTGTGAAGGATGCGGCCATTGGGTCGGACGAGCGCTACCGAGTGCCCGTGAGGGTGGTGGCTGAAAAGGCTTGGTCATCTCTCTTTGTAGACAACATGTTCATTCGACTTACGGATGAAGAACGGTGGGTCTCTGATCCCGAGTGGCATGTCATTTGTGCTCCCAGTTTCAAAGCCGACCCGGCACGTCATGGCTGTCGCCAGGCCAATGTCAGTGCCATTGATTTTGGCCGAAAAACCATTGTGGTTGCTGGATCTGGTTACACTGGAGAGATCAAAAAAGGCATGTTCTCAGTCATGAACTACCTGTTGCCGGTCAACCACGGCGTGTTGCCGATGCATTGCTCCTCCAACATGGGGTCTGAGGGTGACGTCGCGGTGTTTTTTGGATTGTCGGGAACCGGGAAAACCACGTTGAGCAGCGATGCCAACCGAGCCTTGATTGGTGACGACGAACATGGATGGACACCCGATGGCGTGTTCAACATGGAAGGTGGATGCTACGCAAAGACGATTGATTTGAGCCCAGAAGGTGAACCGGAAATTCATCAGGCCATTCGCTTCGGTGCCATGCTAGAAAACATAGGCTTCGAAGAAGATGGCATCACGCCCAACTTCGCAGATGACAGCATCACGCCCAACACGCGGGTGAGCTACCCCCTTCATCACATCTCTGGTGCGGTCAAAGAGGGGAAAGGTGGGCATCCAACCGACATCTTCTTCCTGACATGCGATGCTTTTGGAGTGTTGCCTCCACTTGCCCGTCTGAACAAGGGCCAAGCGATGTATCATTTCTTGTCCGGATACACCGCCAAAGTTGCGGGCACAGAGGCGGGGGTCGTGGAGCCACAAACCACATTTTCGGCGTGTTTTGGCGCGCCCTTCTTGCCCTTGCCCGCCACAGCATATGCCCAAATGCTCGGTGACAAAATGACACAACATGGTGTTCGCATGTGGCTGGTCAACACAGGGTGGACTGGCGGTGGATATGGAGTTGGACATCGCATGAAGTTGTCCCACACCCGGGCCATGATTTCAGCGGCAATGCGGGGTGACCTCGATGACACTGAAACAACGCAACACGCCATCTTCAAACTTGCCGTTCCTGTGCATTGCGAGGGTGTTCCAGATGCACTTTGGGATGTGAAGGGAACGTGGTCTGATCCTGCGGCGTACGATGAGACTGCACTTGACTTGGCCGGGCAATTCGCTGAGAATTTCAAACAATTTGAATCCCAGGCAACCCCCGAAATGAAAGAGGGTGCGCCTGTAGTTGTGGTCCCTGAACAAGCTTGAACAGCGCCCAGCTGATTGGTGCACCTACCTTTGCGCCATGCACACGTGTCATTTCCCTGCCCTCAGTGAAGGCGTTCACGCCTTGCCACCGGAAGAGGCCGCGCATGTCGTTCGGGTGTTGCGCATGCGGGAGGGTGAGAAGGTCAGAATGATTGACGGAAAGGGCGGCGTTGCCCTTGGGGTGTTGATGTCTGTGGACAAGCGTGGTGCATCTGTTGAAGTGTCGGAAGTACAACGCGAGGCAATCCGTCCCTCGGGCTTGACCCTTGTGGTTTCACCTACGAAGCACACAGATCGGTTTGAATGGCTTCTCGAGAAGGCCACCGAGCTGGGTGTGGATGCGGTGATGCCAGTTTGGTCCAGCCGAAGTGAGCGTCGGATAGACAAGCATGAACGTTGGAGCAAGGTGGTGATTGCCGCCACCAAGCAGTGCCAACGCGTTTGGATGCCGATGCTGCATCAGGCATGTGCATTGTCCAAACTGTTTGAAATGCATCCCACGTTGTCATCCACCAGCGGTGCCGTGGCCCATTGCATGGAGGATGTGCAATCTGTTCCCACGCGAGAGTCTTGGATTGAATGGCAAATGGACAAGCCTTGCGCTTGGCTAGCAATTGGGCCGGAGGGCGATTTTTCAGAGGAAGAAGTGCAATTTCTTCATGAACATGGAGCCACACCGGTGCATTTGGGGGGACTCCGCTTGCGCACAGAAACCGCAGGCATTGCGGCCGCTGCCCAGTTCATGCAGGGTTCAGGACGTCAGTGATCTCAACAAACATGGTCAGGAAGCGGGGCCTTCAGGAATGGGGCGCCAATGGCTGACGTCCGAAAAAAAATGGTTGCTGTTTCCTTCACCAGCCCAAAAATGCAACCCGTGCTTTTCTCGCTTTTCTGGGTTTTGGGCGTAAAAATCCTTGCAAAATCTCAGCACCACGACCTCCCTCAATTCAAACTCGACACCTTTGCCTGGGAGGAACACCTTGTTCCCAGGGATGAATCCCAGAATCCGTTGGTTGTCTTCTGGCAATCGGTCTGTCACAGCCACCCACGCTTCGCTCATTTTCCTTGAAATTTTGGGGTGCGCTTCTCCAAGAAAGCCTGCACTCCCTCTGCATAATCCTTGGTTTCTGCTGCCTCAAATTGAAGCTCAAGTTCCAAGGCAAGTTGGTCGTGCAAGTCATGATTCAGGCCGGCATGCAACGCTTTTTTTGTCAGACCCAACCCTCGGGTTGGCATGTTGGCCAGCGTGTTGCTCAATGCATTGACTTCGGAAGACCAGGAGATGTCATCCACAGCTTTGTAAATCAACCCCATGGATTCAGCGTCTTTGGCCGAAAGCGGCTTCCCCAGCATGGTCAGCGCTTTGGCGTTGGCCATGCCAACCAGCCGAGGCAGCCAAAAGGTGCCGCCACTGTCTGGAATCAATCCGATGTTGGCGAAAGCTTGAATGAACGTTGCTGAGGATTTGGCAATGACAAAATCACAGGCCAGGGCAATGTTCGCGCCAGCTCCTGCTGCCACACCATTGACAGCAGCAATGACGGGTTTCTCCATTTTGCAAATGCGTCGAATGCTCCGGTTGTAGGTTTCTTCGACAATCACTTTGAAACCTGGCGACGCCTTCGAAGTGACCTCTTTCAGGTCTTGACCAGCACAAAATGCCCGACCCTCTCCCGTGATGACAACACACCGAACCGCAGCGTTGGCAGCGGCGTCATCCAATGCCTCTTGAAATGCGCGCCCCATGGGTTGGTTGAAACTGTTGAAGACGTCAGGTCGATTCAGCGTGAGGGTCAGCACTCCCTGGTCGAATGAGGATTTCAAAACATCTGCCATGTGTGCAAGGTAGATGGACACGGATTGAAAAAGCCCAGGCCAAATGCCCGGGCTTGTTCTTCTTTTCAAGGGGTTATCACCAATCAATGAAGCACGTGAATCTGTCGCATCAATTGGGTGGATCCCATTCGAAGTTGCACCAAGTAAGTGCCTGATGGCATGGATGACATGTCGAAACGCGTGTGTCCATCTGTGGTGTTTTCAGAGTGGAGGATGCGTCCTCCCAAGTCCATCAAGTCAATCACAGCATGTTGTTGAAGGCCGAGATGAACGTTCAAAAATTCAGAAGTGGGATTGGGATAGACATTCAAGATGGGCACTTCTTCCATCGAGGTTGATGTGGCCGTTGAGTCTTGAACATTGAACAACGTGCAGGGCGCGCCGCCATCCCCCTCCAGGGGCTCTGATGCAATGAGTTCCTGATTTTGCAATCCAGGAAAATTTGGGCCGTAGCGATACGCCCTGAAAACGTTGTTTTGTTGCGGTGTGGTGCCTTGTGGGAACACTTCTGAGTTGCCTGCTGGGTTGATGTAATCCCAAACCAATTCGCCCGCCAACGTGACCTCAAACAAGTGGCCAGAGGCTCCCTCACAAATCAGATGGTTGCCATTGGGCAAGGGCTGAACCCCACTGATGTTGGGGCTGTAGAATGCTTCGGTGGCTGTTTCTGGATACGTCCAATCAAATGCATCCGGACCCATGGGGCCTTCTCCGGAAATGGCATAGGAACCGTCCTCCAAGAGGGGAGGCATCCAAACGTCGATGGTAGAACAAGTGCAATCTGGGCGGTTGTTGCCGTTGTTGAACACCATCAATTTGCCAGCTTGTGGATGCCCGTCAGGAATCCATTGGACATCGTGTTGACCAAACAAGACGCGCTGCTCTGCCGTGCCCCTTCCATAGGCCTCTGGGTTGCCATATCGGTAGAGGAGGTCCCCAGCTGGTCCCGAAGCTTCCTCTGTTGTGATGCCATGGTCAATGATCCAAGTCTCGTTGAATCTTCGAGAGCTGATGGCGATTTGGTCCAATTCTGGGTGGTAATTCACGGCATTGGCATGCATCCAATCACCACTTTCGGCACTTCCGGGACCGCCACCACCCCCGACGTTGGCGTAGTTGACGTCGATGCGCGTGGGGTTCTCAGAAGGTTCGCCATAGTGCGCCAGAGTGGCATCGGTGTTTTGAACCAAATGGTCCCATGCATGCCATTCCCACACCACGTTGCCTCCTGAGGGCATGGTGGGTTCGATTTCTGTGATGGATTCAGGCCACATCGTCTGGGGGTTGGTACGTCCTGCCATCGCTGCCTCACTGGAAGATTTGCGTTCCCATGCCAAGACCAAAACGTTGCCGTTGGGCATCCATGCGAAATCGTGGTGGTGGTGTTTTTCCTCGTCGGCCCAATCCAGTGCCCAAAGGAGATTCCCATCCCATGATCTGCGTTCGATCCGCCCCCCGACGCCTCCTCCGGAAAACGCACCGATCATTCTGCATCCACGAGCCAAGCTGCCGTCGTCCAACAAGTAACAGGCTCCGCCTGATCTGTGGTCACTCGACCATGAATTCACCACCTCTCCACAATTGTTGATCAGGTAAGTGGAGGTGCTGCCCGTGGGATCCAGCAGCGTGTATCCATCGTAAGCGTCCTCTGTGTTGAGGAAGGTCCCCGAGGTTTGGGTTTGCCCTTGCATGTTTGGGATCAACATTGTGACCAAACCGAGGAAGAATGTCCATATCTTCATGACTTGCACAGGAACGTTCATGTGATTGAAGGCCAAACGGTGGCCAGACGTGTTTTCGGGATGAAAGACGCTTCGGCGGCCCATTGGTTGCATTGTTTGAGTTCGTTCAGAGACAGCCCCATCTGGGAAATGGCGCGTTTGCACTCGTCCATCAGCGTGATGTCCATCACTCCTGGATCGTCGGTGTTCAGGGTGGTTTTCACACCGGCATCCATCAGCGCTTTGAAGGGGTGGGCGGCCGCATTGGGGACGGCTTGGGTGAGCACGTTGCTCCATGGACAAAGTTCAAGCGGCGTGCCTTCCTTGACGAGCCGTTCCACCACATGCGCGTCCTTGATGGCCTGCACTCCGTGACCGATGCGGTCCGCGCCAAGTTCATCTATGGCGGTCAAGATGTTGTTTGCCGCCCCAGGAACATTGGGTTCTCCGGCATGGACAGTGATGCCGAGTCCCTCGGATTTTGCCTTCAAAAACAGCGGGGCGAAAGGCAGGGCAGGGTGGTTGACTTCATCGTCAGCCAGGTCAAGCCCCACGAAATGCGCCTTTCGCTCCAAAATCCAATCGCACCATCGTGCGTTGTCTTCGACAGATTTGATGCGCTGGAGCAAGCCCAGGAGTCCAACAACCATTGGGAACTCTGACTCTGCCCGAGCCACTCCTCGGAGAATGGCTTCGAGCATGCGGTCGGCATCCATGGATGGATGAGCATCCAAAAGGAACGAGGGGGCGTAACGCAATTCCAACACGCGCACGTTGCTTTCTGTGTGCATGTCGGCGCAAACCTCGTATGTCAGCTGCTCAACTTTGTCTTCGGTGTCGATGACGTCCCGCGTGTTCAAGAATTTGTGCAACACGGACGGGAGGTCTTGCATGGGAGTCTTGACCAAAAACGCCCGCTCGAAGTCGGCATCCTGCCTGACATCCATGCCTTTTTCTTGCGCCCATTGCTTCAGCGTGGCTTTCCGAAACGCCAATTCCAAGTGGCAGTGAAGTTCGACCTTGGGAAGATTGAAAAGCGCGTTGTCAGACATGGAGGTAAGTTCCGTCGGATGTGGTGACCACGCAACCTTCCGTCCTGTAACTTTGCATCATGGCCGTGAACATCAAAAACAAGAAGGCGTCTTACACGTACTTCCTTGCCGACGAGTTCACGGCTGGGCTTGTGTTGTCGGGCTCGGAAATCAAATCGATTCGTGCGGGAAAGGCGAGCATCACGGAGTCCTACTGTCGATTTGATCAGGGGGAGCTGTGGGTTCACAACATGTATGTTGCGGAGTACCCCAATGCAGGTTACATGCCGCAAGATTCTCGGCGGAGGCGAAAGCTGTTGTTGCAGCGCACCGAGTTGAAAAAACTCGAAAAGAAGGTGAAAGACGTGGGCGTCACCTTGGTGCCAACCTTGGTTTTCGTGGCGCCCAGTGGATACGCGAAGCTGAAGTTTTCTGTGGCCAAAGGAAAAAAGCTTCACGACAAGCGCCAATCGCTCAAAGAGAAAGACATTTCGCGCGACGTCGCTCGGATGATGGATTGAGTACGAAGGGTCAGGCTTCCTCTTTGTCGGGAGCCACCACCACCTTGTATTGATCCACGAACTCTTCCCAGTCCCACAAAAAATGCTCCATGACCTCGCGTAGATTTTTTTGGAGAATGGGGTTGGGGACGTTCATGTCACGGAAATACGGCTCTTGGTAAGCAATGACGTCGTACTTGTAGCACACCGCCCTCGTCATGGCGGTGAGGGTGTTTTTGCTCGGTCGATTGACTTCCTTCATGAACGCCCTGAAATCTTTGACCTTTTTGGCGAATGTGTCAGGCGGAATGCCCAACGCGAACCCAAACTTGGCGCAGCATCGTTGGATGATGGCCCTGTCGACACCTGGGTCAAAGTGCTTGGGAATGAGACCCAAATTCGCCGAGACCACAATCATCAAAAACTTGCCATAGTCTTCGGAGTCGAGCTCAGGTGAAGTGCTGAATTCAGGGGCTGCATTGAGAAAGGCAGCAACTTGGGGCCAACCTTGCTCAACCGTGTCGAACGAGGTGTTGACGAAAATGTTCGCCACCTGTTCGTCGGTGAGTTTTTTCCTTGAGAGCCAGCTCAGTAATCCAAGGTTCTTCATCCTTGGGATTCAAAGCTAGGTCGCCGTTTTGCGTGAGGAAAGGGGGCATTCGTGCACGCGATCAACAGGGTTTTCCACAAAAAGCGCGGTCGCTTGCGACCTGGAATTACTTTCGCGAGGTGTACGAAAACATCCTCAAACCCTTGTTTTTCCGGTTGTCCCCGGAGCGCGCACATTATCTGGCCATGGACCTCCTTGTGGTGGCATCCATGGTGCCTGGGGTGGGGTGGTGGATGCGTCGAAAGGCGGCCAAACGCAATGCTGGTCGGGCGGTCACCGTCGCCGGGTTGACGTTCCCGAATCCCGTAGGGCTTGCGGCTGGTTTTGACAAGGACGCGCGTTGGTTGCCCGCGCTGGAGATGTTGGGCTTTGGGTTTGTTGAAATTGGAACGGTCACCCCCCGGGCACAAAGTGGCAATCCGCAGCCGAGGTTGTTTCGCTTGAAGGAGGACCGAGGCATCCTGAATCGCATGGGGTTCAACAACGAGGGGTTGTACCCTGCGGTGGGCCGTCTTGTTCGACGCCCCGAGGGGTTGGTGGTGGGCGGCAACATTGGCAAGAACAAAGTCACCCCCAACGACAGGGCTGAGGAGGATTATTTGGCGTGTGTGGACGCGTTGCATGCCCACGTAGATTATTTTGTGGTCAATGTAAGTTCACCCAACACCCCGGGATTGAGGGAGTTGCAAGAAAAAGAGCCGCTGTCCAAATTGTTGCGAGCTGTGGTTTCAAGAAACCGATCGCATGCTGGACATCGCCCTGTGTTTTTGAAGATTGCCCCAGACTTGACCGATGGCCAGCTCGACGACATCGTGGACATCGTTTTGGAGCAAAATGTGGATGGGGTGGTGGCCACAAACACCACCATTTCACGAGAGGGGTTGAAAACATCGCAGGAAGAGGTGGAGCGCATGGGTGCTGGTGGGATTTCCGGCGTTCCATTGCAGTCTCGGTCCACTGAAGTTGTGAGGTACCTGGCGGAAAAAAGCCATGGACGGTTCCCCATCATTGGCGTTGGCGGCATTGATGGCGCCGAATCGGCACGAGAGAAGATGGAGGCTGGAGCGAGTTTGGTTCAGGTCTACTCGGGCATGATTTACGAAGGGCCAGGCCTCCCGTCCCGCATTGTGGAGGGGCTCTGAAGGAGCGTCACCCCATCAGCTCTTTCCAGGAGGGCGCGGCTTCTCGAAGGCGAACCCCTTTGGGCGTGTGTTGAACAGTGCATGCTGCGTTGACGGCGTCATGTTCCAAAAAGAGCACCCACTCTTGTTCCGCCGCGGCATTCAGAAATGTCTTCTTTTCGTCCAACGTCAGCAGCGGACGCGTGTCGTAGCCCATGACGTACGCGAGCGGGATGTGACCAGTGCTGGGAAGCAAGTCCGCCATGAATGCCATGGTTCGACCGTTTGGCAAGCGAAGAAGAGGAATCATTTGGCTTTCCGTGTGTCCGTCTGCAAAAAAGACATCCCACCCTTCGATGCCAAGGACATCTTTGGACATTTGGCCCTCTCGGGGCACCCATTTCAGTTGGCCACTTTCCGCAAGGGGAAGCAGGTTTTCAGACAAAAAGGATGCTTTCTCCCTGGCATTGGGTTCGATGGCCCACTGCCAGTGCGCCTTGTTGGACCAATACGTTGCGTTGGGAAAGCTCGGGACAAGCATGCCGTCAGAACGTCGTTGAACGGCGCCTCCGACATGGTCAAAATGCAGATGCGTCAAGAACACGTCTGTGATGTCTTGGCGTGAAAAACCGACAGCATTCAAGCTTCGATCGAGAGAATCGTCGCCGTGCAGATGGTAGTGACTGAAAAACTTCTCCGATTGTTTGTCGCCAATCCCACAATCCACCAAGACAAGTCGATCCCCCACTTCGACGAGGAGAGATCGCATCGCCCATGTGCACAAGTTTTGGGCGTCTGGCGGATTGGTGTGCGCCCAAAGTTGCTGAGGCACCACCCCAAACATTGCTCCGCCATCCAGTTTGAAATTCCCGGTGTGAATCGTGTGCAATCGCATGGTGCCAAGGTAGACACGGCTCATGTCACTTCAGTACCTTTGGTCTTTGATTCCAGCACATGCTAGACGCCATTTCTCCCGTTGACGGTCGCTACCGTCGTCACACTGCTTCGCTTGCCCCTTGGATGTCCGAGCTCGGATTGATTCACCACAGGGTGGAGGTCGAAGTGGAATACTTTTTGGCGTTGGTCGCCATGCCCCTCCCTCAACTTGCAGATTTTCCGCAAGACAAGGTCGAGGCATGCCGTGACATCCACCGCACCTTCAACGCCCAAGATGCTCAATGGGTGAAAGACAAGGAGCGGATCACCAACCACGACGTGAAAGCGGTGGAGTATTTCGTGAAGGACGCCATGGAGCGACTGGGTGTTGGCGCTTGGAAAGAATTTGTGCATTTTGGGTTGACGTCGCAAGACGTGAACAACACCGCGATTCCACTGTCTTTGAAGCGCGCCACTGAACAAGCTGTCTTGCCCTTGTTGGCGCAGTTGATTGCAGACCTCGCGTCGTTGGCCACGGACTGGCGATCAGTGCCGATGCTGGCCCGCACACACGGACAGCCAGCTTCTCCGGTCACGTTGGGCAAGGAAATTCAAGTCTTTGTCGACCGTTTGCGTGGACAACAAGCATCCCTTGCTGCCGTCGTCTATGCTGCGAAATTCGGCGGCGCCACCGGTCAATTCAATGCGCATCACGTGGCTTATCCGGACGTTGATTGGCCTGCGTTTGGACAGGAGTTCGTCGAGAGCACCCGGGGGTTGACGAGAACGCCCGTGACCACCCAAATCGAACCATACGACCACCTCGCGGCTTGGTGTGACGCCCTGCGACGCATTCATACGGTGTTGATCGATTTGAACCGGGACGTTTGGACATACATCTCCATGGATTATTTCAAGCAAAAAATCGTCGAAGGAGAAGTGGGCTCTTCTGCGATGCCTCACAAAGTGAACCCCATTGATTTTGAAAACAGTGAAGGCAACCTCGGAGTGGCCAATGCCCTGTTGAGTCACTTTGCAGAGAAGCTTCCAATCTCCCGGCTACAGCGCGACTTGACGGACAGCACGGTGCTGCGCAATTTGGGTGTGCCTCTGGGGCACAGTCTGATTGCCATGAATGCCACGCGCAAAGGGCTTTGCAAGCTTGTGCTCAACGAGCAAAAGTTGGAAGAGGACCTTGAGAACAATTGGGCCATTGTGGCTGAGGCCATACAAACCATCCTGCGTCGAGAGGCCTATCCGGAGCCCTACGAGGCGCTGAAGGCCCTGACCCGCACCCACGGAAACATCACGGCCTCGGTGCTGGCAGACTTCATCGAGGGGCTTGAGGTTGGTGAATCCGTCAAGGATGAATTGAGGCGCATCACCCCGTCGAATTACCTGGGGTTTGCCCATAACCTGGTGCGCGGATGAGGGCCATTTGGGCCTTGTTTCCTTTGCTCAAGCACCAGCGAAGCAGCGTGGTGCTTATGGGCGTGCTGCATGCGCTCAGTGCCATGCTCTCCCTCTTCACCTTCCTTTCGGTGGTTCCCTTTTTGCGCATTTTGTTTGCCTCGGAGTCTCCGACTGGATCGACGCAACAAGAGGGCATCCTTTCAGATTTGAGTCGCGGGTTCGACGCCTATGTCCAAACAGAAGGTGCTGCCCATGCCTTGGGCATGTTGTGCGCGTCCATGGTGGGGTTGGCCATTTTGAAAAACGCGGTGCACTACGCCGCCCTGTACGTGATGGCTGGCATCCGAACTGGAGTCAGCCGCGATTTGCGCCAATCCCTGTACACACGGTTGATGGACATGCCCATGGCATGGTTTTCCGAATCGCGACGGGGCGAAGTGATGAGCCGATTCACCCATGACCTGATGGAAGTCGAACATTCGGTCATTGGGTCGTTGGAAGCCTTGCTCAAGGCTCCATTGATGCTCATCGTGAGCCTGGCAACCCTGCTTGCACTGAGTTGGAAATTGACCTTGTTTGCGCTGGTGTTGCTGCCAGTCACAGGCGTGCTCATCAGCAGGTGGTCCAAACGACTGAAACGACACGCCCAACGAGGCAAAGAGGAGTTGGGTCAGCTGGTCTCTGTTCTCGAAGAGACTTTGCTCGGAATGCGCATCGTCAAAGCGTTCAATGCAGAGTCACATTTTGCAAAGGCGTACCGGGCTCGCAACCATGGACATTTCAAGGCCATGCGTCGCATGCATCGCCGCGAAAGCATGTCTTCGCCCATGAGTGAGGTGGTGTCGTTGTCGGTGATGGCGATGTTGTTGGCCTATGGAGGTTCTCTGGTCATTGCCGGGGATTCTGCCTTGTCAGGGGATTGGTTTATCGGGTATCTGGTCGTGTTTTCGCAGGTCATTCCGCCGGCACGATCGCTGTCAGATGGATACTTCAGGGTTTCCAAAGGGGCGGCGTCTCTCGAGCGTTTGCAATCCCTGTTTGCGTCTTCCACGGATCTGGACGTTGACTTGGGTGAAATGGGGCAAGCGGCGCCTCGCATGGAGAAAGATGTGACCTTTCAGGATGTGGTGTATCGATATCCTGGACAAGACATTCCCGCTTTGAATGGGATGAATTTGACCATTCCAAAGGGAAAGGTGGTGGCCCTTGTGGGGCTTTCAGGCTCGGGCAAAACCACGGCTGCCCATTTGTTGAGCAAGTTTGCCAACCCCGAAGAAGGGTCCCTGAGTGTTGATGGTGTCAACCTTCGCGGGATTTCGGGGATGTCATGGCGCGCAAGACTTGCTGTGGTGACCCAAGATGCCATGTTGTTTGAGGGCTCCATTGCCGACAACATTGTGTTGGGAGACGACAATCGGGATGAAGCGAGAATGTTGGCTGCTGCGGAAGCAGCGCATGTGATGGAATTCGCGGCGGATTTGCCAGAGGGATTGAATTCTTGGGTTGGAGACAGCGGAGGCAAATTGAGCGGTGGGCAGCGTCAACGTGTGGCCCTGGCGAGGGCGCTCTACCGTGACGCAGATTTGATGGTGCTCGACGAAGCCACGTCAGCCTTGGATGCCACCTCTGAATCCGTGGTTCAAGGTGCACTTGAACAAACCTTGAAGGGCCGAACGGTCCTGGTCATTGCGCATCGAATGGCCACCATTCGGGATGCCGATGTCATTGCTGTTTTGGAGAAAGGTGCCGTGGTGGAACAAGGGGATCACGACAGCCTGCTTGCACTGGGAGGGCGTTACGCTGAGTTGCACCGATTGCAGCAGGGTGCATCCAATTGAGAAGTTGTGTTTGTTTCAGGATTCACCTTCATCAATCAAGCCATTCGATTTGATTATCCAATCGTCGAGGCGATTCAAAGCATCCTGCCTTTGTGTGACGAAGTGGTGGTGGCCGTCGGAGATGCAAACGACGGAACACGGGCGTTGATTGAAGGCATCGATTCAATCAAAATTCGAATCGTAGATACGGTTTGGGATCCATCTTTGAGAGAGGGGGGGAAGGTGCTCGCTGCTGAAACGGACAAAGCATACTCAGCCATTTCAGAAGAGGCAGACTGGGCGGTGTACATCCAAGGAGATGAAGTCATGCACGAAGATGACCTTCCCATGGTTCGCGCGGCCATGGAGGCGCATCAGGCTGACGAGGGCGTGGACGGCCTCTTGTTCAATTACCGTCATTTTTACGGGTCGTATGACTTCGTGGGTGCTTCCGACAGATGGTATGCGCACGAGGTCAGGGTGGTCCGTGCGTTGCCTTCCATCAAGTCGTTTCGAGATGCCCAAGGGTTCAGGGTCCGCAACAACGAGCTGCTGCGCGTGGTGCCGATCAATGCTTGGATTCATCACTATGGATGGGTGAAGCCACCCAAAGTGATGCAAGAGAAACGGATTCAATTCAACAAGCTTTGGCACGACGACGCATGGGTTGATCAGCACATCGTGGGACCAGAATCCTTTGAGTATGAAGCCCACATCAGATCGCTGTCGCGATTTGAAGGAACCCATCCAGCCGTGATGGCTCCCCGAATTGCCCGCATGAATTGGCAATTTTCATTCGATCCTGTGTCCAGCAAGTGGACGTTGAAAGAGCGATTGAAATCGATCCTCAAGCGCGTCGGAATCAATCCCAATTACGCCAATTATCGCCTTTTGAGGCGCTGAGGTCAATCTTGAAAGGAAGCGTGACTTGGGTTGCATGCAACCGACAGAAAAGAAGCACATTTGTCCATGGCCAAACTGAATTGGATTTTGCGCAACCGTTGTCCCAAATGTGGACAAGGTGATCTCTTCGTGCATGCCAATGCATACCACCTCAAGCACACGGCCACCATGCATTCTTCATGCCCCCATTGCGGCGAGGATTTTGGGAGGGAGCCGGGCTTTTACTTTGGAGCAGCTTACGTGAGCTATGCCTTGACTGTGGCCTTGTGGGTGGCTTTGCTGGTTGCATTGTTGTCTTTTGACGCTTGGGGCTGGATGGAATTTGGCATGTTCACCCATCCGGGAACGTATTTGCTTTCAGGCATCGCATTGCTTTTGATCTTGCTCCCGGTGATTTACAGACTGAGCCGTTCCATTTGGATTGCCATGTTCACTTGAATCAAAAAAGGGACCCTCACGTTTGAGGAGTCCCTTTAACCAAATCGCCTGATTCATGCGCTCCGAAAAGCGCGGTTAACCAAAACCGAGTCCCATTACGCCCCGGGGTTCGTCTAGGTTGCAATTTTCCTAAAAAAAAAGGCGCAATACATTTCATTGCCTTGAAAATCAACACATTACGTGCTCACTTTTTTTGCTCGGCACGCAGTTCGTCGGCCTCATCACCCTGCACACGGATGCTTTCTTCGTGCACGGACGTGAGGATTTTGGCAAGGAAATCCCGGCTGAGGCCAAGTTGGCTTCCCCATTCGGTTCGGCTTGCGATGATTTCGCGCCATCGGCCCACGCTCAGCAATGACCATCGATTGCGGTGTTTGACCACTCCGATGGCTTTGGCCAGTTGCATGCGACGGCTCAGGAGTTGCATCAGTTGCTCATCGACGCTGTCAATCTGGAGTCGCATGCCGGCCAGAACGTCGTGGTCTTGACTGTGGGCCGACGCTTTTGATGGCACCTCCAAGGCGGAGAGCAGGCCATGCAGTTCTCTGGGTTCAATTTGTTGTTCAGCGTCACTCAGGGCGACCGAAGGGTTTGGGTGTGATTCGAGCATCAAACCGTCCATGCCGAGGTTCATGGCTCGTTGGGCAACCTTTTGCAGCAGTTCTGGTCTGCCGGCGATGTGCGAGGGGTCACACAGCATGGGCATGTCTGGCATTTCTGCTTTGAGCGCAATGGGGATTTCCCACATCGGGGCGTTGCGAAAGTCAGTGCTGCCGTAGCTCGAAAACCCTCTGTGCAGGGCCCCTACATCACCTCGAATGGCCTTCACAATGCGTTCGATTGCTCCCATCCACAATTTCAAATCGGCGTGCATGGGGTTTTTGACAAGCACAGTGACGTCTGTGCCGCGCAGGGCATCGGCAAGGGCTTGGACCGCAAATGGGCTGACTGTGGTCCTGGCGCCCAACCACACAGCTTTCATGCCAGCGTTCAATGTGGCCTCGACATGCTTTGGAGTGGCGACCTCTGTCATGGCCTGCATCCCAGTTTCTCTCTGGGCCTCCATCAGCCATGGAAGTCCCTCTTCACCGCGGCCTTCAAAGCTGTCAGGGCGGGTTCGTGGTTTCCAAAGGCCTGCTCGCAAAAAGTGAACTTGTCCACCAGCAGCAAGCTGTCTTGCCGCATCCAAAACTTGATCTCGCGATTCAGCACTGCAGGGCCCTGCGATGACGACAGGTTTGCCGTCCATTTTGGACAGGTTGAGTCTTCCCTTGGCGCGGGTGCCGAAATCTTCGCCTTGGACCATGCATCAAAAGTAGGTGTGGGCAACAGACCGTTCGGAGTGCGGCGCCGTTTTCTGGAGAAAAGAGGTCACAAAAAAACCCCACCGGATGGTGAGGTTCAGAAGTACCCGGAACTGGACTCGAACCAGCACGCCCGAAGGCACAGCCGCCTGAAGACTGCGCGTCTACCAATTTCGCCACCCGGGTAAGTGGGCGGCAAAGTTAGAAAAACAAGGTTGCAACCAAGAGCGTGCCCCGTTTATTTCAGCGTGCTTGGGCAGACAACATCGGTTCGAGGGGCGCTTGTGGCCGAGATGGCATTGTACCCACCCAAGACGTCGATGGCATTGTGATACCCCCTTGCCTTCAGCAAAGAATGCGCAATCAAACTCCTGTATCCGCCTGCACAATGGAGGTAGAAGGGCTCTTCTTTTGGAATCAAGTCCATGTTGTTCCCCAAAAATTCGAGCGACGCATGAATGGCATTTTCGACGTGTTCAGACATGAACTCGCCGTCTTTGCGCACATCGACCACCTTGGCATGGGGGTTGGTGGCAAGCACACTTGCAAAGGCCTCCGCATCGACAGTGTCAATGACATCGGTTTCTCTTCCAGAGGCGACCCAAGCATCCAATCCACCTTCCAGATAACCAATGACATTGTCAAAACCCACCCGTGAGAGGCGAGTGATGGCCTCTTCGATTTGGGAGTCATTCGCAATCAAAAGGATGGGCTGTTTGACATCCACAATCATGGCACCTACCCAAGGCGCAAACCCACCTGCGAGTCCGATGAACGTCGACCTTGGGATGTGGCCATTGACAAACTCATGGGTTGACCGGATGTCCAACATCACGGCTTCAGTTTCGTTTGCGGCAACTTAAAAAGCTTCTGGCGACAACGGTGAGCTGCCACGTTTCATGATGTCGTCAAGGCTGTCGTAGCCTTGCTTGTTCAAGGCCACATTCATGGGGAAATAGGCTGGAGGGGGCATCAATCCACCTGTGACTTCCGCGATGAATTCATCTTTGCTCATGTCGCTTCGAAGTGCATAATTGGTGGACTTCTGTTCCCCCAACGTGCCCACCGTTTCCTTGCTCATGTTTTTGCCACATGCGGATCCCGCCCCATGCCCTGGGTAAACAATGGTATGGTCAGGCAGAGGCATGATTTTGTTCCTGAGACTGTCGAAGAGGTGTCCTGCCAAATCTTCGATCGTCAGTTCACTTTTTTGGGCCAAATCAGGCCTTCCGACGTCCCCCAAAAACAAGGTGTCTCCAGAGAAAATGGCATGGGGTTGACCTTGTTCATCTCTGAGCAAGTAGGTCGTGCTCTCCATGGTGTGTCCGGGCGTATGCAGCACCTCAATGTCCACATTTCCGAGCGTCAGGCGTTCGCCGTCCTTTGCGGAGTGCATGGGGAAATCCGGGGAAGCGTTGGGTCCAAACACAATGGGCGCACCCGTTTTTTCAGCAAGGGTCAAATGACCAGACACAAAGTCAGCATGAAAATGGGTTTCCAAAACATACTTGATGGTCGCACCGCGCTCGTGTGCCAGGTCGATGTACGGTTGCACCTCCCTTAGAGGATCTACAATTGCGGCCTCTCCATTGCTTTCAATGTAATAGGCGCCCTGCGCAAGGCATCCAGTGTAGATCTGTTTGACTTCCATGGTTTGATGTTTGGGCTCCAAAAGTAGTACCCCCCACGGACTGATGCTGCACCCAAGTCACACAGCCATGGTCAAGGTTGACAACCTTGGATGAAGGTCAACTGTGTTGTTGTGCGATTGACTGGTGAAGGGGTGAAACGGTGCCAGGGTGTCGATGCTCTTGCAGGGCGTCGTGGATGTCCAGCTGAAAAGACGGAGCACCCGTGGCCAACAGCCCATCGGCTGCGAGGACATCTCTCACGGGTCCAATGGCTCCTGCAAGGCAAAGGGTGATGCGGGTTGCTGCGTCAAGATGGACTTGTTCCCTGTGAAAAGTCAAGCGAGCAGTCAAATCAAAGGCAACAAAAAAAGCGAGCGCCTATGGCATCTCGCTTTTCGTGCCCAGGGTGGGACTCGAACCCACACGCCCTAACGGACACATGGCCCTCAACCATGCCTGTCTACCAATTTCAGCACCTGGGCGGTGCAAGGCTTGAAGTGCCTTTGTGACCCGGCTGGGACTCGAACCCAGGACCCTCTCATTAAAAGTGAGATGCTCTAACCAGCTGAGCTACCAGGTCTTTCCCTCGTTAGAGGGGGGCAAAGATAGTCAGATTTTCTGACGGACAAACTCGCTCTCTGATTTTGTCCATCCTGTGGGAGCAACGTTCGTGCCATTCTGTGAGTTACTTTTGACGCGTACGCCTGTTCATGCAAGAAAGGCAAACCTTCGGTCCATGTTTCAACGTTCTATTTTCCAAGCTGCCTCTGTGCTTCTTCTGGTGTGTTCCATGCCAGGTCCATTGATGGCACAAACCAATGCAGTTCAACAAGGGATGAAAGCTGTGTGCGCGTTTCACAACGTGTCCGCAGATGAGGTTCTGGAATCCCCGCAACTCCGCTCAGAAGTTTGTTTGGTGGGTCCGGCGTTTCGGGTGCTCAAAAAACCAGACAAACAGGTTCCTGATTGGCAACCTCTTGCAGGCGAGGAAACACAGACCTTGGAAGCACGGTTGTTG
This sequence comes from Bacteroidota bacterium, assembly GCA_036339415.1. Lineage (GTDB taxonomy): Bacteria > Bacteroidota > Bacteroidia > Flavobacteriales_D > Sanyastnellaceae > UBA11663. Next base: position 30,076 of record JAYZBB010000005.1, on the reverse strand, counting down.
GCTTCTGGAATCCGCCCTGTTGCGGGATCCTTCACATGGTTGAAATCAACGGAAGGTTGGTATGTGGTCATCCCTTCGCAAGAGCGATTTGAGGTTTTGTCGAACCGCATGAAATTCCCCGCTCGATGAATTTGGTCAGCAAACTCTTGTTGCACTCGGCATGTGGCATTGTGTGTGCAGCTCCCGTCATGATCTCAGCTCAGGTGCTCATCAGCGATGGACAGGCGTCGGCATGTTCAGGCGTCCTGTATGACAGCAGCGGTCAAGGTGGCGCAGGGTTCGGACCTGCCGAGGACCACACTCTTGTGCTCTGTCCAGATGACGGGACCAACGTATTTTTGGAGTGGTTCAACTTTGAGTTGGATGCGGCCTCATTCATGACCATCTATGACGGAGATGACACCTCGGCACCCGAGCTAGGGTCCAGTGGGGATGGCTCATTCTTGGACCAAATTTTCATTGCATCATCCAACAATCCATCGGGTTGCTTGACGATCAAATTTGTATCCAGTGCAAATCCAGATGCCGGAGGGATTTTTGGCGCAAGGATAGGTTGTGGCCAACCTTGTGAACCTCCCATTCCTGTGATCAATCAAACAAACCCGAGCCCACTCTACGTGTGCCCAGGGGAGTTGGTGGATTTTGATGGCATTGGATCTGTTTCGACTGGGGCAGACATCGCCACATATTCGTGGGATTTCAATGCAAACGGCGTCCCTGACATTGAGAGCAATTCGCCCACTGCGGAGTGGACGTTTGACACCCCTGGCATTGAGCTGGTTCAACTTTCACTTGTCGATGCCGCAGGATGTGAGAGCGTGCAACCGACGAACTACTACGTAAACATCAGCACAGAACCTGACTGGAACACGGACGTTGTGTCGGGCGCTTGCACGGGTGAAGAGGTGTCCTTGAGCATCGGTGTTGATGGCGTCCCCTTCACATTGGAGCCTGGCAACGACTTTGGAGAAGCAATTTCACTGCCAGACAACGTGGGAACTTGTTTTTACAGCGAAATCACTGTCAATTCCTTTCTCCCTGGAGCAGTCTTGGTTGATGCGGGTGACGGGGTCGAGAATTTCTTTGTGAACATGGAGCACTCTTTTTTGGGTGACTTGGACATCGCGTTCATTTGTCCCAATGGTCAAGAGATGACTGTCAGCTCGTATCCCGGGCCTGGAACGAACCTCGGTGTGCCTGTAATGAATGACGACCCACCAGAACCTGGGACGGGGTACGATTATTACTGGAGCTCAGAGGCAACACTCGACACTTGGGCGAATGAGGTGGCAGGTCCAGATGGAAGCTTGCCTTCGGGCACGTATGCTTCGGAAAGTTCCTGGGGCACTTTGGATGGTTGCCCTTTGAACGGCACTTGGCAATTGGAAATCTGTGATTTTTGGGCGCAGGACAATGGTTTTGTTTTCGAATGGGGCATTGATTTTGCCGACACGTTGTATCCTGTGACGCAATCGTTCACTCCTCAGTTTGGGTTGGAATGCGACAGCACCTTTTGGACCAGCACCAACCAAGGGGAACACGGGGTGCCGTCCGGTCAATGGAATTGTCCCGACGTGGGTGTGACCATGTCGACTCCTGGCCCGCAGACCTACACGGCGCATGCCATCAACAATTTCGGTTGCGAGTATACGCAAGAGTTCACGGTCGAGTACGTAGAGTTGAATGCGTTGATTTCAGCGCCAGAAGACATCTGCGAAACCCCGCCCTACGTCCTTGAAGTTTTGGTGGATGGTGTTGATCCTGAGGATTTGACAGTAGTGTGGGATGCAAATCCGTTTTTGAGCGACACCGTTGGCGTGAACGTGGAGATTGTTGGCATGACCGAACCACAAACATTCCAGGCAAACATCGCTCAGCCCTTTGTGGACTACCCAGGGCTGGTTTGTGAAACCACCAAATCAGTCGTTGTGGGGACTTGTGGTTTCAAGATCCCCAACGTCGTCACGTTGAACGACGACAATTTGAATGACAAATTTCGTGTTGTGGGTTTGGAGTCATTTGACGACGTCACGATGACAATTTTGAATCGGTGGGGCACGGTGGTGTTCACCAGTGACGATTTTGGACAAACAGGCATTTGGGACTTGAATGGAGGTGAAGCGAGTGCAGGGGTGTACTACTACGTCTTGACATTTCCTGAGGGCTCCGGCCCTCTGACTGTGACAGATGTGAATGGTGAAAACCTTGAGTATGCAGGAGACAGCGCCATTGTTTTCAAGGGGTTCTTCACGGTGATGTCAGAGAAGGACAAATGAAGGCCTTCGTGAATGCACCCACTTGACTTGTTGGCTTCCTGGACAAACGCGTTGTTGTCCGAAAGAGAGGAAGAGCGTCAGAAATTCGAACGTCTTCAGGCAGATGTTCCCTTGAAGGTTCGAAGGTCCGAGGGGCTGACGTGGTCTCCCGTGGAGGTGGTTTCGGCTTCTTATGCTTACGGAGGAGCCAAATGGCAATTGCGATGCAAGGAAGGGGGAGGTCTGCCGGGCGTCTTCCGTGTGGGGAGCGCCATTTCTTTGAAACCTGTCGGTTCCGCAGGTGAAGTCGAATCCATTGGCATCTGGCCTGCGCGGGTCATGAAAGTCAGGGACATGGAGTTGGATGTTGTGTTGGAGGGTGATGGCCCCGAAGGAATTGCTGTGCAGCACATTTCATGGACCGTGGATGTGCGTGCAGATGAACGGAGCTTCAACGCCATGGCCCATGCCTTGAGCCATTGGCTGAACTTGGACGATCCCCATCGCGTGTTGTTCCGCGACGTTGCGTTGGGACTCTCTCCATGGCCCGAGGTGACCGATTTCCGGGAGGACATTTTCATTGGAGGGGAAGGGTTGAATGCGCAGCAGATGCAGGCGGCGAAAGCCATGTGGTCAAAAGCCCCGGTCACCCTGTTGCATGGACCTCCTGGCACGGGGAAAACCCGAACCCTCGTGGCGGGCATTGCGGCAGTTGTGCGTTCTGGAGAGCGTGTGTTGGCGACCGCCCCGTCCAACATGGCTGTGGACGTGTTGGTGGAGCGTTTGGCAGACGCCGGTTTGAACGTGGTTCGTTTGGGACATCCGATGCGGGTCAGTGACGGCGTTGTCAACCGAACCCTCGACGCTCAGGTTCAGGCACAGCCCGAATTCGGCAGGGTGACCAAGAGCCGTCAAGATGCGCAGCAAAGGCAGCGAGAGGCCAATCGGCATGTGCGGAATTTTGGGCCGGAGCAGCGGGAGGCGAGGCGCGCAGCCCGCGCCGATGCCCGGGCCATGAGAAAGGAAGCCGAGGACCTTGAGGCGTATTTGTCGGAACGTGTGTTGCGAGAGGCGGATGTCGTTTGCGCCACCTTGGTGGGCTGCGACGACCGTCGTTTGAGGGGGTTGAGTTTTGATGTCGCGGTGGTGGACGAAGCAGCTCAGGCGCTTCCTCCCGCCACACTCATCCCCATGCGGCGTGCTGAACGACTCGTACTTTGCGGCGATCCCTGTCAACTTCCCCCCACTGTGAAAAGCAGAGGTGGGGAGGCGCTCAAAATGACCATGCTCGAGCGATTGATTGAGAAGCACGGGGATCAAACCGTCATGCTTCAAGTTCAACATCGGATGCATGAGGCCATCATGTCGGCAGGCAACGAACGGTTTTATGGAGGCAAGCTGCGCGCGCATGAAGACGTGGCGGAACGCGAGTTGGAAGGCATCAAACCATGGGTTTGGGTGGACACGGCAGGGTGCGGTTTTGACGAACAGCGATCGGAAGAAGGCGGCAGCGTGTCGAATCTCGAGGAGGCGCAGTTTGTGTTGGACAGAGCTGTCGATTGGTTGGCGCTGCACCCTGGCATGTCGCTTGGCATTGTGGCGCCCTACTCGGCGCAGGTAGAGTTGCTCAAAGCGCGCTGGGAAGAGCGAAAACGAGACGGATCTTTCCCGCATCCATCGGCAGACGTGACCATTCATACCGTGGATGGATTCCAAGGGCAAGAAAGAGATGGCATGTTGGTCTCGATGACACGCAGCAACGACCGTGGCGAAGTTGGTTTTCTCAACGAGCACCGACGAATTCACGTGGCCCAAACGCGTGCCAAAATGGCGTGCATGCTTGTCGGGGACAGCGCCACGTTGAGCACGGATCCTTACCTGGGTTGGCTTCTGGAGCACGCCCAAGAACACCAGGCGTACGACAGCGCTTGGTCTTGGATGGCATGATGCAGAGATCGTTTAGACCACGTCGGGTTCGAGTGTGCTTTCCCTTTTGGGCTGTTCTTGACCATCGACCACTTGCCACTCTTCTTGTGGAAAGACCTCGACAATCTTTTGGTAGGCGATGGACGGGATGACATACCCCACTCCAAGTTGATTCATGTGCTGAGCGACTTTGTCGAAGGCATCTCTCACATCTGTGGCACTCACCAACACGTGCTGGTTGCTTTCCTTTTCAGTTCCGCGGTCAGCGTCGAACGACGTCATTGCCACTTTCACACGGAACCACTTGTCGCATTCGGGATGGCGAATGACTTCGACAAGGTTGGTTTTGGTCAATTGGGTGATCTCAAACGGACGAATGCCCTCGTATTCACAGATTTGGGTCATGCGTGTCTCCGCCTCTGTGTATGTGTAGGCGTCCAACACAAACTGTTCCACCTTCTTGACTTCTGCGCCTTCGCTGTCCAAAGAACGCGAACTGACCTTGCAATTGAACCAATGTTTGACCATGCTGCGAAGCTAGTTGGGGGCATGAGCGCTGTTCACCATTGCGATGTGAAAATTGCTCACAGGTCATGCACATTTGGTGTCCGAGGGCAATGTAGTTTGGACCTCATGCAATTGCCTGAGGACACATACATGCACAAAGGGCAGAGGCGCAAGCTGCTTGAGGAGTTGCGGACGATGGGCATTCAAGACGAGCGTGTGTTGGATGCGATGGACCGCGTGCCGCGGCATTACTTTTTGGATTCGGCGTTCTCGCAGTTCGCCTACAGCAACAAAGCGTTTCCCATTGCGGCAGGCCAAACCATCAGCCAGCCCCACACCGTCGCCAAGCAGAGCGAATTGCTCGGTGCTGAGCCAGGAGACAACATCTTGGAAATCGGCACTGGAAGCGGTTATCAATGTGCGGTGCTTTGTGCGCTCGGCTTCAAAGTCCACAGCATCGAACGGCAAAAAGCCCTCTTCGACACGGCAGGGCCTTTGCTCAAAGCGATGGGTTGGAAACCTTCGTTGTATTACGGCGACGGATACAAAGGCAAACCGGTGTTCGCCCCCTTTGACGGAATCATCATCACGTGCGGTGCGCCTGACGTCCCACAAGCCTTGCTCGGCCAGCTCAAGATTGGAGGACGCATGGTCATTCCCGTCGGTGATGGAGACACCCAACGCATGTGGACCATCGACCGCATCAGTGAGCGAGAATTCACCAAGAAAGACCATGGGTACGCCGCGTTCGTGCCCATGCTTGAAGCCCGAGCTCGAGATTGACGGAAGCCGCTGGCGGCACTGGGCTCAAATCGAATCCACAGGACCCAGACCTTCTCGAATGACTTCAATGCCAGAACCCGTGCAGTCGAGCACAGTGGATGCCTCAAGTTGCCCAATGCCGCCATCGACCACGAGATTCACAAGGTGACCGTTGCGTTCGCAGATCAATTCAGGGTCGGTTGTGTATTCCATCAGTGAATCTTCGTCGTGCACGCTGCTGACGACAAGGGGCGATCCAAGTTCTTTGAGCAGATGCTGTGCCACAGGATGGTCAGGCACGCGAATCCCGATGGTTTTCTTCTTTCCCCGGTACAACTTGGGCACGTCACCACTTGCAGGCAACACGAACGTGTACGGCCCCGGAAGCAACCGCTTCATCGTTTTGAACAGTGGATTGCTGATGTGCTGGGCGTACCGGCTCAAATCACTCAAGTCAGCGCACAGCAAGGAGAAATGCGCCTTTTCAGGCTTCACACCCTTGGCCCGGGCAAGCCTGTCGAAGCCCTTGGGACTTCCGAGTTTCACTGCAAAACTGTACACCGTGTCAGTGGGGCATACGATCAACCCATTGCTGTTCAATGCATCCAGGACCTTCTGCACATTCCTCGGATCCGGGTGGTCGTCGTGGAGTTTGACGAGGTCAGCCATGTCAAGCGGAAGAGACCATCAACCGTTGGATTTCGCGTGGTCAGCAAGGAATTTGGCCAAACCAATGTCAGTCAACGGGTGCTTCATCAAGCCCTCAATGGCGCTGAGCGGGCCTGTCATCACATCGGCGCCAAGTTTGGCGCATTCGATGACGTGCATGGGGCCGCGCACGCTGGCCGCGAGGATCTCCGTGCCAAAATCATAATTGTCGAAAATGTTGCGGATGTCCTCAATGAGGTCCATGCCGTCAGAACTGATGTCGTCGAGGCGGCCGATGAACGGGCTGACAAATGACGCTCCTGCTTTGGCTGCGATGAGTGCTTGGCCTGGCGAAAAGATGAGCGTGCAATTAGTTCGAATGCCATTGGCGGTGAAATGGCTTATGGCTTTGATGCCCTCAGGAATCATCGGAACCTTCACAACGATGTTTTCGTGGAGCGCCGCGAGTGCCTCGCCCTCACGAACCATCCCTTCAAAATCAGTGGAAATCACCTCAGCACTGACGTCACCATCCACAATTTCACAGATGGCTTTGTAATGAGCTTTCACCGCTTCATCACCTGCAATGCCTTCTTTGGCCATCAGGGAGGGGTTGGTGGTCACTCCGTCGAGGATTCCGAGAGCTTGCGCTTCGCGGATTTGGTCGAGGTTGGCAGTGTCGATGAAGAACTTCATGGGGTCAGGATGTTAATGTTGGCGCAAACTTAGCGGGTCATGGGCCGACGACGAGGGGATTGTCTTTCTGAGTTGTCCCCGTGCTTTCCACAGCCTTCGTACCTTGATGGACATGTCGCCAGAAGAGCTTCAAACCATCGAACATCGCGCGCTCCGAAAACGCGAAGATTTGGAAGAACGCATCGCCGAGTATCGGGAATTGACGAAGCCCATTCCTCCAAGCGAAGCCATTGGTCGTGTCAGCCGAATGGACGCCATCAACAACCGCAGTGTCAATGAAGCGGCCCTGCGGCAGCTAGAGCAGGAGCTCGCAGCGTTGGAAAAGGCCCTGTCAAGGATGCGCGATGAGAAATTTGGGAAGTGCATGCAATGCGGAGAAGACATTCCAACTGGACGATTGATGCTGATGCCCGGGGCGACGCGCTGCGTTCGTTGCGCCTGACCCGACGTACCTTCGCTTTCTGATGAGGACGTATTCCACAACTGGCTTTTTGGCGGTTGCTTTGAGCACAGCGTGGTTGCTTTGTGCCGGTTGCCAACCAGAGTCTTGGAGTCTGGGTGATCCAGAGGTGATGCGGATCAGTGCATATGAATTGACCACTTCACCGGAGCAGGGCACCGCCGAGCACAAAGTAGAGGAGGTCTGGGTGTACAGCAGCACAGACGTCCTTGGTGTGTATCCGCTGCCCGCCACAGTCTCCTTGCCTGCCGGCGAAGCCCAAACGGTGACGCTTGTTCCAGGCATTCGCGCCAACGGTGTCTCGGCCACAAGGCGGGTCTATCCTTTTTACGACGTTCAAAGTGTTTCGTTGGACGGCGACCCTTCAACCCAAATGGACGTGGCGTTTGGTGGCGGTTACATCGATGGGGGTGGACAAACCACAAAAGTCATTCTCGCGGAGGATTTTGAGTCCGCCAATCGCTTCCTTGAAAGTGCCAACAGCAACGTCGAAGTGACACGCACCACCAACCCTGAAGACGTTTTTGAAGGTTCTGCCAGTGGCTACATTCGGCTCGATGCGAACAGCACGCAGCTCAATGCTGCAACCCATGAGCAGTTTTTTGATTTGCCGCGAGATCGCCCGGTATATCTGGAATTTCACTACAAATGTGACGTCGCCTTCGCCGTTGGACTTGAGGTGTTCGGAGGGAGTCAATCGGGCAGGCTGCCCATTTTGGTGTTGAACCCCACATGCGATGACACAGATTTGTGCGTTTGGAACAAAATCTATCTCGATTTGTACCCTGCGCTTTCCTCCATGCCTGATGCCGGATCGTTTGAGATTGGTCTGAACGCCACCATTCCTGCGGATGGCACGGTGGGGAACATTTGGATTGACAACTTCAAATTCGTGCATTTTGACGATTGACGTCAAGGCTCCCAAGTTTACCGTCGACTCGCCCTGGGCGGGATGGTGGTGGCGGTATTTGGTCACCGATGGCCTTGCAAGTGCCGTGGCTTGGGCAGCGCTGTTTGCATTTCGGAAACGGGTCATTGAACCCCGTCACTTTGGCGTGGACGTTGCGTTCAAAGTGGATGCCAATTTCTGGATGGCCATGCTCTTTGTCCCCCTGTTTTGGTGGGCAGTGCATGCCCTGATGGGCATGTACGCCGATGTCAGGCGACGGCATCGTGGTCTTGAAGTGCGCCAGGTGACTCGGGCAAGTGCCATGGGAGGGGTGCTGCTGTTCTTCGCGCTGTTGTTGGACGACGTGACCACGACGCACATTGACCATTACCAAACCCTGGCAATTTGGCTCACCACACATGCGAGCTTGGTCTTGCTGGGACGTTGGTGCTGGACGGCTTCCGTCGTGGCTCGTGTCCAATCAGGAGATTGGGCATTCAGCACCATCCTCGTTGGGACAGAAAGCGACAATGCCAGTTTTCTTGAAGAATTGAGCAACACCCCGGGTAAAGGAGGGTGGTCTGTGTTGGCCAACATGAGCGAATCGGAGTTGGAATCGGATTTGGGCAAACTTGGTCGCTGGCTGGACAGCCACACGCTTGATCGCGCCGTGCTGACGAGCCCTGTGTCCAATCGAGACGCCATGCTCGGTTGGATTGCTGTATTGGAGGGGAAAGGAGTTGAGCTGCTGGTGGTGCCTGGTGCGTTGGACTACATGGCAGGCACTGTGCGTTCCTCCAACTTGTTTGGCGTTCCTCTCGTCAATTTGAGCAGGCCGGGCTTGGCGCATGGCATGAAGGCGCTGAAGCGTTTCATGGACGTCGTTGGCAGTGCCATCGCACTGGCCGTGCTGTCTCCTGTCTTCGCTTGGGTGGCTATCATGGTCAAACGAGACTCCAAGGGCCCCGTGTTCTACAAACAGGAACGCTTGGGTCTACACGGGAAACCCTTTCGCATCATCAAATTCCGCACGATGGTTCAAGATGCAGAGGGGTTGACGCCGAGGCTCAGCTCAGAGGACGACCCACGGATCACCGCAGTTGGGAAATTGCTCAGGCAAACGCGCTTGGATGAGTTGCCGCAGTTTTGGAATGTCCTTGCTGGGGACATGTCGCTTGTGGGACCAAGGCCGGAACGCGCCTTCTTTGCAGACCAAATCGTGAAGCACAGCCCTCACTTTCTGCGACTCCAGCAGGTCCGACCAGGCATCACATCATGGGGGCAGGTGAAGTATGGATATGCGGAGAATGTCAATGAAATGCGGCAACGTTTGAGGTACGACATCATGTACCTCGAAAACATCTCCCTTTTGCTCGATTTGAAGATCCTGGCATTCACAGTGCGGACGGTCCTTCGCCGAGAAGGGAGGTGATTTACATAATTTTTACGAAATTAGCGCATGGTCGCTTGGATTCAGGCGTGGGACGCGTTGAGACGCGTGCGACGTGTGCTGGTGTGCGTGTTGCTCGCTTGGTGCGCTGTGCCTGCATTGGCCCAAGTGCGTGAACGACCGATTCAAACTGACAGGAAGGAGGGGACTTTGGTGGTGAACTATTACTCCTCGGCCCCAGATCCTGAACTCGAACAGTTGCGCGCACTGACGGTGGATGCCCTAGGTGTCTATTTGCGGGGCCAAATCCGCATTCAAGAGGGGGACATCGGTTGGCAACTGTCGTTGAAGCACGTTCGGAAGGACATGGAGCGCGTGGTTTCGGACCTCATGCGCATCCGAGATTTTGCAGGCCAAAGAGATTTTCATGGCTTTTCGGAAGAGGTCATGTGGTTGCTCGAAGACTTCGAAGAACTGGATGCCAGAGACGTGGGGCGCATGCGCGGGGAAGGGCGTCTGAGCGAGGAGGAGCGTACCTATGTCCTCGTGGAGCAGCGCATTCAAGAGCTTTTGTTGCAGTGTGGCGTGGAACTTGGGCATTTCGTCAACCGGGGATTGCTTCAAAAAATGGGCACGGTGGAACAAACCTTGACCCCCGAGGAAATGCGAAAATGGACTACCCCAACGGACGCACCGCTTGAGCCCATTGAATTGGACTTCAACCTGGAAACAATGTCGTTGATTGGGGGAGATGATGAGAGCGCATGGCCTGACGAAACGCCGCCATTGTCATCCAGTTCTTCCGATCCGCAACTCACGGACATGCAGGACATCATGCAACGCATCTTGGGGCTGCTGGAATCGCAAGAAGTCCGCATTTCAGCGCTTGAATCAAGGACGCCTCAATCAAATGCAACGAAAGGTCAAGATGCGGAGACATGGGTTGCGTCGATGCTTGATCCTTCAAGAACCACCCCATCGCAGGACGCAGAGTTGAGGGCGCTGAACCTGCCAGAGAGGTTTGACGTTCAGTTTTACGAGGGCAGCTCAAAACTGACGTTGACCGCACAACTTCAATTGAATGAAGTCATGGAATACATGGGGATGTATCCTCAGCTCAGGGTTGTGTGCACTGGCCATGCGGACGTCACCGGCGATCGCGTCGCAAACTTGGCGTTGTCCAAGCGACGTGCTCAATCTGTGCAACAACATCTTCTCGAAAGTGGGGTGAACCATTCACGCGTTGTGCTGAATTACTTTGGCGAGGAGCGCGCGTCAAATCGCGGCGCTTTGGACCGACGCGTTGAGGTGTCGTTCTTTGTCAACGACTGAATCACTCCCATGAAGATCATTTGCATCGGCAGGAATTACGCCGACCATGCCCACGAGTTGGGCAATCAAGTCCCGAAGGAACCAGTGGTGTTTCTCAAGCCTCAGAGCGCCATCCTCAGTCACAAGCATCCTTTTTACATCCCGGAATGGACAACGGAGGTCCATCACGAGGTGGAGCTTGTGGTCAAAATTGATCGACTTGGAAAAACCATTTCAGAGGCACACGCCCCGCGCTATTACTCTCACGTTGGTCTGGGCATTGACTTCACCGCGAGAGATGTGCAATCACGTTTGAAGAAACAAGGCCATCCATGGGAGCGTGCCAAGGCGTTCGATGGTTCCGCTGTGGTTGGAGGTTTTGTATCGCTGGCGGAATTGGGGAAAGACATTCAGTCGTTGCAATTCTCTCTCAGCAATCATGGTAAAGTGGTCCAGCACGGTCACACCTCTGACATGCTCTTCACGGTGAACCGCCTGATTTCAGAAGTGTCCAAATTCATGACACTCAAGGTGGGCGATTTGCTCTTCACAGGCACACCTTCGGGCGTTGCCCCCGTCAAATCAGGGGACAGACTTGTGGGGCAACTTGAAGGTCACGACCTTTTTGCGGTCAACATCAAGTAAAACCTGGCATGCATTTGTCTTTGATTGGCTTCATGGGCTCAGGAAAGTCCACTGTGGGTGCATATCTGGCCGACCACTTGGGGCGCCCTTTTGTGGATACTGACACGGAGGTTGAGCGCATGCTGGGGATGTCCGTCAAGGACATTTTCGACAAACTCGGTGAGCCGGCATTTCGCGAGGCTGAACAAGACGCCTTGTCAGAGGCCTTGCGTGCACAGGCTCCCATTGTGCTTGCCACAGGTGGTGGAACGCCTTGCGCAGAAGGCGCCATGGAATGGATGCGCAGAAGGTCGCTGGTGGTGGCCCTTCAGCCTCCTTTGGAAGTCTTGCTGGAACGTTTGAGCGCTGGTCAGTCTCAACGCCCGCTCCTTAGGGACAAACAAGGGCATGAGTTGAAACATGCGGTGGAAAGAATGCTTTTGACAAGGGCTGCCTGCTATGCCTCAGCCCATGTGGTTTGGCGTCAAGTGCTTGACAATCAAGAAGCAATGGACGAGGCACTCGCCTCCATACGCTGGCGCATCGACGACTGAGTGCAGTTTCAGCCGTGAGGCCGTTCGATGTGCACGGTGGCGTTGTTGGTGTCAGACAAATCGACGGCGATGTGCTCGTTCAATTGTGTGCTTAAGGTGAGGCCGCAGAAATCCGCCCGTATGGGAAAGGAGCGATGCTTGCGGTCAACGAGGACTGCAGTGTGGATTTCCCTTGGTCTTCCCAACAACAAATGTTGGACCCCGTGAATGAGTGTTCGCCCGGAATTCAGCACGTCGTCAACCAAAAACACGATTGCGCCCAGCAAGGTTTTTTCCTCAACGTCGCATTGCACCTTGTGATCGAGTGGGGCGTCTTTGTCCAAGGTCAAGCACCCTTCGACAATGTCAATGGACGACAAATCTCGGAGTCGCCTTGCAAGTGCACTTGCGACTTCCATGCCTTGCCCGTCCACGCCAATCAGCACGAGTGTGGATTCTTGGTAGTGAACTTCGAGCATTTCGCGTGCCATGCGGTCCAGTTTGCGCACCACTGTTTCATGTGGCATGACGAGATCTCTGATTGGGCTCATGGCTGCAAGTTCGGTTGAAATCCCGGGATTTTCTCAATCAGTGCAACCGCTTCAACGTGGGCGGTGTGTGGGAATTGATCCACGAGTTTCAATGATTTCAAGGCATAGCCATGACTTTTAAGCACCACCAAGTCCCGTGCCTGTGTGGCGGGATTGCAACTGACATAGACCAATCGCTCGGCACCCAGTCGCATGACCTTACGCAGGGTTTTTGGCGAGATGCCGGCCCTCGGTGGGTCGAGGATGACCGTGTGGATTTTGCCTTGATAATGGGGGTGTTCAAGCAAGAACTTGCCGGCATCCGCAGTCACGAATTCCACATTGTGAATGCCGTTTTTCTTCGCGGCCTGGCGAGCATCCTGAATGGCTTGATCGACGATGTCTACCCCCACAACTGGAGCGGTGGTGCGCTTGGCCAAAAGTTGACCGATGGTGCCTGTGCCGCAGAACAAATCCATGATCACCTGATCGGGTCTTGAATCTGCGCCGTCAAGCGCCAAGGCAAGGACTTCGGCATAGAGCCGTTCAGCAGAGCGCGGGTTGGTTTGAAAGAACGACCCCATGCTAATGGGGAAGGCCAGTCCATGAAGCACTTCGGTCACGGTGCTCGCTCCCCAAATGACGCGTGGTTTCCCTTCGCGTGCTTCAACACGCTCACCTTTGTCGTCATTGACAGTGTGCAAGATTCCTTCCACGCGGTCTCCCCACAATCCGCGAATGCATGCCACAAATCCTTTCACATCCAAAGGAGCATCCGAGGTCGTGACCAGGTTGACCAACAGTCCGTTGTTCTCGTAGCTCTTCCTGACCACAAGAAAACGAAAGAATCCTTGCCGTTTGGGAGGGTGCCAAGCAGGCAATCCAGTTTGCTCGCACCACCTTCTCACTTCGCTCAGCGTCGACTCGACCAAGGGGTCGAAAAGCCCGCTGTCAGCGTCAAGATTCTCAACGGCCCACCAGGTGCCACGATGTTTGAATCCCAACCCAAAGTCATCCACCTTCTCGTCCGTCTCCAGGTCGTGACGGATTTCGGAGAAGCTGTACTCCATCTTGTTGCGATAATGCCAAGTCAAGGGAGAGGGAACAAAGCCTTCATACACGTCTTCGACTTCGGCAATCTCCCCGATCTTCTTGTACAGTTCCAGTGCAGTTTTGGCCTTCCATTCATGTTGAAGATCCAGTGGGACAGTGGCATAAGGTGCGCCAGGAATGCCCTGGTAGGGCAATTCAATTTCAAAAGGAGCAGGGTCAATGACGCTCAAGAGTCGGCATTCTGCGTGTTTGGATTTGCATTTGACAACTTGGGCGTCCACGGTTTGGCCTGGAAATGCATTTTGCACAAACACGACGAACGGCCCTTTTTCCGTCTCAACGCGAGCGATGCCTTTGCCTCCGAAAGCCATGTCTGTGATGGTCAACCGGAGCACTTGGCCCTTGTGAAACGTTCGTTTGACGCGACGATGTCCTCCAATGCCGCAAAGGTACACGGGGAGACAGGCATGCCGTCTTCGTTCTTCTCAGGAGTTGAGGTACCTTCACTGCATGCAGACAAGGAAGCGTTGGTTGTGGATGATTGCTTGTTGGTGGATGATGTTTTTGGCTGAGGCGCAAGTCCGTGAAGGCGAGTGGACTTTGGCCACATTCAACATCCGCCATGACAATCCAGCCGACCCAATCTCGTGGGAAACGCGTCGCAACGACGTGGCAAACATCATTGGATTCTACGATCTCGTCGGACTTCAAGAGGCCTTGCCCAACCAGGTAGAAGACATTGCTGAGCGTGTGCCTTGGATGTCGCACATCGGTCTCGGCAGGGATGCTGACCGTGGAGGAGAGTCATGCCCCATCTTTTACAACCATGAAGCTTGGGAACTGCTTCATCACGAAACGCTTTGGTTGGCACCTGATTGGAGGACACCTGGCGCCATTGGGTGGTCGGCTGACTTGCCTCGCATCGTGACCATGGCATGGTTTCATCATGTGCAAACGGGAAAGCGGGTCCGTGTCTACAACACGCACTGGAGTCATGTGTCTGAACGTGCAAGAAGGGCAAGCGCCGAGTTGATTGCCTCGATCGATGCCATTCATGGAGTGGATGCAACGGCGGTGCTCGGGGACTTCAACGAGGAAGCCGAGGGGCTCGGCAGGCAAACGTTGGTGGAGGCTGGGTTTGAAGACACCTATGACGACCCGCGTGTGCGTTGTAGAAAGTCGTTTCCATCGTACACCACTTTTCGTCCAGAAGGGGCTGCGGGTGGGCCCAAAATCGATGCCATCTACGTGAAGGGACTCAAGACGCAATGGACCTGCGTCGATGAGGTGATCAAAAACGAATCCTTCATCAGCGACCACTTGCCTGTTCACGCTGTGGTTTCTTGGGCATCGAAGGGTGAATAACCCATGTGTCAGGGTGGTCTTGCCTGTGCAGGAGAAGTGTAACTTGGCTGCATGACGTCGCCTTCCAACCTCAAAACCATGGGGACCTGGCCCGTTTTTTTGACGGCCATTTCGACCATTTTGGGGGCCATTCTGTTCTTGAGATTTGGCTATGCTGTGGCCCATGTGGGCCTTGTGTCAACCTTGATGATTGTGCTTGTGGGCCACTTGGTGACGGTGCCAACGGCGCTCGCGGTGGCTGAAATTGCAACGAATCAAAAGGTTGAGGGAGGAGGTGCTTATTATATGATTTCCAGATCGTTTGGATTGAATATTGGTGGCGCCATTGGATTGGCACTGTACCTTTCTCAAGCCATCAGTGTTGCCTTTTATGTCATTGCATTCACCGTGGCTTGCCGCGACTTGTTGCATTGGGCAGACGTCGCGCATGGGATCCATGTGGAACCCATGTGGGTCAACCTTGGTGTGATGGCCGTGCTCACCTTGCTCATGATCGGCAAAGGGGCCAACTTGGGTGTCAAAGCTCTGTACATCGTTGTGGTGTTGCTTTTTGCAGCGTTGGTGTTGTTTTTCGCAGGAAGCGGACCAGGCAATCCTGACTTGAATCCGGTTGGCACCATCGCCGAGACCTTGCTTCTCGCGGACGGAACCACCTTGCGTCGCTTCACCTTTTTTGAAGTATTCACCTTCATTTTCCCTGCGTTCACGGGGATTGCTGCTGGTTTGGGGTTGAGTGGTGATTTGAAAGACCCGAGGGTCAGCATTCCCAAGGGCACCATATGGGCGACGGCCGTGGGCATTGTCATCTACATCGCGGTGGCCATCAAGTTGTGGTGGTCGGCGCCACTGGAAGCGCTGGCTGCCGATGAGCTGTACATGGAGAACATTGCGCTCTGGGGCCCCATCATTCCCGTGGGGCTTGCGGCAGCAGCCATGAGCTCGGCCTTGGGCTCCATCATGGTGGCACCGCGCACGTTGCAAGCCATTGCAGCAGACGGGATCTTTCCTGAAGGCATGAGCGAATGGTTGAAGAGGGGAAGAGGGTTGGAACAAGAGCCTGTGCGCGCCTCCATGGCCACATGTGTCATCGCCTTTGCCTTTGTGTTGATGGGGGACATCAATGCCGTGGCGGAGATCATCTCAATGTTCTTCATGGTGACATACGGCGCCATTTGTCTCGTGTCCTTCTTGGAGCACATGGCAGCAGATCCGAGTTACCGCCCAACGTTTCGTTCGCATTGGTCCATCAGTCTGATGGGGGCGGTGTTGTGCATCGTGTTGATGTTTGGCATGAACCCCACTTATGCCACCGCCAGTTTGCTCATCATGGTAGGCATTCACGCCTGGGTGTCTCGTCGTGGAGGAGGCCAAAAGGGCATGGTGAGGTTGTTTCGCGGCGTGATCTTCCAATTGCAGCGCGCGTTGCAGTTGTCTTTGCAAATGAGCGACGATTACGACTTGGAGGAGGCCACAGGGTGGAGGCCTTTTGTCCTTGCCATCTCACCGGACACCTTCCTGAGACGTGAGGGAATCGACATGGTTCGCTGGGTGGCGTATCGCCATGGATTTGGCACATACATGCATTTTGTCAAAGGCTTCCTTTCTCAGGAAACCCAGGAAGATGCCAAGAAGGCCCAGGCACAATTGGTGAAACGGGCAAGAGGGAACAAAAGCCGGGTGCACCTCGACACCATCATCAGCCCATCCTACACTTCAGCCATCGCTCAATGCATTCAGCTTCCGGGCATTTCAGGGAAGGGAAACAACTTGTTCCTGATGGAGTATGCGCCAGATCATCCTGCAAACCGAGATCAATTGTTGGACAATTTTTCATTGCTGGTGGCTGCAGGATTGGACCTCGCTTTGTTGCGCAGCAGTGGACGCAAGTTTGGCAACAAACATGACATCCACTTGTGGATCAACCCAGAAGACGCAAGCAACTCCAGCTTGATGATTTTGCTTGCGTACATCCTCCAGGGACACCCCGAGTGGCAGGAGGCGAGCATCAGTGTGTTTTTCTTGCACGACGGGGAAAATGCCAAAGAGGAAGAGGAGTCCTTGCGTGCCAGCATTCTTGAAGGTCGTCTCCCCATTGCGGAGCAAAACATCGAGCATGTCACCCACGAATCAAGTTCTGTACAGACCATCAAGAACAAATCGGGCGGAGCGGATCTTGTCATCTTGGGATTCACACAGCACGACATTGAGACCATGGGTGAAGATGCCTTTGAACGGTTCAATGGGCTGGGTGAAGTGTTGTTTGTCCACGGTCTCAAACCCATTGTACTTCAATGACCAAGCGCATTGCATTGATTCACGGCCCCAACTTGAACCTCTTGGGCCAACGGGATGCCGATACGTATGGATCAAGCTCTCTTGCCGAGCTTGAACACGCTGTCCAGGCCCATGCGAAGCAGTTGGACGTTGAGATTCGTACGTTTCAAAGCAACGTTGAAGGAGAGCTGATCAATGCGCTTCACGAGGCCCAAGAAGATTGCCTTGGCGTCATTTTCAATCCGGGGGGGTACAGCCACACGTCTGTTGCTCTGCGCGATGCGGTGGATGCCATTGCCATCCCAGTGGTTGAGGTCCACCTGAGCAACATTCATGCCCGCGAGGATTTCCGCAAACGGAGCCTAACCGCAGAAGCCGCCAAGGCGTGCATCTCTGGCATGGGAGTGCAAGGTTATTTGGCCGCTTTGAATGCGTTCAAATCATTCCTGTGATTGCTCACTTGTTCTTGACTTTCTGAGCTTTTTCAACCGTTGATTGAACGCCTTGGCAAGTTGTTGGGCATCCTGGGGGTCAAGCTGCTTGCCAAACACGTACGTTTTTCCTCTTGCCAAAAGGTGGATGCGGTCGCCTCCGACCACCCAAAATTGTTGTTCCATTGACTCTAAGAACGAGCGAGGGTTGGGTTGGGGCACCTGAGCTTCCTCCAACAGAGAGAGGGGGAGACACGTGGGACGTCCTTGTTTGGCCCCGTGGTCCAGTCTCAGTTCAAGGCCGTCTCGACTCAGTTGGATGATCTCCATGCCGTTGCGCCGCCATCGCACAGCCCTCCATGCACGAAAGGCGAAGAAGGCCCAGAAGCCAAAGCAGATGAAATAGAAGGTTCGCTCGGAACCGGGAAATGTGGCAACCCCGTACAGAAGCATCGCTCCAAGAGCCATCCAAGCTCCGAACCACAGCCCCAAAGATTGTCGCTGCCAATCAGGGATTTCGGAAGAAATGGAGGCGATCCAACGGTCGCCTGAGGACGTCAACACGATCCTGCGGCCGATTCTCGAGCTGCTCATGAGGTTGATGCTTGAAGGGCATTGGCGTAAACCTCCATGTATTGCGGGAGGATGGCATGAATGGTGAAGTCTTGGGCCCGCGATTTGGCGTTCCTTTTGAAAAGAGCAAGCGCGTCCTCGGCAAGGATGAGCTTGACGGCGCTGGCCATGCCATCCACATCGCCCACATCACACAGAATCCCTGTTTGTTCGTGGACATTGACCTCCGGCAACCCGCCCACATTGCTCGACACCACAGGCACCCCCGCGGCCATCGCCTCCAAGGCTACAAGGCCAAAACTCTCCGTTTCGGATGGAAGCATCAGCAGGTCTGAAATGAGCAACGGTTCAATGGGGTTCTTCACCTTTCCTAAGAACACAACGTCGTTGGCGACTCCAAGTTCTCTGGACCGCGATTCAGCCCGAGCTCGGTCAGGACCGTCGCCAACCATCAGGAGAATGCATGCGCGCTCCTCCCGGACTCGGGCGAATGCCTCAACGACGTCCAACACGCGTTTGACGGGACGAAAATTGCTGATGTGGCAAAGGATGGGAGCGCCAGAAGGGGAGAGCTGGGCCTTGAAATCGTGGTCTGCTGGGCGTTCGAAGTGTGACGGGCACACGAAGTTGTGAATGACTGAAATGGGCCTCTTCACATCAAACAACGTTTGGGTGTCTCGCCTGAGGCTGCCCGACACGGCGGTCACTGCGTCGCTCGCGTTGATGGCGTGGGTGATCACAGGTTTGAATGATGCGTCTTTGCCCAGCAACGTGATGTCCGTCCCATGAAGGGTCGTGACCACGGGCACGTGCAACCCTGCCTCGGCGAGAATGCGTTTGGCGTTGACCGCGGCACTTGCATGAGGAATGGCGTAGTGCACGTGCAGCAAGTTGAGGTTGTGGGTTTGGGCAACCTCCACCATTTTGCTTGTCAGCACCAACTCGTAGGGAGGGTAGTCAAAGAGAGGGTACTTCGACACTTCCACCTCGTGGTAAAACACCCCTGGGTGAAACGATCCCAATCGCACCGGCTGGTTGTAGGTGATGAAGTGCACTTCGTGGCCTTCCTGCGCCAGGGCTTTCCCCAATTCGGTGGCCACGACGCCGCTCCCCCCAAAGGTGGGATAGCAGACGATGCCAATTTTGAGGGTGTGCGGAAGTGAACTCATGGGCTGTCGGCAAAACGACTTGTTGCCCCAAGATGTTCAAGGATGACCCGTTGGATTTCGGTTCGGGTGTCAAGTTTGAGCAGCTTGGTGTTGGATTGGTCAGGGTAGGTTCGGTTGCTCAGAAACACATAGACCAAATCGTACACAGGGTCCACCCAAAGCAAGGTACCCGTGAACCCCGTGTGCCCAAAGCTGTCCCATGAGGCGAGGTCGCACGTTGGTCCGGAATCGGGCTCCAAGGCCGGTTTGTCAAACACGCATCCGCGCCGGTTCTCCCCGTCTGGAAACCCTCTTGACGTCCATGTTTTGAGGACGCGTTCTGGCACCAGCTCCACGCCTTTCAAGGTGCCACCACGCAGCCAAGTTTCTCCAAGCTCCGCAAGGTCATAGGCGTTGGAAAACACCCCTGCGTGGCAGCCAATGCCATCCATCATGGCGGCACCAGGGTCGTGCACAGTACCTCGTACTTCGCCCTTCCGGAACGTGTCGTCGAATTCGGTCGGTGCGATGACCGCGGGGTCAATGCCCCGCTCCAGGGGAACGTAGCCCATGCTGTTCCAACCCATGGACTCTGCCAATTCACGCTGGACCCAAGTTTGGATGTCCCAACCGGCATCTTCAAGGATTCGACGCCAGAGGTAAAATCCCAGATCGCTGTATTTGTATTCCCCAGCGGGCTTGGTTTCCGAAGACAAAATCATGTGCCAAATGGAGTCCTGGTAGGCTTCTTCCAAAAAGAGGTCCGGCACGATTTGGGTGTCGCATCCATCGGTGGCCACATCTCCAAATACGCCGGAGCTGTCTGCCAAAGCCCGGCGGTAAAAGGGGATCCATGGCTCTAGTCCGGCCTGGTGGGTGACAAATTCACGCACCGTGCGCGTGCCCATTTCCAGGGTGTCGAGGCTGGGCATCAGACGAGACATGGGCCAATCGAGATCCAGCTCACCCTCAAACGAGAGACGCATCAATGCGTTTGCAGTTGCAACCACTTTCGTGATGCTGGCCAAATCGTAAATGCTTCCGGGAACGACGGGTGCGGTGCCGTCCAGGGTGCCGACGGATTTGTCAAGCACAATGTGGCCATGGTGGGCCACCACCACCCTTGCGCCGGGGATGGCCTCCTCAGCGATGGCCACGTCGAGGAGGCTGTCGATCAAGCCGGAGGGTTGTTCCCAATCACGCCCACGTCCTTCCACCCAACGGCCGAGGCGTTGATGCCCGTCCCAGTCGATGCCGTCCCCTTCTCGCCATGGACCTTTGATGGGAGAAACCGGGAGCCGCCCCTGAACCCCCACGGTGCCGCAAAGCGCATCAGCGACAGCCTCACACGTTCGTGCATCGTCTTGGTAGGCCACGAGCACGTGCTTGAACCGTGAGGCCATCGAGGAGAAGTCTTTCAGAGCATATGGATTGCCCATCCAAACCACGGTGACCTTTTCAGGTGGAATGTTCCACGCTTGAAGTGCGCGGCTCACCGCCTCCACACCGGTGGTGTCAAGACCAAAGTTTCGAGACGGGCGGTGACTCATCTCAGAGGCCGTCACGAGGATACGATCCGCGGCCTGCATCGACACACGCACCTGGGGTGTTGTCAAGCCAGCGGCATTTTTCCCGAGAACGTGCCGTTGAAGTACCCAACGTTCGCCCAGATGTGCTTTGAGCTGTGCCTCGAGCGGAGCGCATGACTCTTGTTTGTTGGCCAAATCGAGCATGACCAAAGTGCCTTGGCTCTCCACAAAGGGAGCCACGGAAGCGGTGTCCATTCCTGGCAACGCAGTCAGGCTTTGGGCCAAAATCTCGCGATGGATGACTTCTGCGTGCTTGGGTTCCCAAGGCGTGCCCAGTGCGGGAATGGTGTCGTTGGATTGGCACCACAACTTGGCAAGGAGAACCCGCCGGCATTTTTCGGTGACCGACAAGGAGTCCAGGCTGCCATCGGCAAGGGCGGACATGGCTTCTGCAATGGCCTTCTCGGGGTCGCCAGGAAACAAAAGGATGTCGTTGCCAGCGAGCAAGGCGTCTCGGATGCGAGGACGTTCGCCAACGAAGTCGGCAAATCCCTTCATGCTCATGGCATCGGTGAATGCAAGACCTTCAAATCCCATTTCGACCCGCAACAAAGAGTCGACAATCAGGGGAGAGAGGGTCGAAGGTTGGGCAAGGCTGCTGTCGAGACTTGGGATGTCCAGATGCGCCACCATGACTCCCGCCATGCCGTTGTCAAATGCGCACTGGAATGGGGGGAGTTCAATGGAATCGAGCCTGGACCGGTCGTGACTGATGGTTGGAAGTGTCTTGTGGGAATCGCTGTCGCTGTCGCCGTGGCCTGGGAAGTGTTTTGCAGTTGCCATGACATGCACGTCTTGAAGTCCGTCGGCATACGCCTGGCCCAAGACACTGACCCAATGGACGGATTCTCCAAAGCTTCTGCTTCCAATCACCGGATTCAATGGATTTGAGTTGACATCCACGACTGGAGCGAAATTCACATGGACACCTGTGGCACGAAGACTTTGACCAACGGTCTGGCCAAACATTCTGACCAATTCAGGATTTCTAGTGGCTCCCAGGGTCATGGCACGTGGAAATGACCGGGTGCTGTCCAGGCGCATGCCCAAGCCCCATTCTGCGTCTGAAGCCACCATCAAGGGAATGCGCGCATTGGATTGCAGTCTTTGCAGTCGAATGCGTTGGAGGTTGGGCCCACCTTGCATGCAAATGACGCCGCCCAAGCCCAATTCTTGGGTCCATCGCTCCGCCTCTGCCCAGCCGTTGGTGTCATGTTGGGCATAAATGGGAACCATCAGAAGCTGTGCCACCTGCTCCTCCATGGTCAAGGTGGACAACAGGCTGTCAACAAGAAGAGAGTCCTCTTGCAAGAAAGCTGGCTTGATGGGGCCTTTGTTGGGGGAGTCGTCTTGGGCGAGATGGCAGCCTGCGAAGGAAAGCAACGCAAGGCAGGTGTACAGGGTTCGGATCATTCGGATGCGTCCTCCATGCGGGTTCGGGCCAAAGTGACCAAGAAGTTGAATTGTTCTTCGAGGGTCAGTTCACTGTTGTCGACAACCACGGCGTCCTCGGCCTGACGAAGAGGGGCCACGGCGCGCTCAGAATCGATTCGATCGCGTTCGAGCACGTTGTCCAACACTTGGTCGTAGGACACATCCTTGCCGTTCGCTTTGAGTTCATTCAGCCGGCGATAGGCGCGCGTCTCCGGGTCGGCAGTCATGAAGATTTTGAGCTCAGCTTGGGGGAGCACCACTGTGCCGATGTCGCGTCCATCCATGACCACACCGCCACCCTCAGCCATGCGTTGCTGTATGGCCACGAGTTTCGTGCGCACCTCCGGCACCCGAGCCACAAGGCTGACTTTCGACGCCACGTCCATGCTTCGAATTTCCTTTTCCACGTTGGTTCCGTTCAAGTGGATTTCACTTTGCTCCGTCTTGGGATTGTAGCGAAATGCCAGGAACATCCGGTCCAAGCCAGCTTTCAAACTGACTTCATTCACATTGCCATCGAGCACACTGCGTTCTTTCATGGCATGCAAGGTCGCAGCTCTGTACATCGCGCCTGTGTCGATGTACACGTAATTCAATTCCTTGGCCAGCGATTTGGCCATGGTGCTTTTGCCAGCACTTGAGTGACCGTCAATGGCGATGCTGATGCGACTTCTGCCCATGTGTCGAAGATAGGTTGGACTTTCTGAACATCACGGCGCAATGGGTGCGCGATTTGACGGAGATTTTGGGAGTTGAAGAACCAGTCCCAGGTGCGTGGATCCACCTGCCAAATGATAGACACTGCGCGCCAAACTGAATCGCATGGTTTTGAAGGATCCTTGGACGCCAAGGGAAAGTCCACTCAGCCCAGTCCTGCCGGCAGCGGCCATGGTTTTTTGTCGTTGGTGATTGTACCCCAAATGGCCTTGCAGCTGGGGTCCAAGCTTCAGTGTGACCCCGGCGCACATGTGACGGAACAATTGATCGCCCCACACCCACGTGCTGTTCGGAATGACCTCGCCGGTCAGCGGGTCCAGGGCATCGTCGTACGTGCCTTCTGGCGCAAGGTCCCAAGTTTCCAGTCTTTGGAACCTCACGTGAAACGTAAACGGTGCATCTGGAAAACTCTGGGTCCAACCGAGTTGAACGTTGTGAGGGAGTCTTCCATCGGGCATGATGCCTGAAAAGTCAGTTTGAAACCCCAGGTTGGAAATCAAGAGTCCAACCGCCCGCAAACCGTCAGGACTTCGGCGCACAACTCCGACGTCCATGCCAAGCACCCCGGCATTGAACTTCTCGAGGTTCCTCAGCCCCGTAAATCCTGTTATGCCTGCTGTCCAAAGGGAATCCAATGACCAAGTTGCACCTCCTTGGAACACATAGTCTCCTCCTGAAAACCGACCGATGACCTCCCCGGCAGCAGTGGTTTCATCAAACCGTCCATAGTTCATGAACCGTATCCCAGCATGTGTGCTCAGACGCCCTCGATGCCGCAGCGGCAGGGTCACCGCCCCGCCGCGGATGCCTGCAAAGTAATCGAGGTAGGAGGTGTACAAATGGCGCTCCACCGAAGAGTCCAGCGCAGTTGGATTGACGGCCACTGTCCAGCCATCTCCTGCAAGGGGGGCTGCATCGAGCCCTCCGATGGCCGCATTTCGCGCGTCGGCAGCGACGTCCCAAGCAATGGAAGGTCCCACGCCCTCGTCTGTTTGGCCCCAACCATGGAAGCCAAGAGAGCTGAGTCCGATTGCGGCGACCGAGAAGAGGCGAAAGGCATTCATCATGGGCAAGTTAGGAAGGGACAATGCGCAATGGGCGCTCGACGTGCTGTCCCAACAACGCACGGTCCACCACTTCTCGCATGTGGCTGACATACGTGAAGGTCAATCCTTTGATGTAACGTGGATTGATGTCCTCGACATCTTTCCTGTTTCGCTCACACAGCACGATTTCTTTCAGTCCAGCACGTTTCGCCGCAAGGATTTTTTCCTTGATCCCGCCCACCGGAAGCACTTGACCTCGCAACGTGATTTCTCCGCTCATGGCGAGGTATTTGCGGACTTTGCGCTGCGTGAATGCACTCGCGAGGGCTGTCAGCATGGTGATGCCGGCGCTGGGTCCGTCTTTGGGAATGGCGCCCTGAGGAACATGGATGTGAACGTTCCATTTGTCGAAGACCTCAGGGGTCAACCCAAGCCAGTCCGCATTGGCCTTCAAATGTTGCAGTGCAATGATCGCGGACTCCTTCATGACATCTCCGAGATTGCCGGTCAGCGTGAGCTTGCCCGTTCCAGGTGTCAACGACGACTCAATGAACAAAATATCTCCACCTCTTGGTGTCCATGCGAGCCCTGTCACGACGCCGGCCACGTCATTTCCTTCGTAGCGATCTTTTTCGCGTGCGATGCCAAGGATGTCGTGCAGGTCGTCCCGACCAATTTCCACGGAGTGCGTTTCCTCCAATGCGATTTGCTTGGCGCGGTGTCTCACGATTTTGGCCAAGCGCTTGTCAAGTCCCCGCACCCCGCTTTCGTTGGTGTATTGTTCCACCACAGATTGAATCGTGGTGACAGGCACTTTGAGTTGTGAGGCGGCGAGGCCAGATTCGTTGAGGTGTTTGGGCAAGAGGTGACGTTTCCCAATTTGAACCTTCTCCTCCAGCGTGTATCCGCTGACATCGATGATTTCCATTCGGTCGCGCAAGGCGGGCTGAATGGTGCTGAGGTCGTTGCAAGTGGCGAGGAACATGACCTTGCTCAAGTCGTAGTCCAAGTCCAAATAGTTGTCGTGGAACGTGTGGTTTTGCTCAGGATCCAACACTTCCAGCAGGGCAGAGGAGGGGTCGCCGTGATGGTCGCGCCCCAGTTTGTCAATTTCGTCTAGCACGAAAAGAGGGTTGCTCGTCCCGGACTTTTTCAAGTTTTGAAGGATGCGGCCAGGCATGGCTCCGATGTAAGTTTTTCGGTGACCACGGATTTCCGCCTCATCTCGCAACCCGCCCAAACTCATTCTGACGTATTTCCGTCCAAGGGCCTCAGCAATGCTGCGTCCAAGGGAGGTTTTCCCCACTCCAGGAGGGCCATACAAGCACAAAATCGGGGCCTTCAAATCGCCTTTGATTTTGAGCACGGCGAGGTGCTCGATGATTCGCTCCTTCACCTTTTCCAGCCCGTGGTGGTCTTGATCCAAGACGGCTTGGGCATGGTTCAGGTCAAAATTGTCTGATGAAACCTCATTCCAAGGCAGGTCGAGCAGGGTGTCCAAATAGTTGGCTTGCACACTGTATTCGCTGGCTTGAGGATTCATCCGCTCCAGCTTGCCAATTTCTTTGTCGAAGGCCTCTTTTGCATGGTCAGGCCAATCTTTGGTCGCGGCTTTCGCGCGCTTCTCGAGAATTTCTTCTTTGAGTGGATTCGCTCCCAATTCTTCCTGAATGGTTTTCATCTGTTGATGAAGGAAGAATTCTTTCTGCTGCTGGTCGAGATCAGTTTTCACCTTCCGCTGGATGTCCTGCTTGAGTGACAGCATTTGTTTTTCCTTGTGAAGCAACTCGAGCACCTTTTGGGCCCGTTCGCGGAGGTTCACTTCTTCGAGAATGCCCTGTTTGTCCTCCACATCGACCTGCATGTTGCTGCCGATGAAGTTGACCAAAAAACCAAGTCGCTCGATGCCCTTGATGGCCTCTGCCGCTTCCGTAGGAATGTTGGGGTTCATTTCGATGAGCTCCGCGGACAGATCGCGTAGGCTTTCCATCATGGCTTGTCCCTCTTTGTCTGGCAGCGGTTCATCCACCGAGCCGTATGCTTCGACCTTGGCTTTGTGGTAGGGTTCTTCTTGAATGATTTCTGTCCACTTGAATTTTTGCTGGCCTTGAAGGATGACGGTGTTGGTGCCGTCTGGCATTTTGATCATTTTCAAAATCCGAGCCACAGTGCCCACGGTGTTCAAGTCGTCTGGACCGGGCACCTCTGTGTCGTCTTCTTTTTGACTGACCACGCCGATGAGCATTTCGGCCTTGTTCGCTTCCCGTATCAAACGGACGCTTCGGTCTCGTCCCACACTGATGGGGATGACCACGCCCGGAAACAACACCGTGTTTCTCAGAGAAAGCAACGGGAGCACTTCGGGAACTTCCTTTTGCTGCATTGCATGTTCATCCTCCTCGGTCAGGATTGGAATGAACTCTTGGTCTTGGATGTCGCTCAGTCGCATGGCCTTCTTCATTTGAGGCGAGGAGGACAAACTACGTGCCAAACAACGCCTCTCGAACTCCACCTGACAAAAGGAACGCGTTCCGACCAGATTCAGTGCATCCGCGTCCAAAAAACGTCATGAATTCCGACAGGATGTCAGGTTTTGCGACGGCGTCACACCAGTGCTTTGAACGCCTCGCGGATGCGTCCTTCGTCTTTGGCACTCAAATCTTGCCCCCTTCGGGCCATGACCTTGTGCGCGGTGGCCAGGGCCTTGTCGAGGTCGTATTTCACTCCTTCTGCACCCCATGAGAACGAGGGCAAATGTTTGGGAGGAGGGGTGTCTCCAAACACATTGCACATGACCCCAACCACCGTTGCCGTGTTGAAGGCTGTGTGAATCGCAGTTTTGCTGTGGTCGCCCAACATGAGGCCACAAAAGGTGCGTCCCCGATTTTCAAAACGGCCAATGTCTTGCTGCCACTCGGCGATGTCGCCATAGGTGTTTTTGAGATTGCTGCACGTGGTTTCGGCACCTAGGTTGCACCAAGACCCGATCACGGAATTGCCCAAAAATCCCCCATGGGCTTTGTTGGAGCAATCGTGAATGACCACGTTGCTCAATTCGCCACCCGCCTTGCATGATTTTCCAATCGCGGTGGGGCCGTAGACCAAGGCGCCCATCCGGAGCACCGAGTCTTCCCCGAGAGCAAATGGGCCTCGAATGCGGCATCCCTCCATGACTTCTGAATCCGGTCCCAAAAGGATGTCACCTTGTTCGGTGTTCAAAGAAGCGTCGCGCAGGGTGGCTCCTGGAGCCAGGTGCACTTTGTCCATGGGGCCGTGAACCACCACGCCCGCCAAAGCCCAGGCTTCTCGTTCCTCTTCCGCAAGCGTGCGCAATCGCCAGACGCGCTTCAGCCTTGACAAATCCTCAGCCAATCCCTCTGCGACGCGCTCAAACAGCGCGGGTGCATCTGTCAGTAGGTCTGGTTCAGTAGGGCTGATGGTGTCGGACACGTCCTTGCCATGTTGCGCATACGTGATGTCTCCATGAGTCCATGCTTGACTTGGTTGAAGCCCCATCACCACAGAGACGTTGTGCTCGTTGGGCAACAACCTTGGGTGAACGGCAACGTCGGGTTTGGCTTGCAGCAAATCTTTCCATTGATTTGCAATGGACCGAACACCGAAGTGCAGAGAGGATTCCTCACGCAGGACGTTGAAGGGATAAAGCTTTTCGTCTTTGGGGACGGTCAAAAAGAAAGATGCTGCCATGGCGCAAACTTATGATGTGAACCAAAACCCTACGTCAACTGTTCGTTGGTATGGTACACCTCACAATCATCAGGAGAGCGGCGTGAAACAGGAGTTTTCCATCAAGGATCTCGAAAACCTTTCTGGCGTAACAGCCCACACCATCAGGGCGTGGGAGCAGCGCTATGCGTTGTTGAACCCCACGCGTTCGGACACCAACATTCGCACCTACTCTGGCGATGATTTGAAGCGCTTGCTCAATGTGAGTCTCCTTTTGGAACGAGGTTTGAAAATCTCGAAGGTTGCTGCAATGTCGGAAGTCGAGCTTCTCGATACAATCAATGCAAAGCCATTGGATTTCGAGGAAACCGGGGAGCTGGTGGCTCAGCAAAAGCTGAAGGTCGCGATGATGACCTACGATGAGCGGTTGTTCCGGAAAACCATGGACGATTGTGTGGCGCGTCTGGGATTTGAAGCGACTGTGGTGAGCGTGTGTCTGCCTTTCCTGGCTGAAGTTGGTGTGCTTTGGTTGACCAACGCCATTTGTCCTGCCAACGAGCATTTCATGAGCAACCTGCTCCGGCAGATGCTTTATGCCGAAATCCACCAAGCGGAAGTTCCTGAGGACCGGGACGAAGAGGTGTTGGTTCTTTACTTGCCAGAGCGAGAAATCCATGACATCTCCTTGCTGTTTGTGCACCAGCTGTGCCGCTACCATGGACGGAGGAGTGTCCTGCTCGGGCAAAGCGTTCCATTTGACGATTTGCCAGGGGTTGCGGCCCAATTCCCCAAGGTGGCATTTGTCACGTATTGCACCACGTCCCCTGCGGAGCACCAGGTGCAAGCGTACATCGATCGGATTGTCAGGACGTTCGGAAGCAGCGACGTCAAGTTCCACCTTGCAGGATCGGTGTTTCGCAATGCCCAGCCCGCAAAAGGGGTCACCGTGGATGTGACAGGAGGCGAATTGGTGCAACGATTGTTTTGAACAATCCATCCAACTTCTTGTTGGTTTGTCTTTTTTTGTTGTAAAGCGCTGAAAACCAGTCAAAAGAGAATTTTTGTTTAGCGTTTTTGCAAAAATGTTGAACAAAATTTTGGCCCGGCGCAACTTTTGTTGAATCTTTGGCTCGAATCGTTAAACAAATTGATCATGAGCACACTCGAATTCAACCAGCTTCTTGTCAGTCAGTCTGACTTTCTCCGTGGTTTTGCTTTGGGGTTCACACGCAACGGCGCAGATGCGGATGATTTGGTGCAGGACACAATGGTGAAGGCCCTCCGCTATCAAAACAACTTCAAAGAGGGGACCAACATGAAAGGGTGGTTGTACACCATCATGCGGAACATCTTCATCAACAATTACAAGCGAAAGAAATTTCAGAACACCGTTCTGGACATCACTGAGAACCAATACTTCATCAACGCGAGCCAAGACTATCGCGTGGACACGGTGACCACGGTGATCAACCAAGCTGACATTCTCGAAGCCATCGCCGAGCTAAAGCCAGACTTCAGAAAGCCTTTCACCATGTTTTTGGATGGATACCACTACGACGAGATCGCCGAGGAAATGGACATCCCCATGGGTACGGTGAAGTCTCGCATCTTTCATGCACGGAAGAAATTGTCTGTGGCTCTTTCGGACTTCAACTGATTCCCTTGTCGAACGGGTGATTATCTTAGAGGCTTTCACGCCTTCATGTTTCGTCACTCCACTTCCGAACACATCCTCCGGCTTCACCAGACACTTCTGTTGCTCGTGGCGACGGTTGTTCCTGGGGTCGCACAGGTCACGGTGGACCAAAGCCTAAGCATGGAGGAATATGTGGGTCTTCTTCTGGGAGAGGGCGTGACAGCCTTCAACATTGACACAACCGGTTCCGAGGTCCAATTCGGATTTTTTCAAGGAGGAGCATCTGTTGGCTTCGCCATGGATGAAGGAGTCATACTCAGCTCCGCACATGCGAGCAGTGCATTTCCCAATGTCAGCGGCGAATGCTCGGACTTCCTTGATGTGGAACCGCCAAACTTTGGAAATGGGGAGACTTACATGAATGCCGACATGCTCGAAATCTCTCAATCGGTCAGTGACATTTTGAATGACGCGCTTACACCGGAGGAGATCGATGAAATTCAGTACCTCGATGCATCTGGGGAGACCGAGGATCTAGATCCGTTTCTTGCAGGTAACGCCCAAGCAAATTCAATCAACGACCTGTGTGTGC
>JAYZBB010000004.1:0-6350 GCA_036339415.1 Bacteroidota bacterium | reverse complement strand
ACATTTTTTTCAAGGCGGCTGAGCGGTTCACACAGCTTCAGCGGAACATGCGGCTGAGTGTGATTGAGAATTGCGGTCATGTGTGCAGCATCGAAGCTCCTGAGTTGTTCAATGAACTGGTGTTGCAGTTCTTGAGCGATGCAGATGTCCCCCAACGTGTGAAGGCAACCCCTGTTCCCATGTCTTGGTCTGAGCTTCGCGCCATGCAGGGAGCCAAGGCTTGACGGACATGGCCCACAAAAAGTCTCATCTGCCTGAAAAGAATTGCGCGACATGCGGCCGTCCTTTTGTGTGGCGCAAAAAGTGGGCACGTGATTGGGAGAATGTCAAACATTGCAGCGAGCGCTGCCGGCGAAAAAGAACATCACCTTCCAAGGAAACATGATGCCTCAGGTGGTGTTACCTCACCACCATGTCTCTTCCTCCTGACACTGTCCTTCAATCTTGCCGAATCCTCCGCCTGTTGTTGGGGGACCAGCTCAATGCCAACCATTCGTGGTGGCATGACCCCCAAAGCGATGTGTTGACCGTCATGATGGAGTCTCGACAAGAGACGGACTACGCCCGCCACCACGTGCAAAAGGTGGTGGCCTTCTTCCTTGCGATGCGGAGCTTCGCAGCAGAGCGCATTTTCGAAGGTCACAACCTTCACTACCTGTCCATCGCCGCTCCGGATGCCCGTCGGCCCATGCTGGATGTCATGCGCGATTTGATTCAAGCTTCCGGTGCCTCAGAAGTTCGATTTCAGGCTCCCGATGAATGGCGCTTGGACCAACTTTTTCGTGAAGCAGTGGACACGTGGTCCTCAGAATTGGGGGTGTCTGTTTGCATGGACGAAACCGAGCATTTTCTGACGGGGCGAGCTGATTTGGCCGAACATTTCAAAGGCAAGAAGCAGTACCTCATGGAGTCGTTTTAACGCAAGATGCGAAAGCGCCATGACGTCTTGCTTGACAGCGCAGGTCAACCGGAAGGAGGCAAGTGGAACTACGACGCGAACAATCGAAAGAAGCTTCCCAAGGGTCATGTTCCGCCAGCTCCTCGACTGTGGGAACGCGACGTCACCGATGTGTTGACGTCCTTGAGCGAGGCGGGAGTCCAAACGGTGGGCCGATTGGACCCTGAGCGCTTTGGCTGGCCTGTGACACGAGACGAGTGCTTGGATTTGCTGGACATTTTCGTCGAGGAATTGCTGCCGCGGTTTGGGGATTTTCAAGACGCCCTCACCGAGGACAGTTGGACCGTGTACCACAGTCGTTTGAGCTTTGCGATGAACGTCAAGATGCTGCATCCCAAAGAGGTGATTGCCGCGGTGGAATTGAAGTGGCGCGAGGCTCCCGACCACGCGAGCATCGAGCAGGCTGAGGGATTCATTCGTCAAATTCTTGGGTGGCGCGAATACATGCGCGGGGTGTACTGGGCCCACATGCCCCAATACGCCAACATGAATTTCTTCCAACACGACCGAACGTTGCCGTCGTGGTTTTGGACCGGGGAAACAGGCATGCGATGCCTTCAACATGCCATAGGCCAAACCCTTGACCATGCCTACGCCCACCACATTCAGCGGCTCATGGTCACGGGCAATTTTGCCCTGCTTGCAGGCATCGATCCAGACGAAGTGGATGGATGGTACCTCGGCGTGTACATCGACGCCATTGAATGGGTGGAGATGACGAACACCCGCGGCATGAGTCAATTTGCCGATGGAGGTATCGTGGGGACCAAGCCGTATGTCTCATCGGCGAATTACATACACAAGATGGGCCCTCACTGTGGCTCCTGCAAATACAAGCGGCAGTCGAAAACCGAGGAAGACGCCTGTCCTTTCAACAGCCTCTATTGGCATTTTCACGCCCGCAACCGTGACCTGCTTGAACGCAATCCTCGCATTGGCATGGTCTACCGCACTTGGGACAAAATGCCAGCAGCTCAACAACAGGCTTTGCTCCAGCGCGGTGACGAGGTGCTGGCCAACCTAGAACAACTTTGACATGAACAAAACCCGCGCCCTGCATTGGTTTCGGAACGATCTTCGACTTGACGACAACCCGGCTCTGGCCGAGGCGTTGAAAAGTGATGAGGTGGTCCCAGTGTTCATTTTGGACGATCGTTTTTGGTCGGAGGACAGATGGGGACACGTGAAAACGGGACCCTTCCGAACACGCTTCGTGTTGGAAAGCATCTCTGATTTGAAAGGGGCCATTGAACGCGCCGGGGGCGCCCTGATTGTCCGTCACGGCAGCTCCGAGGAATGGCTGCCGAAATTGATGCAGGAGTGGTCCTGCACAACCCTTACTGCGCAAGCTGAGCATACTCCCGAGGAATTGGAAATCCAATCAGCTGTGGCCTCTTCGGTTGCGGAAATCGGCGGTTCCTGCAACTGGATTGAGGGGCACACCTTGTTTCACCCCGATGACTTGCCGATGGACCTCTCAGCGATCCCAGACATCTTCTCGCAGTTTCGGAAAAAAGTAGAGAAGCAAAGCGAAGTGCGGGAGTGCATCGCTGCACCCCAGTCCTTGACTTGTCCGGAGCAAGTCACCTCTGACGAGGTCCCTTCGTTGGAGTTCATGCTGAGTCGCTCGGGTCAGTCGATGCCAGCTGCCGACAGCCGTGGGGTGCTGCCGTTCAAGGGGGGCGCATCCGAAGCGCGCGCCCGCCTGAAGCACTACTTCTGGGACACCAAACGCTTGGCGGTGTACAAGAAAACCCGAAACGGTCTGGTCGGCGCAGATTACAGCAGCAAGTTCAGTCCTTGGCTTGCACATGGTTGCATCAGCCCTCGCCGCATTGCAAGTGAAGTCTATCGGTTCGAAGACAACGTCGAAGCGAATGACAGCACCTATTGGCTGGTCTTCGAGTTGATTTGGCGGGACTATTTCCGCTTCATTGCGATGAAGTTTGGGTCCCGCATCTTCCATCGCAAAGCCCTCAAACCAGAGAGCCCCAATCGCGGAACGCAAAAACCAGCGTTTGAGGCTTGGAAGGAGGGACGAACCAAAGACCCGTTTGTGAATGCCAACATGCGAGAGCTGGCCAAGACGGGGTTCATGAGCAACCGCGGGCGGCAAAATGTGGCGTCCTACCTCGTTCATGACCTTGGCATCGATTGGCGCTTGGGGGCGTCGTGGTTTGAGCACTGTCTGCTTGACTACGACCCAGCAAGCAATGCCGGCAATTGGATCTATGTGGCAGGAGTGGGCAACGACCCTCGTCCCAACCGCAAATTCAACACACAACGTCAAGCGGAGATGTACGACGGCGATGGCAAATACCAAACCCTCTGGAGCACCGATGCTTTGGAACTTGACATACGCTGACCCCGACCGTTGGCAGGAGGTTTACGCCATTTCAGGCAAGCCGCTGCCCTGGTGGAAGCGTGCCGGCAGTCCACGCATGCGTTTGCTCGAGGGACCAGGACCGGTGTCGGCAATGATTGAAGAAACGTCTGACGTGAAGTGGGCCAACCTCCAGCGCACCCAGGCGGGAGCGATTTTGTACTTCCGGGTGCGTTTGGAAGTCTATGGACTGCCATGTGCTTTTGCAAAAACGCAATGGCACATTCAGGTGTCAGAGGAACGCACCGAGTTGCACCTTCATCACGAATCTGGATTGGTGCGCCTCGGGTTGTCATCCACGCCTTCAAATGGATTCTTGACGCTGTTGAACGCGGCCTTTGGCCCTGAAACCGTGTCCAAAGTACACGTGTAAGTTGTTGGAAACGTGTATATTGCAGACCCGGGCTCAACGCTGCCCCTCCATGACAACCCTCCGACAAGATGATCAAATCTCGCACGATGAATGAGTTGCGTCAGACCCGTGACGCTGTGTACAACCCGCCTGTTTCCCACGACGAGCGAATGAACGAACGTTTGGTGGGTGACATCTATGTGATTCTCGATGGAGAGGGGCGTCCTGCCGTCGCCTGTGACGATGTGGCCTGCTTGATTCAGGCGCGTCCTGAATGGTCGGCGCAGGCCATTGAGTCGCACTTCAACGGTTCACAAGAGCAATATATTGCACCGAACGGCGAAGTCGTTCACCACGTATGTCGCCGCAAAGGCCGCGTGTGATGGACCCTTCCGCGAGTTCCAGTATTGGAACAACGAAAAGCCCCGATGCGTTTGTGCATCGGGGCTTTTTGTTTGTCGTTGGTCTCGCGTTCAGTGGCTCGCGAGGTAGGCGGCCACACCGTCGGTTGTCTCTGCCATGGCATCTTTGCCTTTTTCCCAGTTTGCTGGGCAAACTTCGCCATGCGTTTCGTTGTGAATCCACGCGTCGAGCACGCGGATGGCTTCGTCCACATTGCGGCCAATGGGGAAGAAGTTCACGAGCTGGTGACGCACGATGCCCTCTTTGTCAATGAGGAACAAGCCACGATAGGCCACCAGGTTGCCGTGAGCGACGAGATTGCCTTCTTCATCGTAGTCGTAGTCTCCGGCAAGCACGTCATAATTGGTCGAAATCGTTTTGTTCAAATCAGCGACCAAAGGATAAGTGACTCCTTGAAGTCCTCCCTCTTTTTTGGGCATACCGAGATAAGCTCGGTGAGATTCTGGAGTGTCAGTAGAGACACCCACCACAGCGCAGTTGCGCGCTTGAAAATCCCCAAGTTTTTCTTGGAAAGCGTGGATTTCTGTGGGGCACACGTAGGTGAAGTCACGGGGATAAAAGAACAAAATGACGTATTTGTCCCCGAGGTATTGATCCAACGAGAAATCTTCGACAATCTCGTTGCCATTGACAACGGCGGCTTCGCTAAAAGAGGGGGCTTTGCGGCCAACGAGTACAGACATGTTTTTAGGTTTGGGTTGTTTTTGTGCTCTCAAAGATAACAGGCAGTGAATTGAGCGGTTCTCTTTTGAGCCGCAAGAAATGGTAACGTAGGTTCGACGGTTCCTTACCGCGGCAATGCGCAAACACGTGCCATCTTTGTCCCATGAAGATTTCCTCAGAAAACACGCCTTACATCAACCGCGAATTGAGCTGGTTGTCTTTCAATGAGCGCGTGTTGCAGGAGGCGCAAGTTTCCCGGACGCCCTTGATTGAGCGCGTCCGGTTTTTGGGCATTTACTCGAACAATTTGGATGAATTTTATCGGGTTCGTGTGGCCAACTTGCAACGGGTGTTGATGGTGGACAAAAAAGCCAAGACCACCCTTGGATTTGCCTACGACGAAACGCTGTCTCGGGTGGTCGAGCGCATTGAGGGATTGCGCAGGCAATATGACAAGACGTTTCACGATGTGATTGCGGCATTGGAGTGTGAAAACATTCACTTCGTGCGTGAAAACGAATTGGACGAGGCCGATGCGGAATTTGTGTCGGCGAACTTCCGTCAAGAGGTACGATCTGAGTTGGTGCCGATCATGCTGGGACGCAAGGTCAAAATGCCACAGCTCGTGGATGGAGATGGATACCTCGCGGTGCGGTTGACATTTGAAGCGGAGAAGGAGAAGCTGGCAGTCATTCACATTCCTCGTCATTTGGATCGCTTTCTCACCCTGCCAGAGCCGAAGGGCAGGCATCGAGTCATGTTTTTGGAAGATGTCATCCGGCATGCCCTTCCCGAGATTTTCAGGTTGTTCGAGGCCGAATCCGTGGAAGCCTTCGCGTTGAAGGCCACGCGCGATGCGGATTTGGACATGGACGACGATGTGTCACGCTCCATGATGAACCGGGTTGAACGCGGACTGAAGAAGCGCAAGCAAGGCGAGTACGTCAGGATCATCCACGACCGGGACATGCCCCAAGACATGCTTCAGGGTTTGGTCAAAAAAATGAAGGTTCCCGCCGCAGCCAGTATCGTGGCTGGGGACCGGTACCACAACCGTCGCGACTTGATGGGCTTTCCGGATTTTGGACGGCGCGATTTGGTCTATCCGTCTCAACCTGCCCTGACCCACCCCCGGCTGAAAAGTGCGCCAAGTGTGATGCGGGCCATTGCAGATGGCGATGTGTTGGTGCACTGTCCTTACCACAAATTTGTCCATGTGGTGGATTTTTTGCGTGAGGCGGCCATTGACCCTCATGTGACAAGCATCCAGATCAATTTGTACCGTGTGGCCAAGAACAGCCAAGTCATCAATGCACTGATGAATGCGGCTCGCAAGGGGAAAAGGGTGGAAGTGATTGTGGAATTGGCAGCTCGATTCGATGAGAAACACAATCTGAAGGTGGCCAACATGTTGCAGGAGGCTGGCGCCATCGTGCGCATTGGCATTCCCAACCTCAAAGTTCATTGCAAAGTCATTCTTGTCACCCGGCGAAAGCAGGGGAAAGTGCGGCGGTTTGGTCACATTGGAACAGGCAACTTTCACGAGCGCAACGCCGGTGTGTATGAGGACC
>JAYZBB010000003.1:0-21877 GCA_036339415.1 Bacteroidota bacterium | reverse complement strand
GATGACGGAAGGAACCTTGATTTCTGGAAGCCAGCTGGATGTCTCCACTTGGTCAAGTGGAAGCTACCTGCTTCAGACCAAATCGTCCATTGGCAAGCACATGTCACGCATACTCTTGGTACAATGAACACTACACTTTCTCGAAGTGTGTCCAGCGCAGTCCTGCTTTGGTGCTGCTGTCAAACCACGTTTCATGGCCAAACATCACCAGACAGCGCCACAGTGATGCTCAGAGAAGCTGCCGTGGCCGCCTACAGTCCACTGCTCTCACCCGAGCAAATTGCAGCGACGCTGTGGGCCCCGGATTCAATGTTGGTGGAAGGCTTCGGAAGCGTCGATCTCGCCCCAGCCTTGAATGCCTTGCCGGGTGTGCTGATGGAAACACGAGGCGCTGGTGGCAGTCGCCGCTTGAATGTTCGTGGATCTGCGCTGCGTTCGCCGTTCGCCGTCAGAAACACCATGCTGTTTGTGAGAGGCTTCCTCATGACCGAAGCCGATGGCACGAGCCCCATGGAGTGGCTGGAACCATCCTGGACTGGACCCATCTCGCTCGTTTCAGGCGCGGCGGCAACAACGTTTGGCGGGGCCTACGGTGGCGCATTGGTGGTTGAAGGCTCTGGTCAAGCAACCCGCGTGGGTGGTCACCTGGTCACAGGACCCACGGGCAGTGAAGGCATGCAATCACGTGTGAATGTCACAGTGCCCATTGGAGCATGGCAAGTGAGGGCCTCCCGATCGCAAAACAGCGGCTATCGGGAACACGAATGGAACGAACGTTGGCAGCTCGAAGTCGAGCACATGCTTGACACTGAAAAGGCCGTCCATCGAAACTGGTGGGCTTTCCAAGACGGGTCCTGGGCACTTCCCGGAGCCATCAAACTGAACGATGAGGCAACCTTGGCGCCGGGGCTGGCTTACGACGCCCACGTTCAACGACGAAGAGCCCTATGGGGGCATCATGCCCATGTGGCCAATTGGCGCAATCGCCCGCATCGGCGAAGCCTGGATGTTTGGGCATTGGCGCGTTGGACGGACAAGATCAATCCCTTTGGCACATCTCCGTTTTTCAATGGATACAAAGAAGAGTCAGGCTGGGGAGGCAGCCTCCGCATCCGAGAGCGCTTCACTGCGTGGGAAGGCAAGAACACAGAGATTCAGGCCGAATGGAATTTCATGTCCACGTTTGATGACGGTGCATTTGCGCGTTGGGAAAGTGCGACAGAACGAAAAAACAGTGACCTCCTCTACGATTTGAACGTTAGGCAAACCCGCACGCATTGGGCACCTTCGATGGCCTTCGCATGGTCCAACGGCATGAGACTGGAAGCCTCCACTGCCCTTTCGATCCGCACACGGAGCGCAACCGGCGTGGCGATGAACGAGCCCTACGATGCGCCGTTCGAGGCGTGGGATGTGCTTCCACGGATTGGATTGTCCAAAACCCTCGGCGACTGGGGCAATTGGTTCTTCCAAACGAGCACTGGATTCAGTGACCCCACCAATTTTGAATCGCTATCGACCGATGTGGAGGGTGCACTGCTCAACCCGTTGCGTGCAGAAGAAGCCTTGACATTTGAAACCGGCCTTCGATTTGAACAAGCCGAATGCGTGTTCTATCACCAAACTGTCGGCAACGCCATTGTGCAAGTCATTGAAAATGACATCGAATCGTTCATCAACGAAACCAACCCCCTGACGATGGTTGGTTTGGAAGGAGCATGGAACCAGCGATTCAAGCGCCATTCTGTACGTCTGACGGGGGCGCTTCAGATGCATGTGCGCGACTCCGGCTGGCCTCCAGTCAGCTTCACCGATGGCGGACTTCTCTGGGAAACCGACGTGCAGCGGCTTCCCGGCTCGCCGCACTGGACGGCCAATGCAATGTACACCTGGCAAGTCTGGCAGCGTGAACATCATTGGAATTTGCATGCATGGATCCGGGGGGTTGGTGCTACCCCATTGACGGATGACGGCGAGGTTTTGCACCCTGCCTATGCAGTGGGCAACGTGGAAGCATCCTGGTGCGCGCCCAACCAAAAGACCTGTTTGAACATGGGAGTGAGGAATGTCACAAACACCTCATATTCGGGATGGCATCAACTCAATGGCGTGTTTGGCAAATTGTACAACCCAGCCCCCCCGCGGACTTGGTTTCTCTCTGCCACTTGGTCGTTGTGACGTTGAATCCGGAATCACTGAGCGTCCAAAATTTGAACTTCCACACGACGGTTGGTTGCCCGCTCCTCCTCTGAATTGTTGGGAACAAGGGGGGCCAAATCCCCACGTCCGTCGACCAAAATTCGAGCAGGTGACACTCCGCGTTGGGTCAAAAATGCCTTCACACGCTCGGCGCGTCTTCGGCTGAGATGAAGGTTGTCCGATGCATCTCCAACATTGTCAGTGTGTCCCACGACCAAAATGTTCACACGGGGATTCTCTGACATCCATTGGGCCATTCGCTCGTAACCTGCCTGGTATGCTTGCAGAAGGTCGGCCTTTCCGGTTTCGAATTGGATCGCTTCCAAAACGAAGGACTGACCCAATTCGATGCGAGGAAGTTCGATCTTGACGAAGGAAGATGGTGTGGTTTCATCTCCGCGCATGTCGAAGGTGGTCATCCCAAACAGATGATCCTTGGCAATGGCACCGAAACTGTACACACCCTCTTCAGGCATTGGCAGAGTGAACCCGTCACTCACTGAAGACGTCAGGCTGCCAAGGGTGCGGCCCGTCTCCAAATCCACCAGTTCCACCTCAGCCGCCAACCTTTCGCCAGAGATGGCATCCACCACGACGCCACGCAGTGGAGTGACGTCCGTCGGCGTTCCAAACGACGGAAGGCCAACCTCCCAAAAATCAAGATCCCCTCCATCCCTGGTGGAGGCAAACAAGGCCGTGCCTCCTTGCGGAAGCACCATCAAACTGTTGTCCTTGTTGAAACTGTTGATTCCAGGACCAAGGTTCACTGGCTCACCCCAGCTGCCATCAGGCTGCCGGCGTGAGACAAACACATCCAATTTTCCCAGGCCCGGATGGCCGTCGCTGCTGAAGTACAGCGTCTTTCCATCGGGATGCAAGAATGGACTTTCCTCCACCCGGATGGTGTTGACCTCGCCTGAAAGTGGTTTTGGGCTGGACCAGCCACCGCCATCCAAGCGATGGCACACCACCAAATCAGAGGGTGCCTTTTTGCCCCTGGCTGATTTGGCAAAAATGAGGGAGTTGCCATCGGCACTCAAAGTGGGCTGGCTCTCCCAACCTGCCGAATTTGGGGTGCCAAGGTTCGTTCCCAAGGACCATTGATTCGTTCGTGGATCCCACTCAGATTCGAACAAGTCACAGGATCCTTTGCCCTGTCGAGGGCCATAACCATCTCTTGGCGTTTCGCAGGCTGCAAACACCATCACCTTCCCGTCCCCACTCAATGCAGGAGCGCCTTCGTTCATGCGTGTATTGATGCCACGCAAGGGTACAGGCGGAGACCATTTGTCATCTTCGAGCTTGACACTTTCGTAAAAATCTTCTCCGCCACCGACCCCGGGCAGCCTCAATTCAGCCGGGTTCGTAACGCCGTACCTGGTGAAGACCATTCTGCGCCCTGTAAGATCCAGCGCCCCGTAGTACTCCTCAGCCTCAGTGTTGAGGCTTCCTTCAAGCAACCTCGACTCCTCCTGTGCGCCGCTCCGAGACATCGCTGCAACGGAATGTCGCAGTCCAGCTTCAACCCACTGACGCTTTTCTTGCACTTCTTCTGTCAACGGCAATGCCTTCGAATCCAGGGCGGCAAGGGTGGCAAGCCCTTTTGCATACTGGCCACTTTCCCATTGGATTTGGGCCAATTCAACCCACCCAAAAGGAAATTTGTCTCCATCCAAGAGCAATGCGTACTCCAACACCTCGGCCACATCTTCCTTTTCCAAATCACGGTGCAATTGTGCCTTCAAAAACCATGCATCCGCGTAATCTGGGCTCTTTCGAAGGGCCTTGTCGATTGCCGCCGCCGTGATGGAATAGGCTTGAAATCGATAGGCTTCAAGCGCCTCGTCATATGCCTTCTTCGCCTTTCGGCTCGGTCCCGTTTGCGACCAAATGCCTGGCGATAGCATCATCGCGCAGCAAACGACGCAAAACCTTGTCCATCGACGCATCATCATGGCGTGAAAGTTCGGATGTTTGGGACAGAATTCAGCCTGGCTGACCTGAACATCGTCCCTTGCCATGAACATCACCCTCCTTTCTGACACGCACGGGTACATTGACGCGCGGATCCTGCGGCATGTTGAAGGGTCTGATGAAGTGTGGCATGCAGGTGACATAGGGACGCTCCACGTGACAGATGCCTTGTCCGAAGTGGCGCCGTGCAGGGCCGTCTTTGGCAACATCGACGATGACATCGCGAGAAGGACGTACCCTGAACACGCGCACTTTGTTGCTGGAGGGATGAAGGTTTGGATGACCCACATCGGCGGGC
Organism: Bacteroidota bacterium; assembly: GCA_036339415.1. GTDB lineage: Bacteria > Bacteroidota > Bacteroidia > Flavobacteriales_D > Sanyastnellaceae > UBA11663. Next base: position 17,406 of record JAYZBB010000003.1, on the reverse strand, counting down.
GTCCCCCACGCTATGCCAAGGGCATGTTGGCCCAATTGAAAGCCAACCCACCCGATCTTTTTGTATGCGGCCACAGCCACATTTTGCTCGTACAAAAAGTCGCTGCCTGGGGGGGGCTTCATCTCAATCCTGGCGCGGCCGGGATTGCTGGTTTCCACAAGGTGTGCACCATGCTGAAATTCCAGATTCAGGACAGTCGCGTCTGCAACATGCGGGTGATTGAGTGGCCTCGGAAGAAATGACCTCTGTTGGTTCAACTTTTTGATCCTTTGCAACAGCATCCATCTTTGTTGATGTATCTTTACCGACAGAACGACCAAAGGCGCGTTCTCCGGGGCCCTTCCCCACTCCCTTATCTTAACGTAGAAGGATGTTTGACATCATCGAATTGAACGGCAAGAAAGTTGCCGAATTGCGAGAAATCGCTGGAAAACTTGGCATTGCTAGAACAGACAAACTGAAGAAGCAAGACCTCGTGTACAGCATTTTGGACGAACAAGCTGCGCAACCCAGCAAAGCAAAGTCCCCGTCGTCATCGGGAGCTGACAGCAAAACTCCCTCACGGACACGCCGAGCGAAGCCTTCTCAGGACAAACCTGCGGAGGAACCACCCAAATCCAAAGGGCGAGGAAAGAAGTCGGAAGAACAATCGGAAGGCAGAGAAAAGGATTCCAAAGGCGCTGAATCAAACGACGACCGGAAGGAATCAAAGCAGCAGGACGGTGATGCAAGCCGCCGTTCCGGCGAGAGCATGCGCGACCGTAGAGATCGCCGTCGTCGCGAAGGCGGTTCTGCCAACAATGAGGAGAACGGAGATGGCAAAGGCGCCGAGCGAAGCGATCGTGGGTCGAGAAGCGACCGAAATGACAGAGGAGATCGCGGTCAACGGAACAACCGGAACGATCGCAACAACAGAGGGGATCGAAATGACCGCAACGACCGAAATCGCAACAACCGCAACCGCAGAGACCCGTTCCTTTCAGAACCAGAAGAGCACGGGTTTGACTTCGATGGGTTGGTGCAAACAGAAGGGGTCATCGAGGTGCAGCAAGAGGGACATGCGTTCCTTCGTTCTGCAGATTACAACTACTTGAACTCCCCCGACGATGTGTATGTCTCTGCCAAACAGTTGAAACAATTTGGTCTCCAAACCGGTGACACTGTGGTGGCGGGCATCCGACCTCCACGAATTGGGGAAAAATATTACCCGCTCATCGATGTCAAGAGCGTGAATGGAAGGAGTCCAGAATGGATCAAAAACCGTGTTCCGTTCAAGTTCCTGACCCCCTTGTTTCCACAAGAACGATTCAAACTCAGCACAGCTCGCGGCACGGTGAGCACGAGGTTGATGGATTTGTTCGCGCCCATTGGAAAGGGGCAACGAGGCATGATTGTCTCTCAACCCAAAACAGGGAAAACAACGCTGTTGAAAGATGTGGCCAACGCCATCAGCTTGAATCACCCCGAGGTCTACCTCATCATTTTGCTGATTGACGAACGACCAGAGGAGGTCACTGACATGAAGCGCAGCGCGAATGCGGAAGTGATCGCATCCACCTTCGATGAACCTGCTGACCGACACGTTCGCATCGCAAACTTGGTTCTTGAAAAGTCCAAGCGGATGGTGGAATGTGGGCATGACGTGTGCATCCTCCTCGACTCGATCACCCGTTTGGCGCGAGCTTACAACACAGTGAGTCCATCGTCAGGAAAAATTCTGTCCGGCGGTGTGGAGGCCAACGCGCTTCAAAAGCCCAAGCGCTTCTTCGGTGCAGCTCGAAACATTGAGAACGGCGGTTCTCTATCCATCATTGCAACTGCCTTGACAGAGACAGGATCCAAGATGGACGAGGTCATTTTTGAGGAATTCAAAGGCACAGGCAACATGGAATTGCAACTCGATCGTCGCATTTCAAATCGTCGCATTTACCCCGCCATCGACATTTTGGCCTCAGGCACGCGTCGAGAAGATCTTTTGATGGACAAGGCAGACCTTCAACGCATTTGGATTCTGCGCAAACACCTTGCAGACATGAACAGTGTCGAAGCGATGGAATTTGTCAAAGACCGCGTGGAAGGCAGCCGGAACAACGAAGATTTCTTGGCCTCCATGAACGGATAAGGATCCATGCAGCGCTCCCTCCTTGTGGGCATTCCCTTCATGATATGTGGCGGTTACGTCGCTGTCAAATGGATGTTGGCCGGATCACTCAACGCCGAGCGGCTCGTTGCGCTGGGTGGAATGTACCATTGGACCGCTCTGACGCTGCTCACGGTTGGAATGGCAATGTGGTTCCTCCGTGAGCGCAGGAACACGGGCTCATTCTGGGGTGATTTCAAACAGCTGTCTCAGCCCTTAGTGCTGTACGCCGTCCTTGCATCAGGCACGGTTTGGACGTGGAACCATGTGATCGATGCAGAATCCACAGCGTTGCGGAAGGCCTTGCGCATCGCTCAAATCGAGGAACATACTGCCAACGACGACGCATACCAAGAGTTCGTTGCCAGCCAAGCACAGACCAGCGAAACCCTGAATCTTCCTGGAAGAACCGCCTACCGCGAGCAGGCAATGGCACAGGTGAACTGGATGCTCTCTGGCGGAGTGACCTTCGTCCTTTCCCTTCTCACCTACTTGTTCGCTGCCGTGATGTTGGCATTGTTGGCGACGGCGTTGTTGCATCACATTTGGGGCCTTTCAACGTTGTCCTAATGTACCTTCGTTGAGCATGAGGCGCATTCTCTGGACATCCGTGTGGTTGGCTGCAACCACAATCTTCTGCCACGACTTGGCACAGGCGCAACGTGGCCGCATGAATTTGCCCAATTTTGACAAAAGGCCATACCACTTTGGCTTCATTTTGTCAGGCAACCAAAGCGACTTCAAATTTGCAGTCGCGGACAGCCTGGGCCCTACGTTCAGAGGCGTCGCCAACCAACCACAGGGTGGCTTCAACATGCATTTGATGGCGTCGTACACGTTGACCCGCCATCTGCGGATTCGATTTGTGCCGGGACTCAGTTTCCAAGAACGCGCCCTGCTCTATCGATTTGAAGGCAATGAAGAGCAACTTGAACGTGCCTCTTCCGTGAATTTGGATGTGCCTTTGCTCCTCAAGTGGCGCACAGACCGTCTGACAAATGTGGCAGCCTATGCCTTGGGTGGGGTGAAATACCTTCGGGATTTCCAATCGCAAGAAGATGTGAGGCAGGAAGAAGACATCCTGCGTTTGCGATCCGGCAATGTGGCCCTTGACATCGGTGCGGGAATTGACATTTTCCTGCCTTTCTTCAAGATGGCCATCCAAGCCAAAACAGAACACGGCCTGCTCAATGTCCTCGTCCCAGGCAAAGGCGATTTGGCCAGTCCGCTTGAATTCCTGCGGACGAGAAGCTTTGTGCTTTCCGTCTGTTTTGAAGGTTGAGCCATGGACGACACATACCTGACATTGGAAGGGCCTTGTGAAGGTTTGTTCAAAGCCAAAGGATCCAAACACCTTGGCTATGGATTTCCTGTCCAAAATGAAGAAGAAGCCAAAAAACACCTTGAATCGCTTCGCAAGGCACACCACAGTGCGCGTCACGTTGCCTATGCGTGGATGCTTGGCCATGAAGACGCAAGGCACAAATCAAGCGATGATGGCGAACCCAGCAACAGCGCAGGTCCGCCCATTTTGGGTGTCATCAGATCGAACGAACTGACCATGGTTCTCTTTGCCGTGGTGCGATACTTTGGCGGCACCAAACTGGGCGTAGGTGGACTGATCGAAGCCTATCGCGAAGGGGCGGCAGAAGCGTTGCGGAACGGGAACATCATTGAATGCGTGCGCACCCAACGGCATGAGATCTCATTCCAATACGAACAGATGGGCGTGGTGATGGGGCTCCTGAAACGCTGGGGGTTGCAGCCTGTGACCACTCATTTCGAGCTTGCGTGCTCCTTGGAAGTGGACGTTCGTTTGGCCCAAGTCAACGCCTTCGTGGAGGCCGTTGCAGACACCCGCGTCGCTTCCATCAAGGCATTGTGATGTGAATCACGGTTTGGTCACGAAATACACCCAACGTTCTTCGCCCAAGCTGTATCTCTCAAAGGTTGTTGCACCAAGCATGTCAAGCATGTCGACCTCCTCTACTTTGAATCCAGCTTCGCGCAGCCGCTTGGGATAATCCTCATGACCGTAGAGACGAACGTGGTCTTGCTGCCAGTAAAGCCGTTCACGCTCCATGGGGTCCGTCACATTGGGGTCCTCGGCGGTGTCGGCATCTTGGTGGTTGATGGGCACCTGAAAAACACCCCACCCACCTGGCTTCATGACCCTGTAAAATTCCTGCATCACCCTTCGGTCGTCCGCCACGTGTTCCAACAAATGGTTGGCCATGACAACATCAAAAGAATGGTTTTCAAATGGAATGTCATGACAATCGAAATGGTGGTCTGCCCATGGGCTGTTCAAGTCAGCCGTGACATAGTCTAGGTTGGGCAGCTTCTTGAATCGTTTGAGATAGCAATACTCGGGCGCAAGGTGCAGCATGCGCAAAGGCGCCTCAAAAAATGAGGTGCGTTTTTGCATGAACGCCCAAACCGCGCGGTGACGTTCCAAACTCAAACTGTGAGGTGCCAATGCATTGGCGCGGCTTCGGACGCGGCCATAAGGCAGCATTTTTCGGTAAGACTTGCCCACGATTGGGTCCTCCAGGGTGGAACCTGCGTACGTCCATGCAACTGTCTGCAAAGCCAAATGCGCGCCGCGTTGCAGCACCGTCCTAGGCACCCATCTCGTCAAAACACTGACCAATCCCATGGGCTAAAAATAAGGCGGGACAATCGGTCCCGCCTTGAAATGTCGGAGTTGTTGAAAATGTCTTTATCGCACGACAACTGCGCGTTGATCAATTCCTGCGGCGCTGAAAGCACGCACCGCGTACCAGCCCGCGGGCCAATCCACGGAGATGGCACCAATCCAGGCACCAGAGTGGACCACGCGGCCTTGGTTGTCCGTCACGCTGACGACCGTCCCTGTCGGAAGGCCGGGCATGTTGAGCACCCCACCATGTGCCACGGGATTGGGTATCACTTGCCAGACAGTTTCATTCAGATCATTCACATCCGAAGTTCCATTCACCGTCACGGTCACTCCAACGCGTTCAGACACACATTCAATGGGCTTCTCCTCCGCCACCCATTCATAAAAGAAGTAATAATAGTCCAAGCTTGGCCCGGCCGTGCTGTTTGTGATGGTCAACAAATCACCCACGTCATACGGATAGTTCAAATCAGAACTCGTCCCTTCTCTCCAAAGTTGTGGATTCTCAGAAACGCATCGCAAGCCATAACCTTCGCCAGGCGCAATGTCCCAATCAAGTTCAAGCACAAATGCACCATCCTCCACAAGGACCGTGGTACTCTCCAACACCATGTCAAACGCATTGATGAGCTCAAAGCTGCGCTCATAGGTGCCATTGGCGAACAACGTGACGCTGTTCAAACGCATTTCTTGGTGGACATCAAACTCCAACCAGCGAGCGCTGTTGGGGTGGTATGCTCCCAAACTGTCAGCGTTTTCATCCGTCTGGGGGGACATCTCCCCTCCCGTTTGGGCTTCACCTTGCGTGATCCTTGCATCCTCTGCCCAAAAGGTGGTTGTGGTTGTCACCTCTGGCGAATAATTGTTGCCTTCAAAAAGGAGGGTGCCATCGGCAGGCCAGTCAAACCAACGCACGTTTTCTCCGGTCGCTGTCAAATCCACGATGTCAGGCGCGTCCAATTCAATGTCCTCGCTCACCTCGGGGTTGCTCAGTGGCGCCTCGTATACTTGAACCACCAGGGTGTCGGAGGTTCCCTCATTCCCACAAATGTCCACGCTGTAAACTGCGTATGAGCCACTCGTGGTGACTTCAATGCTTTGGGTTTGCTCGCCCGTGGACCATGTGTAATTGTCCGCATCTGAGGCAGTGAGTGTCAACGCAGTTCCATCACAAACGTCGTTGTCCCCATCCAGTGAAATGGTCGGCGTATTGCCCACGATTTCACTCACGGTGACAAGGTTTGAAACTCCTCCGCAACCTTCGGCATCATACACAACCACGGAGTACGTGCCTGACTCCACAATGTCGATGGAGGCTGTCTCCTCGCCGTTTGACCATTCGTAAGACGAAAAACCCTCATTCGCGCTCAATGTGACCACCTCACCAGGACAAAACGACAAGGCGTTTGCACTTGCCACCACGTCAACAACGCAGGGCACCTCCAACACGTTGTGGTATTGGTCAATGGCTGGATTCAAAACCACAGTCTCGGATCCACTTGGCCATTGGACCACCGCTTGGTCGACCGATTCATGGTCACCCAGACCAAAACGGCAAGCGAAAGTGCAGGTGATGCCGTAACTCTCACCTCCGCGAATCTCTCTGACCATCGTGCCAAAGTCCCCAATCAACGTCACTTTGGCGCCGACTGCATCCAAATTGCTTTCAAGTCCTTCGAGATCAAATGCAATCCAGTGGTTGTCATTCCCTTCATTCAACCACAGCACATCGGCATTGTTGTCGTCCGGAGTCACGTAGCTGTTTCCATAGCTTGCATACACGTCCAATTGTCCATCACGATTGACATCACCAGAAGCAAAACTGTGCATGGTGTCGCCATACGGGAACAGGTTCGGAACTTCTGTGAACGTGGCATCGCCGTTGTTGCGATAAAACCCGTCTGCACCGCCTGTATAGATGAGATCCACAAAGCCATCATTGTCGAAATCGTCCAACTTGGCTTGGAGGAAAAAACCTGAGATTTCCAGGCCGCTTCCGGAGGTGATGTCTGTGAAGTGACCCGTGCCGTCGTTGCTGAGCAGCGCAATGGTGGAGCTGTGGTTGGTGGCCAAGCAATCAAAATCTCCGTCGTTGTCGATGTCAGCAAAATCGGTGGTCCAGCTTTGCTCGTACAGCACCAAACCGCGCTCCAAGGCTTCCTCAGTCCAGCCGCCGTTGCCATCATTGACCCACAGTTGGTTGATGCGACGGGGGTCGTTGGGATCGTTCACAAACTGACGGCACTTCGCAATGAACAAATCAATGTCCCCATCACTGTCAAAATCTGTCCAGACGGTGCCATAGTTGCCGCTGTGATCGTTGCCTTGGTAATCGGCAAGTTCGTACTCGGTCAGGTCGATGAACTCAGGTGCTGGCACCAACGTGCCATCCTCACTGCCTTTCCACATGCGGCTCAGGGCATCGTCATGACATCCAAACACATCGAGCACCCCGTCGTTGTCAATGTCCACCCAATTGCACCCTTGCATGAACATGCTGCCCTCCGCAAGCTCCATGGCAGTGCTGACGCCTGGAGCCGTGATCCGCTGAACAAACACACCGTCGTAGGAACCACCACTGAACACATCCTTGTGACCGTCGTTGTCAAAGTCCGCAACGCACATCCCCCATTGATTGGCACCGCTGACTTGTCCCAAATCGTAATCAACAAACGTTCCCTCTGCCGTTTGGTAAAGCGTGTGAAGGTTCTTGCTTTGATCCAACACGACCAAATCGTCAAATCCATCGCCGTCCAGGTCAGCAAATCCAATGCAACCGCCGCTGTTGTAAGCATCAGGCAAACGGTCGTTGGCATTCGTGAACGTCTGCGCTTGGCTCGCATTCGAGAACAACATGCCAAGTGCAGCAAGGGCTGCAAGGCGAAATGGAGAGGTCATGGCTTCAATTTTCAGTGATTTGCAATCGATGCAGGACATCGATGTCTGGCAAGTTAACACGCCCTCCCCCGTGATGGTTGCATCTCAGGACCAAGTGTACCTTTGCGACCATGACGACGGGTCTCAAAGCAGCCTTCCACACCCTTGGGTGCAAGCTGAATTTCAGCGAAACGTCCACCTTGGCCAAACAATTGGCGGAGGCCGGTTATGCTCGAGTCCACATTGACGACATGCCGGACGTCGTGGTGATCAACACGTGCAGTGTCACTGACCACGCCGATGCGAAATGTCGAAACGCCGTCCGCAGGGCCATGCAAAGCAACCCCGAAGCCTTCGTGGTGGTGGTGGGTTGCTACGCACAATTGAAGCCAGATGAAATCGCAGGCATTGACGGTGTCGACCTGGTGCTAGGGGCCGGCGAGAAATTCAACCTTGTGGACCACCTGGAGGGAGCACAAAAACGTGCACAAGCCATCGCCATTGCTGGGGAAATCAAAGAGGTTCGCGACTTCATTCCAGGCTTTTCAAGCGGTGACAGGACCCGCACCTTCTTAAAGGTTCAAGACGGCTGCAATTACTTCTGTGCATTTTGCACCATTCCTTTGGCCCGGGGCAGGTCACGGAGTGCCAACGTGACAGACACCGTGGCCCAAGCTCGCAACGCCGTCAAAGAAGGCGCCAAAGAGATTGTCCTCACGGGCGTGAACATTGGCGACTTCGGCACTGCACATGGCGAGACGCTGCTCGATTTGATCCGCGCACTTGATGCCCTGGAAGGAGTGGAACGGTTCCGCATTTCCTCCATCGAGCCCAACTTGTTGACCGACGAACTCATTGATTTTATCAGCACCTCTGCCAAATTTCAACCCCACTTTCACATACCACTTCAATCGGGATCGAATGCAGTGCTCTCTGCGATGCGTCGACGCTACCGAACAGAGTTGTACGCCAGTCGCATCCAACGCATCCGAGAACGGATGCCCCATGCGAGCATCGGCGTGGACGTGATCGTTGGCTTTCCAGGGGAATCCAAGGAACACTTCCTGGCATCAGTTGACTTCATCAAGTCACTAAAAATAAGCTACCTACACGTATTTACTTACAGTGAAAGACCCAACACAACAGCGCTTCGAATTGCAGACGTGGTGCCTGTGCCTGAGCGGAAAGAACGCAACAAAACCCTGCGCAACGTGAGTCTGAAAGCCCAACGTGCCCATTACGAAACGTTCATTGGTTCACAACTCCCTGTGTTGTTCGAAGAGGCTGTTGAAGACGGACTTCGAATGGGGTACACTCCCAATTACATTCGGGTTGCTGTGCCGGCAGACCAGGTGGAGAGCAATGACATCCAAACGGTCACGTTGGAACGAATTGACCCGCTTGGTTGGGTGCATGCCTCCCTGAACTGACTGACGTAGCTTCGCCCCATGTATCCCAACCTGCACCATGCTTTGCTTGACCTATTTGGCTGGGAATTGCCCGCACTAAAATTGATCAACAGCTTCGGTTTGTTCGTCGCATTGGCGTTCCTCGCTGCACATGGCTTGCTGGGGAGGGAATTGAAAAGACATGCTGACTTGGGAAACTTCACGCCACAAATCTCAAAAGAAGTCGTGGGTCGCGGCCCCAACCCCATTGACCTGGCCATTCAAGCGTTGATGGGGTTTGTGCTGGGGTGGAAAGTGCTCTATCTGGTGGTGAATGCAGGAACGCTGTTTCAAGGCTCCGGACTCCCGCAGGCACACTTGTTCAGCACGGAGGGCAACGTGATGTGGGGCATCCTTGGGGCTCTTGCGCTCGCGGGATGGCGGTACTGGGAGGTCAAGAGAGCCCAATTGCCTGAACCCAAGCTCGTGGAACGACAAGTTCGTCCTGAGGAACTGGTTGGTGGTGTGACGGCGGCGGCGGCCATTGGCGGCATTGGCGGGGCCAAGTTGTTCCATCTGCTTGAATATCCCGACGAGTTCGTCGCATTCATCCAACAACCCAGCCTGAACGCATTTCTCGGTGGCCTCACCATTTATGGGGGATTGATCGTCGGCGGACTTGCCGTGTACGTCTTTGCTCGCCGCAACAAGATGAATTTCCTACGCTTGGCAGACGCGACCTCACCAGGGTTGTTGCTTGCTTACGGCATTGGGCGAATGGGATGCCAAATCAGCGGAGACGGAGACTGGGGCATTCCCAACCCCTTCCCCAAACCGGGGTGGCTCTCGTGGGCGCCGGACTGGGTTTGGGCATACGCCTACCCCAACAACGTCAATGGGGTGTACGGCCCCCGATCGGCAGGGTACACCGGGAAGTTGATTGACCCCAACGTGCACGTTTGGCCTTCGTTCGAAGGCTACGGCACCTACCTCGACCCCGCAGTCTTCCCCACACCTATCTACGAAACCACCGCAGCGGTGATTGGCTTTGCTTTCTTGTGGAGCATGCGCACGCGCTGGCAAACGCCAGGCAAAATGTTTGCCGCTTACCTGATGTTCAATGGATTTGAGCGATTTTGGATTGAGAAAATCCGCGTCAACACCACCTTCGAGTGGTTGGGCATCACCATGACACAAGCGGAGCTCATTTCAGTGTGCACCATGCTCGCCGGCATTGCGCTTTGGGTCTGGACATCACGCAACAGCAACAGGCAAGCCTGAGATTTAGCCAATCGGCTTGAAGGTCAGGCAAACTCCGTTGATGCAGTACCGCGTGCCCGTTTCTGTTGGGCCGTCAGGAAACACATGACCCAGATGGCTGTCGCATTTTGAGCATCTGACTTCAATCCGAACCATGCCGTGCGAACGGTCCACCACTTGGGTGATGTTGGCCTCAGGTGTTTCCCTGTCAAAACTGGGCCAACCGCATCCCGAGTTGAATTTGGCTTCGCTGGAAAAAAGAGCAGTGCCGCACCCTTTGCAATGGTAGCTTCCCGACCGCCATTCGGCATTGAGTTCGCTGCTGTACGGACGTTCTGTGCCAGACTCGCGCATCACGCGATGTTCTTCGTCAGAGAGCTTTGCCCTCCACTCGTCTGGCGTCAAACTCATGTCCCTTGGGATTGACCTCCCGAGCCACTGCGACGTCCGCCGCCTGGCTTGCCTTTTCGACGGAAGTTTTTTCCACCTCCCTGACCACTTTTGCCGCGCCCTCCTCCTGGACCTCCGCCGTGACGACGTCCTCCCCCATGGCGACCAGAAGCACCTCGATTCCCGCCCCGTCCGCGCGTCCCGGCAGACTTGGGGTCGTAGGTCGGTGTTGCACCAAGCGAGGCAGGCACCTCGAGCTTGGGCACTTCTTTTTCGATGAGCTTTTCAATTTTTCCAAATCGACGCATGTCGTCCGGCGTCACGAGGGTGATGCCCTCCCCTTTTCGCTCTGCACGGGCCGTTCGACCAATTCGGTGCACATAATCCTCTTCGTTGGGCGGCACGTCATAATTGACCACAAGCTCAATGCTGTCGATGTCGATGCCGCGAGACACCACGTCTGTGGCAACAAGGATGGGCAACTTTTGCTGCCGAAATGCCAGCATCACTTCTTCGCGCTCAGACTGCTCGAGATCGCTCGACATGCGACCACATTTGATGCCCGCCTTGCGAAGCGCGCGGACCACTTGGCCCACCGTTCGCTTCCGTGAAGTGAAGACGATGCCGCTTTTCACATTTCGTTCCTTCAACACGTCGACCAGCACCGCATCCTTTTGGTGATCGAACACAATGTATGCGCCTTGTTTGACCTTCGCCGCAGGCTTGCTCAACGCAAGTTGGACCGTCACAGGATCGTTGAGAAGGTCATGCGCCAAGGTGCGCATGCGATCTGGCATGGTGGCTGAAAACAACAAGGTCTGACGTTCCTTCCTGCAATGTTGCGCGATGCGCATGATGTCTTGGTGAAAGCCCATGTCAAGCATTCGGTCTGCTTCATCCAAAATGAGCACTTCAAGGGAGGACAAATCCACATATCCCAACGTCAAGTGAGACAACATGCGACCAGGCGTGACAATGATGATGTCCGCGCCCTCAGTCAAAGCCTTTTTTTCTTGTGCAAACTCCTTCCCCGTCCCCCCACCGTAGATGGCCAAAGATGTGATGCCAGTGTAATACGCAAATCCCTGGGCGGCTTGTTCTATCTGAATGGCCAGCTCACGTGTTGGAACCACAATCTGTGCCTTGACCTTGCCATCGTTGGGCGTGTCCATGATGCGATCCATTGTCGGCAACAAAAACGCGGCTGTCTTGCCTGTTCCTGTTTGAGCTATGCCCAAAATGTCTTTGCCTTTGATGGCATGGGGAATGGCTTGGCCCTGAATGGGAGTGGCCGTTTCAAATCCCATCGACCAAAGTCCGTCTTCAATGTCTGGATGCAAATCAAGGTTCTCAAAACGAACCTTTTCCGCCACAGGCTTTTTCTCCTCTGGACGCTCAGAATGTTGTTCTTCCACGGTTCTAAGGTACAGCGAATCTCATGCACGGAAGTGCAGCGATGTGCATCTGGCGGTCAACTTTTTGCGGCAATGCAACGTTAACTTAACGACTCCGGTCCTAACCATGCGTGAGCGCACCCAACCTCGATGACTTCATCCCGACCATTTCTGCGAAACAGCTGCCGTGCGCTCGCCTTGCTTGGGACGATTCTCATGGGAGAAGTTGTCCATGCCACGCACTTGGTTGGTGGCGAATTGACCTACAATCATCTCGGGGGCAATTCCTACGAAATCAGCTTGACAGTTTTTCGAGATTGCGGTCCGGCGAACACCCTCGGAACTGGCTTTGACTCGGAGGTTTACATTGGCATGTGGAATGGTTCAGGTGCCATTGGATTCAGCGATGTCTTGACCATCCCTCTGGTGCAGTCAGATGTGACCAGTGTGCCAGTGGTCCTAGGCAATCCATGCGGCACCCCTCCACCTGACCTGTGCATTGAACAGGCCATTTACAGCACAACCATCGACCTGCCTCCCACCAACTACGGATGGGACTTGGTTTGGCAGCGGTGCTGCAGAAACCCCTCCATCTCGAACCTCCAAAACTTCGGAGGTAATGAGAACCCTGGCGCAACGTTCGTGGCTCACATCCCCGGCGAGATTGGTGTTGCCAATGCATTTGCCAACAGTTCCCCTGCCTTCCAGGAACTTCCTCCTGTTGCCGTTTGCGCCAACTTTGAATTCACCTGGGACCACAGTGCGATCGACCCTGATGGAGATGAACTTGTGTATTCCTTCTGCACACCTTTGGACGGCGGAGGAACCAACACCAATGCCGACGGCGGATTGGACAGCCCCATCCCCAACCCACCCGCACCTCCTCCTTACCAAGAAGTAGGCTATGTCGGCAATTTCAGCGGAGATTACCCCATCGCTTCTGACCCGGCCATGTCCATCGATCCTGTCACCGGCGTGATCACTGGCACACCCACCGCTGTCGGACAATATGCCATTGGCATTTGTGTCTCTGAATTCCGTGACGGCGTGTTGTTGAGCACAACCATGCGCGATTTCCAATTCAATGTCACCCTTTGCGACCCCAACATTCAATCCGTGGTCGCCCAACAAGCACCTGAGCAACTTTGCATCGGTGAGACGATGACTCTCACCAACAACTCCATCAACGGATCAAGTTATGCATGGGATTTTGGCGTGCCCGGAAGCACATCTGACGTCAGTGAAGAATTTGAACCCACCTACACCTGGCCAGAGCCTGGGAACTATTGGGTCACCTTGATTGTCAACCCTGGGTGGCCTTGTGCCGACACCTCCGAAGTCGAATATCAAGTGTGGCAGCCGCTCGACCCTGAAATCTTGGTTTCTGGCTTCAATTGCGACGATGACGACTTGTTTTTTGACTTCGACGTAACTGGCAACCTCATTGGCGATGCCCAACTCCTATGGACGTTCGAAGGCGGCAGCCCCGCAGTGGCGAATGTGGCGTCGCCAGCAGGTGTCTTCTTCGACAACAACGATGGATGGGAGGCCAATGTCACCGTCAACAACAATGGGTGCACCGCCGATGCCACGTTGCTTTGGGAGGCTCCTGACAATCCGGTGGCCGTGGTAGAGGATCAATATCAATTCTGTACGGGATTGACCATGGATTTCAACAACCTATCCGAGAATGCCACTTCCTTCGCTTGGAATTTTGGCGATGGATTGAGCGGGGGTGTGAATGGGACAAGCACCGACATCAACCCCACCTACACGTTTCCCGACACGGGAACTTACGTCATCACCTTGACAGCCCAGGCACCCTACACTTGTCCGAATGCAACAACGGCAGAGGTTGAAGTCCAATTCTTGCTTGAACCAACGTTCACGTTGCCCGATCCAGATTGCTTTGACGATCATTTCTTCGAGTTGATTGGCACAGCCTCCGTGGACGTGAACACTGTGTACGAGTGGGACTTTGGTGGCATGACTACCGTGAGCACGACGGAAGGGCCTCTTGTGACAGGGTTGCGCTATGCCGAACCCGGCTCCTACGAATTGAGTCTGACAGCGAGCGTCCCAGGACTCGAAGGCTGCATTCAGACGTTTTCCGACGTAGTCACGGTCATCGCTGAACCCACCATTGACTTTGATGCGGGACCCTGGAGCGGTTGTCCATCCCACCTGGTGGGTTTCTCGAACCTGTCAACCACGGAAACATCAACGAGTTACGTCTGGGATTTTGGGGATGGAACAACCTCGACGTTGGTCAATCCCAACCACATTTATGACATGTCAGGCTCCTACGTGGTGTCACTCACCATGGAGACGGGCGGTTTCTGCGTGCGGAGTTTGTCGATGACGTCCGACAATGTTGTGGAAGTCCACCCAACCCCTGAAGCCAATTTGTCAATCTACCCATTGGAAGTGGACATCTTGGATCCACAAATCTGGGTAGGCTACGCTGGAGAAGACGACGTTGACTGCTTCTACAACTTTGGCGATGGCCAAGGTGACCAAGGTTGTCAACAATCGCATACGTTTTCCGACGGGGGTTCTTTCACTGTGACCCAAACCGTCTACAACGAATATGGATGCACCGACGTTGACGAAGCGGAGGTCGCCGTCAGCGGGTCTGCATTCTATGCTCCCAACGCCTTCACCCCTGACGGGGACGGGCTCAATGAAGTATGGCTCCCCTCAGTCAGTGGCGTGACTTCGTACGAGTTGCGCATCACCAACCGCTGGGGGCAAGTTGTGTTTGAAACAACCGACCCCAAAGAACCATGGTTGGGTCAATTCAAAGACGACGGTCTGCATTATTGTCCCAGCGGCATGTACATCTTCCAAGTGACCTATACAGACCAAATCAGTTACCCCCGAGAAGTCAACGGACACTTGTTTTTGGTGCGGTGAATGGGTTGGTAGGAATTTGCCTACCTTGACGCCAAGAAGAGAACGATCATGTCGAGCTACGAGAACCAAGATGAACTCTACTCCCGGCCTGTGCGCGCTGGAAAGAGGACCTACTTTTTTGATGTGAAGGCCACGAGGGGCAAAGACCTTTACATGACCATCACCGAGAGCAAACGTCGTTTCGACGACCACGGAAACGTGAGTTACTCGAAGCACAAAATTTTCTTGTATCGTGAAGATTTTGACAAGTTTGAGGATGGATTCCTCGATGCTGTGGACAAAATCAAGGAGCTGATGGAGACCGGTGAATTCCGTGACCCCATTGCCGAGCGCCAAGCCCAAGAACAAGAACAAGGAGATTCAGTGCCCAGCGACGACGCAAATGAGGGAGCTGCGCCTGCGGATGATTCAGCCGGCAATAGCGAAGACGACATTGCGTTCGACGACCTTTGATTCCTTGATAAAGGACAGGGTGAGTGTGCAAAACTCACTCCTCGCCCGACCTGCCCTGGCTGTAACTTTCGCTCAAACGCGGAAACACAGCAACCATGGGCAAAATCATCGCCATTGCAAACCAAAAAGGTGGCGTCGGTAAAACCACCACAGCCATCAATGTAGGGGCATGCCTCGGCGTGCTTGAATTCAAAACACTGTTGGTAGACTTGGATCCCCAAGCCAACGCCTCAAGTGGTGTCGGCATGGATCCAAGGTCAGTCTCTAAAGGCAGCTATGAGGTGGTTTCAGGTGAGATTGATGTTCGATCGGCCATCCGCCCCTCCTCTTCACCCAACCTGGACATTTTGCCCACCAATTTGGACCTGGTCGGCGCTGAAATTGAATTGGTGCACGTCGAGCAGCGGGAGCGCAAACTTCGCGCAGCGCTGGAAACAGTTCGAGACGACTACGACTTCATCGTGTTGGATTGCTCTCCGAGTCTTGGACTCTTGACCTTGAATGCACTCACCGCTGCGGACAGCGTCATGGTTCCCGTTCAATGCGAATACTTCGCGTTGGAAGGCTTGGGAAAATTGCTCAACACTGTCAAAATTGTCCAAAACCAACTCAACCCTTCCCTGGAAGTCGAAGGCATCTTGTTGACGATGTATGACACACGTCTCCGCCTGGCCAACCAGGTGGTGGACGAAGTGAGAACTCACTTCCAAGATTTGGTGTTGCAGACTGTCATCCATCGAAACACACGACTTGGCGAAGCTCCAAGCCATGGCGAAAGCATCATCCTTCATGACGCGACTTGCAAGGGGTCCATCAACTACCTGAATCTCGCGCGTGAGTTGTTGCAGAAGAACAACATGACGCACATCCGGACTGAAGACAAGTACCTGTCGTCATGACGAAGCCCCGTGGACTGGGACGCGGATTGGACGCGTTATTGGGAGGCGTTCCGAAAGAGCCCAACACGGACACTCACCCTGATGAGGTTCATGGATTCCCGAACTCGGCGTCCAATACCTTGAGCGTCAATGCCGTGCAACATGTCCGCATTCAAGACATTGAGGCCAACCCCAATCAACCGAGGCAGGCATTTGACGAGCGTGGCTTGCGACAGTTGGCGGAGAGCATCGAAGCCCATGGCATCATCCAACCCATCACATTGAGAAAGATTCGCGCTTCGAAATTTCAAATCATTTCCGGAGAGCGGCGTTTCAGAGCGGCACAACAAGCAGGACTGACACAACTTCCCGCCTACATCAGGGAGGCTGATGACCAAGGTCTGTTGGAAATGGCCTTGGTAGAAAATATCCAACGACAAGACCTCAACCCTCTTGAAGTCGGGATGTCATTTCGGCACTTGATGGAAGAGTGTGACTTGACTCAAGAGTCGCTGGCCAAACGCGTGGGAATGGGACGGTCCTCGGTGGCCAACTTCCTTCGCATGCTTGAATTGCCTGAGCAGCTGCAAGGCATGCTTCGAGCAGGCCAATTGGGCCTCGGTCATGCCAAGGCCCTCGCAGGACTGCGGGGTCCTGACGCCAAATACACCCAGATTGCGCTGGCGGAAAAGGCCGTTGCGGAAGGCGTGAGCGTGAGGGAACTCGAGCGATGGGTCAAACAGGGCGGTTGGAAAGCGTCGTCAAAAAAGCCCAGCGCCGATCAACGCGAGTCGCTTTCGGCGGACGAAGAACAAGCATTGAATTTGATTCGCACGAGGTTGAGCAGCACGCAAGCCACCATCGCCATGAAGCGCAACAGGCGTGGCGGCGGCCAACTCACGGTGTCCTACAAAACGCTCGACGAACTCGAGGCCGTATTGACCAAACTGGGGCTGGGGTGAGTCGTGTTGTCAGGATTCTTTTTCTGCTTGCAATCCACACGTGTTGGACGAGCGTCTTGTCCATGAGCCAAGACGCATCCACGTTG
>JAYZBB010000002.1:0-41784 GCA_036339415.1 Bacteroidota bacterium | reverse complement strand
ACTCATTACATACAAGACGCTAAACCGCTATTATTTTGGCACAAGAGGGCCTGTCTGTGTGGCCAAAACAAACAACGCATTTCGAGAATTGCAGGCGGACTGGCCCCGTGCACAAAAGACCTACCATGCGTGGGTTTGCGGAGCCATGCCCACATCTCGCGGCACTGCGCGTTTTGCCATTGATGGCAAAGATTCTTGCACCGCATTCAAGACCTTGGGGACGAGAACGTGGGGCGTTCATGGGCACGCTACTTTGGTCGAATGGGAATTGTTTACTGGACGAACCCATCAAATACGTCGACACGCAGCAGCCATGGGTCATCCTGTGGTGGGTGATTTGGTCTACGGCAGCCCACCACACTACACCGGCCATGGCCTTCACCTGACATGCACTCGGCTGAGATGGCTGCATCCCAACACCAAAGAAGCGATTGAAGTGTCGGTCGCCCCGGCCAAAAAAATGATCCGGGCTGTGCCCGGCCAGTTTGAGCCCGTCGCCAATGTGCGGTCTGAGTGGCTCCCATTGTTTGCGCCGGCTTCACGGTCGTGAGCGGGTCGTACCTTCGCACAAAACCTCTCCATGCGACCCCTGCGCGCGACTGTTCGAATCGTCCTTTTTTTGGCCCTCTGCGTGGCCACCATCCTTCGGATGATGTCCGGATTCGCATTCATGAAGCTGACAGGAGCTTCGCAAGAACACGTCAGGGAATGGACCCACAGGCGGTTTGTGCATTTTGTCAAGCGTGTGCAGACAATCATGGGGCTGCGTGTCACATGGGAGGGATCCTTTCCCGACGAGCCCGCAGTGCTCATGGGCAACCACCGTTCGTATGTCGATGCGGTGCTCTTCCCAGTTGGCTTTCCCGTGGTGTATGTGGGACGCATCGAATCCAAATCGTGGCCCAGCATCGGATGGGGCGCCACATTGCTTGGAACCATTTGGGTTGACCGCAAAAGCAAAGACAGCCGAAGGGCCACACGCGCAGCGGTTCGAGAACGCCTGTCCGAGGGAATGGGCATTGTGATTTTTCCCGAAGGCACGACCTTCAAGGGACCCCAATTGCTGGAGTACCGACCGGGAATGTTCTACACTTGTGCAGAAGAAGGCTTTCCAATCGTTCCTGTGGCGCTCGAATATCGCGACCCCAACATCGCTTGGGTGGACAACGCGTGGTTTGTGCCTCATGCATTCCATCACTTTGGAGCGAAACACATTGATGTCACCGTTCGTGTGGGTGCACCTGTGAGCATGGGTGATGCCGAAGCACTTCGAACGCACATCCGTGAGTGGACCCAGACACAATGCCTCGAGATGCGCCAGGCGTTTGATGGACAACTGTGATGGCCGCCGTGCCTCCACTTCTTCTGTGGAATCACTGCACGACCAACGGCAAAGTCACGTTCGCACTTTTCGAGACCGCAATCAACGTGTATCGACCTGGCGAAAGGGATTGAATGTCAATCCAACCCGTTGTTGTTGTGCGAAGGACCTCTGCACCCAACATGTCGACTATGACAACTTGCGCAGTCGCGTTTGGCAGTCCAGTCCAGTCCAATGCAATTCGCCCTTTCGCGGGGTTGGGCATGAGTGTCGCATGCGCATGTGAGGCTTCTGCAATGTCTGCAACGTCCAAGATCTGAACGGTTCGAAAGGCTTGTCCCTCACAACCAGCGTTGTCCGTTTCAGATACGTACACCGCACCAAATTCTTCTTCTGTTCCCCACAACACCCTCACTTCGGCAGTGCCTTGGCCTGAAATGATTTCGCCTCCTTCCACAGACCAAACGAGGGTGGTTCCTTCCAACCCATTGTACACGTAGTCAAACTCCCCGCCCGCAAATGGAAAAATGGAGCCAGAAATGTTGCCTGCACCCATCTCATAGCAAGACCCATCGTCCACATTGGCACCCAACGCGATGTCGTAATTGCACGCATCTGGGTCCGTGCAGCCATACACTGCTGGAATTCCTGCACAATTGCAGAGTTCATCAATGGCATCCAGAATTGTCTCATCGTCACCATCGCTGCATGGTTCTCCGGGGATCATGCAAGTGCCGTTGTCCATGTTGGCGTCATCGGTGTAGTTGCAAGCCGCGTCATCGGTGCACCCAAACACGGATGGCAAACAGAACTCATGTTCTACGGAAGAACCAAAGTCAGGATTCATCATTTCGAACAATATCATTCCAGTGTTGTCCATCGCTTGATAATCGCCCTGTACAAAACATTCCCAAAAGAAATCCGGCGTGAATCCATTGCCCCCTTCGTCAAACAAACGAAACGTGTAGCAATCCGGAATCAAGCATTGCATCACCTCCACAGTGGCTTCCGAGGCCACATAGGTTCCTGGCAATGCCGAGGCCACAACCTCTCCGTTTGTCTGGCTTTCAATCTCCCACGAAACTTCCTCAGGCGTGCAATCAAAAGTCAGGGTCAAAGAGAAATCCAAGCATGGATAGTCACAAGAACCATCGTCAATGGTGGCGTCTGGGTCAAAGTTGAGTGCGGTTGCACCTGTACAACCAGGCACCAGCGCATCGCATCCCGGCGTCACAACCTCAACGGGAGCCTCCAGAGCAATGCCGTCCACAGTGTACGACACAATGTAGGATGTGCTCGGAAGCACACCTGTCCAAATATGGGATTCACTATTGCCTATGCTCAAGGAGTCGCATGTCAACTCACCAGAATCGGGCGCAATGCAAAGCTCGCCTGTTGAACAAAGAAAGGAGCTCATCGTCACGCCTACCTCAATGTTTGTGAGCACAGTGGCAGATGCAGCATCGTATTCGCAAGACGCCTCCACCTCCATGGATTCGGGCAAACATTCAAGTGGGCCACAATTTTCCAACAACAGACTCAACGAGTTGAATGTGTTCAGTCGCCCCCCTGTCGCGGTTTCACCAATCAAGTTGTCAACCACGTCCACCCCATCAAGCAAGTAGCCCAACACCAAATCTGCGGTGCCTTGTGGGTCGCTCAATGCCTGGGCCATCAAATCGGGACATGGCGCGCTGTAAAGCAAGGCGATCGCCCCGGCAACGCATGGACTCGCAAACGACGTCCCAGAGGTACCGCTGTAATTCGACGATCCAGAAGGCAGATAGACGTTGTCACCGGGTGCGGCGAGGTCGATGGTGGTCGCTCCGTATGCCGAGAACGTCCGAGCGTCCTGGTTGTTGGTGGCTGTCACCGACACCATGTAAGGCGAGGTGCAACCGGTGGGCATGTCTCCTTGCGTGTCGATGTTGTATTGCTGGTTGGCCGTGGCTCCGCAATTCAACATACCCGCCGCACCCATGGTGTCGTAAAATCCGCACCAAATGGGGTAGTTCGCAGGATTGGCCAAATCAATGCCCCACGACGCATTGGTCGCCACGACAAAGGCGCCACGAGCTCCTTGGCTTTCATTGAACTGCCTGCGCATCTCATAGGGATAGTCGTAGGCGGCAATCACGTTGGCCTCGGACAAACCGCCGAAACCCATGTCAACCTGCATGATGTCCACATCCCAGTTGACACCAACCCCACCTGAACCGTTGTTGCCTGTTGCACCAATCATTCCACTGACAGACGTACCGTGGCCACCACCGCCAATGTTGTCGTTGTTGTTTTGGGAATGCCAACCGTTGTAGTCATCCACAAAGCCATTGTCGTCGTCGTCAATGCCATTGCCAGGGATTTCTTGGTCATTCACCCAATGGTTGCCGACCAGATCGACGTGGTTGTAATTGGAGCCTCCACCCTCGAGGACAGCCACCACAATCCGGGTTCCATTGGAGGTTTCGCCTCCCCTTGTGATGTCCCATGCCAACTCTGAATCGATGTCGTGGTCTCCACTCTGCACGTGGTGCCATTGCTGATTGAGAAAGGGATCGTCGGGCAACGTCTCTCTGGATTGAACTTCATGGTTGAACTGGGCAGCCACCAGGCGCTCGTCTTTTCGAATGGTTCGAAGCATGGACCAATCGTCTGCAGGAGTGCCGTCATCCAGCATTTCATACAAATGAATGCGGGCACGTCGCGACAACACACGCACGTGATTCAATCCCACCTCTTGACCCCATTTCCCAACCTCAATGTCTTCCTCAAAACGAACAATGAATTCCCCTGGAAGCCTGCTTTGCGATGCAGCAGGTGAAACCGCGCAACACGCAGCAAACAGAATCGTTGCAAAAATGGGAAATGGAACGTTCATGCGAAGCGGAAGTGGAGGTTCTTAGGAGAGGGAAGATAGAATGCGTCACACTTCCGAACCTTTGGTTGAATGCAAGGGTTGCATTTCGCGTCCTCAAAAGGACGTGTCAAATCTCAACATCACATGACGTGGCGCTCCCATAATCCCTGGCCTTGTGCTTACAATGCCATTGGTCAGATTGTTGACAACGAGGGAAAAGCGCTGTCCTTTGGGGGCTCGATAGATCAGCCTTGCATCCCACCTTTTGGCACCATTCGTGAATTGCTCACGGTAATTTACCAACCCTTCAATGAGATCCTCAAAGTACCAATCCACAGCGTCAATGAAGGTTTGGTGATTCAACGCGATTCCTGCTGTGAAAGGACCCATATCCCATTCGACATCCACTTTGAGCGCGCCTTTGTTCCGATACTTCAAAAGGGATCCTGCCGCCACCAAACTGTCCCTTGCCTCCCCGAATGAATCGAAGAAATTGCTCAAAAATACACCCGCACTGTCCTGGGCAGGATCGTTGACCAAATCACCCGCGTAATTGAATGTGTACCCTGAAACCATTCGGATGGGGACGCCACCGACCTTGGCATTCCCTGTCGCACTGACCTCGAATCCAGCAATGCGCGTTTTGCCCAAATTGAGGGGGACAAAGAAAAACATGAATTCGCCGTCTGGCGTGGTAAGGAGGTTGTTGAGTGAGTCCACCTGCGGGGCCAGGGTGTATTCAATCATCTCGTCATAATTGAGCAAGAAGGCCGCCGCCTCAAACAGCATGCTCATGCCATCTCGCTTGACTTCTTGCACCAGCCCAATTTCCCAGTTGTTTCCCGATTCATTTTGCAAGTCGACATTGCCAATGATGTCGATGGCGTCACCCAAACTTCCCTCCACGTAACGCTCAGCCAAAGAAGCAAAACGCAGCGATTCACCATACGACATGCGCACGTTGGTTGTTGGCGTAAGTGCACGGTTCAAACCAAACCGCCAAATGGGTCCAGACATTTCGTCAAACAATGCGTTGGGGTTGGACGGCCAAATGCGGTTGCCATCTTCGTCACGTTCGACTCCCCGAGGAAAATGGGGGAAAAAGGATGCGAAATTGACCTCCTGGGGGAAGAAGTTCCGCTCAAAACGCACGCCACCTGCCAATTTCCAGCCATTCTTCGCCCACTCAATTTGTTCGAAGCTGGCCACGTTGAACGTCCGCAACGTGATGTCTGGGTACAAGCTCGAAAACGACTTTTGAATGGAACCAAATGCTCCCACTTGAATGGTGAAATGCTCAAACAACGGTCGCATGTACCGGTATTGCGCCATGCTCAATGTGCTTGTCATGGTGGGGATGGTGTCCTCACCATATCGCGAAGTGCGGTACACCCTCGTTTTGAGCTGATGGGACCCTCCGTTCAAAGGCATGTAGGTTGCCCACCCGTCCACATGGCCATTCACCCATCGGTCTTCGCTTGAAGTCCCCTCCATGGGGAGAAATGCACTCGTCGCAAAATCATCCCACAAAATGAACCTGCCCATTTGCTGGTATTGCGCTTGCATGCTTCCTCCGTATTGGAAGGTCGGAGAATGACGGTGTCGGAACTTGAGATTGGCACGCGCCCGTTGTTCATGTCCCCCAGACAGAAACGTCTTGTCCGCAAAAAAAGAGGCGCCTCCCACGACATCAACTTTTCCAAAGGCCTGACGATGCGAAACATTCATGCCGTTTGAGATGGGAGAATAACTGTGGTCCCACCATCTCCAATTGGTGGAGTCAGGATCGCTGTAAACCCCATTGAACAAACTGACCACCGTTTCTGGCTTGGATCCAGGCCAAACCGTCCGCATGTGGATGACACCATTGGATGCCCCTGACCCATACGTAGAAGAAGCCGTGGCCTTGACAACCTCAACCTGACCGATGTGCTCCATGGGCAGGTATGACCACCATATTTGACCCAAATCTCCTGACAACAGGGGCAGGTCATCCAACAGCAATTGAACCCGACTCCCAACTCCGTATGCATACCCGCTCCCCCCTCTGATACTCACTTGATCGTCCATGATGGAAACACCCGGTGTTTTGGACACCAAGCCTTTCAGGTCAAGCGCGTTCCCATTTTCTGAGAGATAGGGCTTCAAAACAGTGACTGGCACCGTTTCCTCTTGGACGGTGGAACCCGTGATGCTCGCAGTCACAACCACGGCGTCCAATGCCTCAGCCCGGGGCTCCAACAGCACCACACCATCGTTGGCCAGAATGTCTTTGCACGAAAGCTCCAAGTTCTCGTAACCCACAAAACTGAAAGATGCCCAACACGACTCAGGACATGGTGTCTCCAATAGAAGGTTGGGGAACAAACCGTCCATGTCCGTCGCAAGTGCGCGTTTGGCAGAAACATCGTCCTCACAACCAAACTGAACCGTCACTCCTGGCAATGGCGACTCGGAGGCTTTGCCGGCTGCCGCATCCAAGACCAACCAAGCGTCATTTTGTTGGGCGAAAAGAGGCAACGACAAGCACCACAAGGCAAAGAATCCGGCAAAACGTTGTCGAAACGTGATCATGTCGCAAAATGCAACCATTTCGAGTTTTCATTTTCAGTGTGGAAACTGAATTGTTCACGGCCAACTCATTCTTCCCCACTTTCGTGGGATGAAAAACGCCAACGCCGTCATTGGGTTGACGCTCTTGTGCTGGGGATGTGGCCAGGCCAACAATGTTTGGCAGCATTGGACAGTGCCGTGCAGCATTCGGACCCTTGACGTCATTTCGACCAACCACATTCGCTTTGCTGGATCGGACGGCTGGGTTGGCCAGACCCTTGACGGAGGTGATCATTGGACTGTGCGTCAGTGGCATGCCCCTGACAGCACCACTCCTTCGTTCCGGGCCTCCTCCCCCTCCAACCAGAGTTGGTTTGCTACAGGCATCGCCTCCCCTGCTTGGATCGCTCAATCATCTTTGACTGGCATGAATCCCACATGGGTGCATCATGACACGAGTGCGGCCGTTTTCCTGGACGCCATGGCTTGGTGGAACGACCGGGAAGGTCTCGTGTTTGGTGACCCCATTGACAGCTGTTTGAATTTTCTGACGACCCAAGATGGCGGCCAGACGTGGCATCCCATTTCATGCACTCTCCTGCCGACAACAGTCGAAGGCGAAGCTGGATTTGCTGCCTCCAATGGCAACATTTGCATCCAAGGAGACACGGCTTGGGTGTTCAGCGGCGGTCGAGCCTCACGATGTTTCCGGAGCACAGACCGCGGACATTCTTGGGAGGTCTTTTCCCTTCCCATTCGCCAAGGAGGAACGATGACAGGCGTGTTCAGTGCTTCCTTTGCTGACGCCAAAATTGGGCTCGCAATGGGCGGCAATTGGGAAGAACCAGAGAACAACACCGGAAACTTGATTTCAACCACAGATGGAGGAGCCACATGGCATGCCATTTCCGAAGGCGAAGGTCCTGGTTATCGCTCGTCCATCAGGCATCATCCCATCTTCAAGAACGAGGTGGTGAGTGTGGGCAAACTCGGGATAGATGTCAGCATGGACGGCGGCAACAACTGGACACACGTCAGCGACAGCAGCCAATTTGTTGCCCGATTTTCTGCCGATGGACGTACCTTGTGGATGGCGGGAAACCAGCATGTCACGCGCTGCCAGTGGCGCATGTTGACCGAAATGAATGAGACAATTCATGAGCACAACGGACCAATCACAAGAATTCCTTGATGCGCTTGCCGCCGAGGTGCGTCGCATCTCCGGCATGGACGTCACCAGCACAAGGGATTGTGAAGTGATGAGTGAAGAATTGCGCGCATTTGATGGACGGTTCCCCGTCAGTGTGTCTACGCTGCGCAGATTCTTTGGGCTCATCACAAAGCAGGGACGATATTCCACCAACACATTGAACAGCCTTTCGCGCTATGCCGGGCACGCTTCTTTCAGAGAATGGCGCCGCCACCACAAGTCTGAAGTTGCTGCACAACCAAGCCAAGGGAACGCGGGAGGCGTTTCGCCAAGCCCCACAAGGCACCGACAAGAACCTGCCTCACGAGCATGGTCAAACCGGGAAGCCTATGCGCAATTGGAGCGATTTGTACAGCGTTTTCGAGACCCAAAAGACTTTCATCTGACCACCCGTGAATTCAGAAGATTGAAAGAGGCTGTGTTCACCGTCTACCAGCAAGGAATCTTGGACATGAAGTGGTGGGGCCAGCTGTCAGAACATCCGCACCTCATTCGCTTCGTGATCGAGCAGTTTCCTCCTTTGGATTTTCTCGCCACGTTTGGGGGTACCATGCTGGCCTCGTTTGCCCAACATGCAAGCACCCCAGGTGACCTCCAATATGTCAACAGCTTGAAAGCAGCCGGCCTCGTGGCCCAGGATGCACCTTGGATCGAATGCATTGATGCATTGCCTAGGCTTCAACAGCTCAACCCCAGCATCCATCCTCTTGTGCAATCTCGACAATTGGGCATCGCCATGCTTGCGGAATCAGAAGGCCATCCCCGTCCTGACGGAGAACGTTCCGCCGTTGACCTTGCCTTGGAAGGGCTACACAACGAACAGACGTTGTGGCCACGGTGGGCAAATCAAAGCTGCTATTTCGCCTTCAACTTGGCCGACTGGGCCATCCTCAGCCGGGAGATGGACGTTGTCCAAGCCATCAGCGAAAACATCCAGTCATTTAAAATCTCACAGGACTGGTACAACAGAGATTCCGACATGGACACGATTTTGAATCTGCGACAGGTTTGGAATTTCATCGAGCTCGACCAAAAAGAGGTCGCCTCTGACGTGTTGCGAAGGTTGGACTGGCTGTCATTCGAGTCCATGGAGACGAGAACCTTGTCGCTTTGGTACCACAGCGCAATGTGGATTCTCAATCATGCGTCGCCCGATGTATGTCAGGCCAACATCGAACAAGCAGCCGCCGTCACGCAATACCACGGCCTGAAACGACGCATCCATGAACTCGTGACCAACCACGTGTCTTGAAGACAAAAAAAGACCCGCCGAAGCAGGCCCTTATTTCAAACGAACTTTTGGTTCAGAAGCCCCCTCTCCGAGGCAACGAACAAATATTTCGATTTTTCCGTGAATTGACTTCCACATGACCCTTTTTGAACCAAAAAGAATCACTTTGAACTAAAATCACCCCTTCTGGAATGGGTTCAAGCCTCAACGTTCGAAGAAAAACGTGTCCATCCCAAAACGAAAGCGCTCCCCGTACACCCCTTTTTCAGTTCGCTTCCCTGCTGAAACCACCATGCATATTTCCGCTCTTCGAGGAAGGGACAAGATGCTTTTGACCCGTCGACGGTCCATCCCTTCCATCGGACAGGTGTCGAATCCTTCAGCCCTCATGGCCAACATGAAATGAGCGGCAGACAACGCTGTGCTTTTGTGCGCCCAAACCCGCATGTCTGACCAACCGATGGGTTCTCGCGGGGTGGCTTTGACCATGCCGCGCAATGGGAACCAGATGCGCTTGACCCAAGCAAAGAGCCCTTGGGTATACGCGATTCGGGTGATTTTGGTGAAGTACTGATAGGCACGCTCAGGCATGTTGCCACGGCGGTCAAATTCCTCGATGGTCCAGGCGTTGTTTCGCCTCCAGAGATCAGGCCGTGCGACAAACACAAACAACTCTGGTGCCGTTGCCGCAGCAGGCTGTCCCAGGCAAGCATCGACCAACCTGGCCTTCCGCGTACGCTCCTTGACGCGATGGAGCTCCCAGCATTGCAAATTGGAAGAATTGGGCGCTTTTTGCGCTGCTTCCGCCGCCCTTCGAATGACATCCTCTGGCACCGGGTCTTCCGCATAAATGCGCGTGCTCCTTCGTGAGTCAATCACTTCATAAAAAGCCTTCGAATCGATGTCGGGCATCTCCATTGCAGGAGATCGCTCCGTCCCGACCGATGAGAACATCTTGACTTTCACCATGCCTCAAAGTTCGGCAGGGATGCACTCGGACCAAACTGCCCACGCAAAACGGTCAGGAAATGTGGTCTACCATGACGGCCGGGTTGTTCTGGACGCCATCCCATTGGAGACTTTGCAAAAATCGGGCTTCAGCGCGGCACCAATCGTGCTCCGAAGCTGCGTGAATGAGCGCCATGTCGTCACCGGCCTGGAACACGGTGCCAACTTGTGGCAAGGCAGCAAGCCCTACCGACGCATCGATGAGCGCGTCGGGAACGGTTCTTCCACCTCCCAACTCCACTACTGTCATGCCTATCTGCCGAACATCGTAGCCCGTCAACGTTCCCTGTCGCGGCGCACGAACGGCTCGAATGACCGGAGCCGCGGTCAGGACTTGTTCAGGTGATTCAGTCACCTTGGGGTCTCCTCCCATGGCTTCTATCTGACGAGCCCAAATCTCCAAGGCTGTGCCATTGTCGCGGACTTCTGTCAACATTTGCCCTGCGTCATCTGTTGTCGCGCATCGACCAGATTGGATCAAGAGCTGAGTGCCCAGTCGCAAAACCACCTCGTTGAGGCGAGGGTGACGGGACGCTGGATTTCGGAAATAGTCAACAGCTTCACGCACCTCGAGGGCATTTCCAGCTGACCACGCCAAAGGAACCGACATGTCTGTCAACAAGGCCGAGGTCTTCATGCCTGCACCATTGCCCACCGCCACCATGCTTTCAGCCAAACGCCTCGCAGATTCCACATCCTGCATGACTGCCCCATTTCCACACTTCACATCCAAGACCAGGTGTTCCAATCCAGCGGCCAACTTTTTTGACACAATGGAGGCCGTGATGAGCCCCAAATGCTCCACTGTTGCGGTGACATCTCGGGTGGCGTACATCCGTCGATCTGCCGGTGCGAGATCGTCGGTTTGACGAACAATTGAAAATCCATGCGACTCTACAACGCGCTGAAAATGGGCGACAGGCACGCCTGTTTGATATCCAGGGATGGCTTCCAACTTGTCAATGGTCCCCCCTGTGTGGGCCAAACCACGTCCAGCAATCATGGGGACATGCACGCCGCAAGCTGCAAGCATGGGTGCAAGCATCAGGGACACCGTGTCTCCCACACCACCGGTGCTGTGCTTGTCTAGGATGGGGCCCCTCAATTTGTCTTCATCCCAGCGCAACACCACACCAGAATCTCGCACAGCCAATGTCAATGCAACGCGTTCATCGACATTCAGATCTTGGAAAAACACGGCCATCGAAAACGCAGCAATTTGTGCCGCTGACACGTCCCCCGAGGTGACGCCCGAGACAAACGCCTTCAATTCTTCCGCTGACAACACATTTCCGTCGCGCTTTTTTCGAATCCATTCTTGGGGCAGTCCCAAGTGGATGGCGTCGGCGTCACTCATCCCATCGCAACGAACAGCCCGGCGATGGTTCCGGACATCAGGTTTGACAAGGTGCCTGCCATCACAGCTAGCAACCCCATTCGGGCGATGTCTTTGCGCCGTGAAGGCGCCATGCCGCCGAGACCCCCGAGCAAAATGGCGATGGAACTGAGGTTGGCAAATCCACAGAGGGCAAACGAGACAATGGCCTTGGTTTTGGGCGAGAGGACAACTTCTGCACCTTCGGCGAGGTAAGGTGCGAAATTCAAATAGGCCACAAACTCATTGACAACCAACTTTTGACCAATGAAGGAACCTGCTGTCACTGCTTCGGCCCAAGGCACGCCCAACAAGAACGCCAGTGGGCTGAACAGCCATCCCAACAAGAGCTCCAAGGTCAATTGAGGCATGCCAAACCACCCCCCAACACCCCCCAATACGCCGTTGACCACGGCAATCAGTGCCACAAACGCCAGCAACATTGCACCGACATTCAAGGCCAAAGACAATCCAGAAGACGCGCCGTTGGCGGCCGCGTCAATGACATTCACAGGGGCATCAGAGTCGTCCACTTCCGGCAATTCCATCAGTGGCGTCTCTGTTTCTGGCATCAAGATTTTCGCAAACAACAACCCTCCAGGGGCAGACATGAAACATGCCGCAATCAGGTACTCAACAGGAACCCCAATCAATGCGTAACCAGCCAGTGCGGATCCCGCCACGGACGCCAATCCCCCGACCATCACTGCAAACAACTCCGATTGAGTCATTGTTGCAATGAACGGTTTGACCACGAGCGGAGCTTCAGTTTGGCCCACAAAAATGTTCGCTGTGGCGCTCATGGATTCAGCTCTTGAAGTTCCAAGCAACTTTTGCAGCGCACCACCAATGATTCGGATGATCCATTTCATGATGCCGATGTGATAAAGCACGGCAATCAGAGAAGCAAAAAAGATGATGATGGGCAACACCTTCAGCGCAAACGCAAAGCCGATGCCTTCCGCCACAAGACCTCCAAACAAAAACCCAATGCCTGCATCTCCGTATGACAGCAACTGGTTCACCCCTTCTGTCATGGAGGCCAACAGGGTTTGACCCCAGGAGACCTTGAGAACGAAGGCACCGAGACCAAACTGGATGGTGAAGGCACCGATGACGGTTCGCCACGAAATGGCCTGACGGTTTCTTGAAAATGCATAGGCCATGCCCAAAAGCACACCCATGCCCACAATGCTCATCAACATGGTGGCAAGCTAACGCGGAATTCGTATCTTCCATTTGCCGCGGCAGAAATGGCTCCGCACTCCTTTCAATTTCAACTGGTTCATGTGCTCAATCACTGCACTGCTCGGTCTCACCAACAGCACCGACGCCCATCGTGACGCAGTCCTCAGGGCCTCTTCTCGTCAACATCACCGGGGACCCGATTGGTCTGGCGTGGTCCAAACAAACCACGCCGTGCTCGCCCACGAGCGTCTCGCCATTGTGGATGTCGCAAGCGGGTCACAACCCCTTCGCGACCCGGTCAATGGCCACCTTTTGGCGGTCAATGGTGAAATCTACAACCACCGAGAACTGAAAAAAGAGGTTCTCCAACCTTGCAAGTTCACGACTGCGTCCGATTGCGAAGTGATGCTGCCACTGTATGCCATGCACGGCGCCAATTTGGTGGATCACCTTGAAGGCATGTACGCGTTTGTGTTGCACGAACCCGAGACGGGAAAATGGCTTGTGGGACGAGACCCCATAGGCATCATTCCCTTGTATTACGGCCGTGATGAAGATGGCCACACGTGGATTGCATCGGAGATGAAAGCCATTGAAGAAGTCTGTGTAGAGGTACAACCGTTTCCTCCAGGTCACACCATGTCGGATTCGGATTCGGCTCCGGTGAATCGATACAAACGAGACTGGATGGATTGGGAAACCTTGCCTCAATCGCCATAACGTCCAAAAGAGCTCCACGACAACCTCGACCGTGCAGTGCAATCACACCTCATGGGTGACGTTCCTTACGGGCTCTTGATTTCAGGTGGGCTCGATTCTTCTGTTGTGGCAGCATTGGCGATGCGACATGCCCAACAAAGGGTGGACGACGACAATGCGTCCAAGGCATGGTGGCCCAATGTGCACAGTTTTGCCATTGGGCTTGAGGGCAGTCCCGACCTCGCCGCAGCGGCTGAAGTCGCGGAATTCATTGGCACCACGCACCACGGTTTGACCTACACAATCCAAGAAGGCATCGATGCATTGAGTGACGTGATCAAACACATCGAAACCTACGATGTGACCACCATTCGAGCTTCCACTCCCATGTATTTGATGGCCCGGCGCATCCGAACCATGGGCATCAAAATGGTGCTCAGCGGTGAAGGTGCCGACGAACTGTTTGGCGGATACCTCTATTTTCACTTGGCTCCGGACGCCAAGGAGTTTCACGAAGAAACGGTCCGAAAAGTGCTCGACTTGCACAAATACGATTGTGCGCGAGCCAACAAAAGCATGATGGCTTGGGGAATTGAGGCGCGTGTCCCCTTCCTTGACACGTCGTTCATTGACTACGCCATGCGCCTGGATCCCAAAGCCAAAATGGCAGGGGACGGCAAACTCGAGAAAGAACCCATTCGAAAAGCATTCGAGGGCTTGCTCCCCGAACACATCTTGCGGCGCCAAAAGGAACAATTTTCCGACGGTGTTGGCTACTTGTGGATTGACACTCTCAAAGCCCAAGCGGAATCGCGGGTGTCGGACAAAGATTTGGCCCAAGCTGCTTCACGGTTCCCCATCAATCCACCCAGCACCAAAGAGGGCTACTGGTATCGTGACATGTTCGAATCACACTTCCCTTCTGCATCCGCAGCATCCACCGTCCCCGGGGGCAAATCGGTGGCGTGCAGCACTGAAAAAGCCTTGGAGTGGGACATTCGACTTCAAAACGTGGTGGATCCCTCCGGACGCGCAGTGACGGGCGTACACGCTGACGGATACACTCCGCCGCCAAAGCCATGATGTGAATCAGTCGCTGCTTTGTGCGGATGCACCAGACGCTCCCAATCCCTTGGCTTCAAATGCGAAAGGCATGAGATTCAGGGCGCTCTCTGAAATCATCACGTCCTCGTCGCGCACCTGAAGAATCACACGCATCGCCAGGCCTTGACGTCGTTCCGCCTCGACCAAGACTTGACGGCAAGCTCCACAGGGCATGAACGCATCGGCAAGGGCCTTGGGGGATGGAGACACGATTGCCACAGCCGTCATCACTGCGCCAGGGTGTTGAGCCCCGGCGGCAAACACAGCCACTCGTTCGCCGCACATCCCAGAGGGGTACGCCATGTTTTCTTGGTTGCTGCCTACGACCACAGTACCGTCCACAAGCCTCACCGCACCACCCACCTGAAATTGGCTGTACGGAGCATATGCGTTGGCTGCAGCTTCATGGGCCATGTGGAGAAGTTCACGGTCATCCCCACTCAAGTCTGATGGAGACCACACTTGCAGCGTGCTGCTCCACTCCCTCGTTTTGAATCCTCCCATGGGCAGAAGTTACTGACATTCCGAGCCAAATGCAGAGAGCAATACAAGAACATCATCCACGGTCACAAAACCATCGCCAGTGATGTCAGCGGCGCAATTCACTGTGCATTCGAAATCCGCCAGGACAAGAAGAACGTCGCCAACCTCAACTGCATTGTTGTCATTCAAGTCTTCCGTGCACAGCGACGTTCCATCGCAATTGAATCCTGGATCTGGGTAAAAGCACGCCCCGGGATCTGTGGCCAAACCGTCAAAATTGCATGCAGTTTCGTCCTGACATCCTTCGACCTCCAATTCTTCGCATACTCCGTCTCCATCGCTGTCGAGGTTGCACTCCCCTTCACAGTTGTAGTACTGTTCCGGGAACGAGCATGAACCATCGTCGACGTTGGCCATGGCATTGAAATTGCACGCCAACGCATCGGTGCAGCCTGGGGTGCCTTCTGTGCAAGATCCATCGTCCACTGTGGCGAGCGGGTTGTAGTTGAGCGCCGCAGGGTCTGTGCAACCTGAAATCTCAGGAGCTTCCAAGCAGAAATCAAGACTCACGGACGTTCCGAATTCTCCACCCGACGCCAGCACGTTGCCATCTGATGTCAACTGAAAAGAGCCCTGGCCGTAGGCGCAACAAATGCCATCGCCATACTCATCTTGGACAGTGAGTGTGTAACAACCGCAAGCCAACTCCATGGTTTCAGAGTACAAGGTCCCAGAATCGGCATAGGGGCCTCCACTCCAAACGGAATTTCCATCAGCGTCCGCGAGGACCCAAGTGGTTTCCGACGGATAGTTGTCGGTGAACACCGCCATGGTGACATCACCTGCATTCGTCGTCTCAAACGTGGTCGTGATTTCGTTGTTCGAAAGGTTCTCATCTGTTGCGCCCGTCAACTCCAAGGTTGAAACGGCAACATGGTTGCCTTCTGTGAGGGCCACACACGCTCCTGAACCACAAAACGCAACGTCCACACTTTCACCACTGGCCAAGGTGCCAGTCCATGTCTGAACCAGGGGCAAACCTCCATCAATCTCCAAAGTCACCGTGAATTCATTGACCGTTTGCAAACCGACATTCAGCACAGTCACCATTGGATCAAGCACGCTTTCACAAGGACCCGGGTTCAAACCCTGCAAAGACAAAATGGCCAAATCGTCGTCAATGTCGACCCCAGGTGTGATCCCAAAATTTGCATTGCTGATGTCGAAAAAGACATTGTTGCTCGCCTTTACTTTGATGCGTGCTTGTGATGTCGGCAAATTGGGTACAAGCACGCTCGCACTCCCATCGTTGGGCGTCCCTGCCACCAACAAGTTGGGAAAGGTGTATCCCCCATCTGTGCTCAAATAGATGTCCACTGAACTGCAGTTGACGCCATTGCCGTCGGTCCCTGCCACATCCCAGTTGACCGCAAGTTGGGTGTTGCCCTGCACCGTCCCACCCCCATTTGGGGCTTGCACCAAGAAGGGGCCCGCATTGGAAGTCACACTCATGGTTTTCAAGTCATCTGAAAAACCTCCCCCTCCCGCACGATTGTCACGGATGGTGCATTTGAACTGAAGTCCTCGGCTGTAGGTTGGAAGATGTTCGCCAATCGTTGTGGAGTTGTTGACCAAATCCTGAACACGGGGAAAGGTCCTCGTCGGAGATGTGGTCGACGAAAAGGATCGGAAAATGGGTTGGTTTCCAGATGGATTGGTGAGGCTGTTGTCACCGGAAGCCGTGGATGGTCCCAGATCGTATTGCTCCCAATTGTAGGTCACTGCATCCCCATCAGGATCGGATCCGGTCGCCGTCAATTCGAACGGTGTGGAAATCGGAATTGTCAACCCATCTGCACCTGCACTCACGGTGGGAACGCCATTGCCAGTTGCAGAGATGGAAGCGCACGTGTTTCCATTGCCATTGACCGTGAAAGCCACCATCTCATTGATGCTGTGGTTGTGAAAATGGTCGTCAGAATTGCTTTGGAGATTGGGCGCACAGATGCCCGCATACCCCATGATGGTGGTCGCTGAACCCGGCTCATACGCCGCAGAGGAAGCACGGTTGCAGCTGTTGTTTTGGGTGTGATTTCCACCGTATTGATGACCCATCTCATGTGCCACGTAGTCCACATCAAATGGATCGTTCACAGGAGAGCCACCCCCGGTGACCCCGCCAGCCTTGCTCCCTCCACAAGGCGAGCCCAGATACGCCACTCCGCCACCGCCCGTAGAAAACACGTGACCAATGTCGTAGTTGGCAGAACCAATGATGCTGTTGCACGTGTTGATGTTCTCAGAGAGCATGGTTCCACCACTGTTGTTGGTGAAGGGATCTGTGTTGCCATTGAAGAAAATCAGCTGGTCGTTGTTGGGAACCAAATCCATGGTCAGGCAAACGTCTCGTTCGAACAGACCATTGACCCGAGCCATGGACGTGTTCATTGCGGCGAGGACACTGGAGACCGTCCCTCCATGAAATTGGGCGTATTCCCCAGTGCACGCAAGTGCCAGACGGTACGTTCGAAGGTTGGCACCGTTGTCCGACAAGCTTCTCGATGCCATTGCCCCCCCCATCATGTTGACTTTCTTTCCACCCTGAATGTCCTTGGTCACGGATTGGGGCTTCTGGCCCGGAGCGTCAAGAGCCATGCAACCCTTCATCTTTTTTGAGGTCGTCGCATAGAAATCTGAACGGGTGTACACAATCACCGTTTCGCGCTCGTTGGGGCGATACGGATCAATGTACACGGTTTCACCCTCCCCCAAAATCATGGCGTGGAAACCTTGCGGAGTCAAATCGAATCGAACCGACATCTCTGGATGCTCTACGCCCTGCCCTGCAAACACTTGGATTTCAGGGAACTTGCTGGCGAGCTCTGGGGCCATGACGGGGCTGTTCACAACGGTGAATGTTTCCAACGTGCCATCAGGCATTGGCAGAGACAACGTGAGGGTCGAGGTCCTCGCCTCATTGGCCCTGCCTTTTGGGGCCATTGCCAACCGTTGCTGCATTCCCTTTACATCCAAGTTGTAAGTGCTGAATTGCACGACGTCAATGGCCGGTGATGTTGAACGATTTGATTTGTCCTCGGACCAGAACGAATCCTGAGCGAAGGCAAACAATGAAAGCATGCATCCTGCCAGACAGGCAGTCAACCGGAGGGTACAGAAAATGGGGTGAGTCATCACAACAGGTTTACGTCAATTCAACAGTTCAACAAATGCGTTCAGCCGCGCTTGGGCTGAGCGAACACCTCGGTGTATTCTTTCAACAACTCCAGCTGCTCCCTCGCTGGCCCCGGAAGGCCCAACGCCCAGCGCTGGAATTCGGCCCCAAAAGCACGTCTGAATTCGGGAGCTTCTTTCATCACACGCTGGTTGAGTCGCTGCAAGTTCTTCCGCACGTCGCGCAACAAGCGCTCGTGCACGCGCAACAGTCGCTGGCGCGCGGTCCAATTCCCAAAGCGCCACGCCACAGAATGCTGGGTCGCAGCGGTCATCAGTTCTTCTTGCAATTGTTGCAAGAATGCGTGGTATTTCCCCTTTGGATCGTTCATGGTCCTTGTACATTCGACGAAGCGACAACGTTTGCGTTGCCTTGAAAAGAACCTTTTCTGCACGTTCCTTGTTCTTGGAAGTGTCCTGGATTCTTGTTTCCTTGCCTCTGCACTCTTTAAGATACGACACAAATGTTCCTCTCCACACGCACGCTGTTCTGGACACTCGCCTTCCTTGCCGTTGGGTGCACGGCAGGATGCACCTATGACGTCAATGAACCCCAAGGCATCTGTGACATTCAGACACCTGTTTCGTTTGCCGGAGACATCTTGCCGCTCTTGGACGTGCATTGCAACGGATGTCATGCTGGCGGCTCTCCCAGTGGAGGTTTGAACCTCACCGCACACGAGGGCGCGGCCGAAAGTTCCTTAGAAGGGAGCTTGATCGAACGACTGCGCCTGCCAGCTGACAACATCAAAATGATGCCCTTGAATGGCACCCCTCTGCCCGAGTGTGACATTGTGCTCTTCGAATCTTGGGTTGCTGATGGAGCTCCCAACAATTGAATGACGGCATGAACCAACTTGGCTTCTTCCTCCGCGCTGCGTTGTTGTTTGGCCTCGTGCCGGACGCACGGGGTCAGCAATTCATGACCCGCGATGGCCACGTTCACTTCTTTTCCTCAACGCCGATTGAGGACATCGAAGCCGACAACCACCAAATGAGCGGCTTGTTGGATGCCAGTACAGGTGAATTTGCCTTTCAAGTTCAAATGCGCGGATTTCACTTTGAAAAAGCCTTGATGGAGGAGCACTTCAACGAAAGCTATGTGGAATCTGAGAAACATCCCAAGGCCACTTTCCAGGGCCAAATCCAAAACTGGAGCATGGTTGAGTCCGACGGCAAATCGCACATGGTGACTGCAAAAGGAAACTTTGACCTCCACGGAGTTGAGCAACCTGTGGACATTCTCGGTGAACTGCATTGGACCGGAGAAGCTTGGGCCCTGTCCGCCCGTTTTGAAGTCTCCTTGAAGACGCACAACATTCAAGTTCCTGCCGTGGTCAGAGACAACATCTCCCCTGTCATTGATGTTGACGTTCATGCCATCATGAATCCAAGATGATGACCACAATGCGGCTCTTTTGTGCATTCATGTTGTCGCTTGCGGCGATGCAGCCGCATGTTGCGCAACATCTTTTGGACGCCTTGAATGAGGGTGTCCAAGAACCCACATTGCCAGTGACGGCCACCTTCAAAGACACGCGAATTATCAATGTGCAGAGCAACGAAACGCCAGCTGAGGGAGTGCTCCATTTTGTCATCGCACACAGGTTTGGTACGCTGAATTCCGGGATTTACGAGCTATGGGGATTGGACAATGCCCAAATGAGGATGGCCCTCGACTATGGCATCACAGACAGACTTGCTTTGGGTGTAGCTAGAAACACTTATCAAAAGACGTTTGAAGCGAATGTGAAGGTCCGATTGCTGCGACAAAGCACAGGCCCCAAGGCGTTTCCAATCAGCGTGACATGGTACAGTGTCGCCATGGCCAACGGACTTCAGGTCAGTGCAGATGCTCAGCCCTACCCCTTTTCACGTCGTTTGAGCTATGTGCACCAGGCTGTGATGGCTCGCAAAATGAACAACAAGCTGAGTTTGGCGCTGGTGCCATCGTTTGTCCACAGAAATTTTGTGGAGGAGAGTGGCGATGCTCATGATCTGTTCTTGATGGGCATCGGAGGTCGCTACAAACTCAGGCCTCGTCTCAGTCTCAATGGAGAGTATCACCACTTCTTGACCCCAACATTTGGCGACGCCTTTTCACCGAGCCTTTCGCTCGGGGTGGACATCGAAACCGGCGGTCACGTGTTCCAACTTCATGTCACCAATGCACGAGGCATGTTTGAGCGCTCTTTCCTCGCCGAACCTGCTGGCAGCTGGGTGACGGGAGACTTATACTTCGGGTTCAATTTGAGCCGAGTCTTCACCGTCAAATCGTAATCCCTATCTTTGCATCACGCAGTTCTTGGAAACTGCGTGCGTGTTTCACCGAAGTCGGCACGCCCCCTTTGAAGTTTGCACGAGGCAGAACGAAGGCTTGACAGACACGGTGCGTATGCCACAACGTTTGACTCGTGGCCAACCCATTTTCAATGAAATTTTCTGACATGGGCCTGCACCCCAGGGTGCTCGATGCCCTCATTCCGCTCGGTTACGAGCAACCGACCCCCATTCAAGAACAAGCCATTCCACACGTCCTCAACGGACGTGATGTCATGGGAATCGCGCAAACAGGCACGGGCAAGACGGCGGCATTTTCTTTGCCATTGGTCCATCACCTCGCCCACAACATGATGCATGGCCGTGCCGTGCCACGCGTCCTGGTGCTCACTCCAACGAGAGAACTCGCAGCACAAATCGACGACAATATCAAAGCCTACGCCAAGAATGTCAAAGTCCGGACAGCGCTCATTTTTGGTGGCGTCAGCCAACACAAACAAGTGGCACAGATTCGCAAAGGTGCAGATGTGCTCGTGGCCACGCCCGGCCGCTTGCTGGACCTGTGCAACCAAGGCCTGCTGTCTTTGGAATGGATTGAGTTTTTGGTCCTTGACGAGGCTGACACAATGCTTGACATGGGGTTCATCCACGACATCCGAAGGGTCATTGCCATGCTCCCTGAAAAGCGGCAAAGCCTGTTTTTCAGTGCCACGATGCCCGACAGCATTGTCAAACTGTCCAAGACCATTTTGTCCGACCCCATTCGCGTCGAAGTGGCTCGGGTAAGCAGCGCAGCAGAGACGGTCGATCAACGCATGGTGTTTGTCAGCCAAGGAGCCAAACGAGACTTGCTCGTGGAAATCCTCAACCGTCCCGAAGTAGAAACCGCGTTGGTGTTCACCCGCACGAAATACGGTGCCGACAAAGTGGTCCGATACTTGAAGAAGAACAACATTCGAGGCGAGGCCATACACGGGAACAAGAGCCAACCCCAGCGTGAGAAAGCGATGAATGCATTTCGCAAAGGCAACATCCGTGTGCTTGTGGCGACAGACATCGCAGCCCGAGGCATTGATGTGGAGGGCGTCAGTCACGTCATCAATTTCGAGATCCCCAACATCAGCGAGACCTACGTGCACCGAATCGGTCGCACAGGAAGGGCTGGTCGCGAAGGCGTGGCCATCTCCATGGTGAATGAAGGCGATGAGCGCAACCACATGCGCGACATTGTGCGGCTCATCAAGAGAGACATCCCTTTGGAAACCGATCACCAGTGGCATTTGGACCTACCCCCAATCAAAGCCGATTCCAAAACGCACAAAGTCCCCAAAGAAGGTGACAACAAGGCGGAAGCGAACAACCAGCGTCGTCCCAAGGGACGCGGCAACCAACGCCGACGTGGCAATCAAACCAGCAACTCCCAGCGCCGCCAACAAAGCTCACACTCGACCCAACCGCGCCGAAAGGACTCCGGAGAATCGCGTTCCCAAGATGGTGGGTCTGCGCAAGCACGTTCTGGGGGGAATCGACGTTGGAAGAAGAGGCCCAAATTCAAAGGGCCCAAGCCGCAAGGGGACCGCTCTTAAACAAACTTAGGTGCTCGCCCGAGTGCAGCAAGCTGCTTGCTCAAGAACCGAGAAAGTGGAGCGGTTTTGGCCGTTTGGCCTAAATGGCAGGCAAACCCGTTCTCAGTCTTGCCTCAGGAAAGCTCACTCGTAACGAGGCTGGTTCCAAACCTTGATGGCGTCGTCCACACTCACCCCTTCCAAGATCTCGGTCATCATCCCATCGCTGAGTCCAACCTTCACAAACCTCTGCTCGTACACATCTTCGCCGACCAACACATCGACAAAAGGCCTTCTGCCTTTGTACTGAATGAGGCGTTCGTTGACAGCCAGCACGTCCTTCCGTTCGTCGAGTACGACGTCGGCCGTGGCTGAATACCCTGCGCGCAAAAATTGTCCCTCTTCCAGCAAAACCGCCGCTTTGATTTCAAATTGAATGGCCCCTCCCTCGGCAATGCCCTTGGGTGCAATGTGCTCAAGCGTGGCGGGGATTTGGCTTCCTTCAATGGCACCAATGGTCAATCGAATGGGCATCCCCTCGTGAAGTTTCTCCACCTCACTTTCGTCAATTTTCCCCACAAATTGAAGGTCCGCCATGTCCGCCACGGAGGCAATGGTGGTGCCCTCGTTGAAATTGTTCGCTTCGATGACGCTGTTGCCTTTTTTGACGGGCACCTCCAGGACCATGCCCGACACCGTTGACTTCACCAAGGTGTTCGACGCACTGCCTCCCCCTCTTGCCGTGACGCCCTCGCGCACGATGCGCAAGTTGTCTTCTGCAGCGTACAACTCTTCACGCGCTTGCTTCAACGCCAATTCGGTACGTTGTGCCTCTGCCGGAGCCAACACCCCACGGTCAAGAAGGTCCGCGTTTCTTGAATGGTTCGTCTCTGCGTCGTCCAGTGCGATCTGAGCTCTGGCCATGCGGGATTCTGCATTGCTCAGCGCCGCCACATCGGGCACGATCATGACTTCGGCAAGCACATCGCCAGCTTCCACCACGTCCCCAGCCTCGACGAGGACGGCGCGCACAATGCCGGACACTTGGGGCTTGACCAAAATCTCCTGGCGTGGCTGTACGCTCCCTGACGCAAGGGTTTTGAGCACGATGTCGGCAATTCGTGGCTGTTCCGTGCCGTAGGTGGCCTCGGCTTGCTTTTCCTGGTCTTGCAGGTGCTTGACGGTATACAAGGTGCCCGCCAGCACCAACAACACGCCCACAATCAGGGCAATGAGCTTTCCATTTTTCATCGGATCGTGTTCTGTTTCAAGTTATGTTCTCAGGGCTTCTACAGGTTGAATTCTCAAAGCGCGCAACGCTGGCAAAATTCCAGCAAAAGCGCCCAAAACGGTCATGGTACCCAAGGCTGTGATCAACACATCGAGCGTGACGTGCGGATGTCTGAAAATGCCGTTGTCTTCCGCATTGATGAGGTAGGCATCGAGGGCGTCCAACACAAACACACCCAATGTTCCTCCCACAAGGCCGGCAAGGACCGTCAATGTGAGGGTCTCCACCATGATTTGGGTGACAATGTTTGCCGGAGTCGCACCCAATGCCCGCCTCACCCCGAGTTCTTTGGTGCGCTCCTTGATGGTGATGAGCATGATGTTCATGATGCCAATGACTCCTGCAAACAACGCCAGCCCCCCAAAAACGAAAGACACCCACCGAAATGCCCCAAACACCATGGTCATTTCTTCATGCGATTCGGCCATGCTCCAATGCCCAAATGCCCGTCGGTCATCTGGGTGCACGCTCTTTTGGGCTTTCAACAAGCGCATCACCTCGGCCATGGCCGTGTCACCTGGAACCTCTTCCTTGATGAGCAAGCTCATCCAACCGACCCGATCCCCCATGTTGAAGGCATGATTGAACGTGGTGTAAGGAGTGAAAATCGCATTCTCTGCTTCCTCGGCGTCCTCTCCTGTCTGTTGGCTGCGATAAACCCCGACCACAGTGAACGTGACGCCTTGCACTTGGATGTGGCTGCCCACCACCTTTTCATTCTTCTCGAACAACAACTGGCGAACGCGTCTTCCGATCACAGCCACCTTTCTCCGGTCATCGAGGTCGCGTTGGTTGATGTACCGGCCCTTCATGATGACGATGGGGTCGATGTCCTTGTACACGGGCACATCCCCGTACACGCCACACGCAGCGGTTTTCACCCCGTGGGTGACGTTGTCGCCACCTCGCCATCCCCCCAACTGGTTTCTCGGAGCCACCGCCAACAAGGTGGTGGCATTTTCTTCGAGGTACTCGATGTCAGCGGCGTTCAACTCGATAGACCTCCCTCGCGGATAGCCCTTGTAAGGAATGGTGGTCGAGCGTCCCCACATGAAGGCGCTGTTTTTGACCCGGTTCCCCATGTCTTGCTTCACGCCTTCCTCCAAACCGTTGGATGCGCCAACCGTGATGAGGATCATGAAGAGGCCCCAACCCACGCCCAACGAACTCAGGAACGTCCGGAAAGGATTGCGCAAAAACACTTGCGCCAGCTCCAACCATGGGTCTCTCTCCAGCCACCTCATTCGTCCCGCAATGCTTCGACAGGTCGGATGGCCACTGCACGGAGCGCAGGTCCCAGTCCACTTGCCAATCCAACCATCACCAAGACCACCAACGCGAACAAGGCGATCCTGTGGTCGACCCGAGGGTTCTGAAAGTACTCGTGATTCGCCATGGGAGCCACAGTTTCGAGCAACCCCACCGCCACCATCAATCAAAGGCTGCCGCTCACCAACATGAGCACCGTGGACTCCATCACCACCAAATTCACGATGCTCGCGTTGGTGGCGCCCAGCGCCTTTCGCACACCAAT
The DNA here is from genome assembly GCA_036339415.1 of Bacteroidota bacterium. Classification (GTDB taxonomy): domain Bacteria; phylum Bacteroidota; class Bacteroidia; order Flavobacteriales_D; family Sanyastnellaceae; genus UBA11663. Next base: position 16,854 of record JAYZBB010000002.1, on the reverse strand, counting down.
CTCCTTGGTGCGTTCTTTCACACCAATGGCCAAAATGTTGGCGACGCCCACAGCTCCCGCCAACAAGGTCATCAATCCGATGCCCCATATGAACAACCGAATGCCATCAAAGATGGAGACATACATCGCATGCTCTTCGTTGTTGTTGTCCACCTGAACGCCACGTGCATCTTCTGGATGAACCGTTTTCACATCCTTCAACCACGCCAGCATCCGGTCACTCTGTGACACTGTCGCTTCGGTCGGCATGTCCCCGGTGCTGAACAAGATTTGGTCAATCTTGCCATCCGTGCGATAGAGTTGTTGGGCTGTCGAAAAAGGAATGTAGGCCACGCGGTTCTCCCACCGAGAACCTGGATCCTCAAAGGTGCCGATGACCTGGAACGTCACCGCGTTGATTCGAATGAATGCCCCTAGCGGATCTCCCTTGCCAAACAAATCCTCCACGACGTTGGGACCAATCACCGCAACCTTTCTGGCATCGAGCACATCTCGTTCGTTGATGTATCGTCCCGACAGCAAAAGAGATCGCTCAAGCTCAATGTGCGCCGGGTCCACCCCTCGCACCCCAAAAGACCCTGTTTTGTTCTCACCGTGCGGGTTTTCCCAAACCATTTCAGCACCCCACATTCGGATTCGACGAGAATAGGCCGGCACAGTGTCGGCTTGCCCCATCAATCCAGGGAGATCCCGATTCTCGAGGTGAACTGGCCGATTGCTTTTGTTTCCACGGTAGGGCATTTGTGTGCGTCCTCCCTTGACCCAAATGCTGTTCACAGCATCGTCTGCGAACTGGCTTTCCACGCCGTGCTGCAAACCGTAACCCAACCCCTGCATCACCACCAAAATGAAAATGCCAAGGGCAACACTGAGTCCCGTCAAGGTCGTCCTGAGCGGATGGGCAAGCACGTTGTGCGCCACTTCAAGCCAAGCGTCCCTGTCAAACCTGAGAAGCCGTTTCCACCAAACCGTCTCGAAGACGTATGGTCCGTCCACAAGCTGCGGCGATGTCTGTTTCATGTGTGACCACCACCATGGTCATGCCTTCTTGGTTGAGCTCTTTGAGCAGCCCCATGACCTCGACGGACGTGCCGCTGTCCAGCGCACCGGTGGGTTCATCCGCGAGGATGACCCGAGGCTGCGCGGCCAAGGCTCGGGCAATGGCCACGCGCTGTTTTTGGCCACCGCTCAATTGGGAGGGCAAATGGCCCGCCCAATCAAGCAGCCCCACGCGTTCAAGCAACGCATGCGCCCGAACCATCCGCTCCTTGCGTGGCACCTTTTGGTAATAGAGCGGCAATGCCACGTTCTCAGCCGCGGATTTGAAGTTGATCAGGTTGAAGCTCTGAAACACGAACCCCAACATCTCGCGACGCAATTCCGCAGCCCGGCGCTCGCTCAATCCTGACATGTCTTTGCCCGCCAGCAAATACCTGCCTCCGTCGCAGGCATCCAACAAACCCAGAATGTTCAACAAAGTCGACTTCCCTGAACCGGAGGACCCCATGATGGCCACCATCTCGCCCGCATCGACCGCCATGTCCACCCCCTTGAGCACCTGAAGGCTTTGTTGCCCCGTGGTGAAGGATTTGGTGATGTCTTGAAGGTCGATCATGGCTGCGAAGATAGCGGTGTACCTACGGCTAACCCTGAAATGGAATGAGATGTTGTCTCCTCGGGATTGCCCGTAAGCTTTTTGGCACACGCCTTGGTTTGGGGAGAGGAGAATTCTCAAATCTTGCGCCGCAGTTGCCTCCACAGCAGTTGCGGCGCAGTACTTTTCGCGCATGGCCAAGCTTGCCCCTCTCGCCTCCTCCCTTGAAAAGGCCTTTGCGCCAAGTCATTTCTCAGCCAGAGCGCTTGCGGCCTCAACGAGTTTGACCAGCCACCTCGACCGTGCACAGCACCGCGCCTCTCCTTCTTCATATCCTGCGCACAATCCGGAATCTGAACGGGCCTATTGGGAGAGCGTAGCCGCTTGGGAAGGAGGACAGGATGCCTTGATGGAGCGCATCATCACAAGGTCCAATCACTTGCATGACCCCCGATGCATGGGGCATCAGGTCGCTTGCGTCTTGCCCGCTGCCGCTGCTGTGGGGATGGTCACCGATGTGCTCAACAACGGCCAGGCCATCTTTGAAATGGGGCCCACCAATGCGGTGCATGAAGAGGTGCTCATGTCTGAAATCGGACACATGCTTGGATTGCCTACGTCGTGCGGGGGCATCCTGTGCCACGGAGGCACGCTGGGCAACTTGGTCGCCCTGATGGCTGCACAACGCAAACTGGGACTCTCGAGTGGAATCGACCCTTGGAAGGATGGCCTCCGAGCGTTCTCCAAACCACTGGTCGTGCTGGTGTCTGAAAAGGCGCACTATTGCATCGACCGCGCCATGCGGACCATGGGCTGGGGCAAAGAAGGCATTGTCAGTGTCAAGACGAATGCGGCTCACCAAATGTGCGTGGATGCACTCGCTGAAAGCATTGCGGCGTGTCACCAACGTGGGCAGCACATCCTTGCCGTTGTCGGAAGTGCCTGCACCACAAGTGCCGGTGCCTACGACCCCTTGGAGAACATCGCGAAGATTTGCCAAAAGCATGGCCTTTGGTTTCATGTGGACGGTGCCCACGGCGCTTCTGCGGCATTCAGCGACACCCACCGCCATCTCGTGGCCGGGATGGAGCATGCCGATTCTGTGGTGCTTGACTTTCACAAGACTTGCGGCCTTCCGGCCTTGTGCACGGGCGTGTTTTATGCAGACCAAAAGGACAGCTACCTCCCCTTCTCACAACACGCAGAATACCTCTGGGATCACGCCGATGAAGCCCATTGGTGGGACACTGGGAAACGCACTTTTGAGTGCACCAAACGCATGCTGAGCACCAGGCTTGCGGCCATCAAGGCGGAATATGGCTGGGGGATTTGGACCGACTTGGTCGACCGGTTGTGGGCGCTGGGGGGCGAGCTTGCTTCCTTGGTTGAGGAACGTGCAGATTGGGAACTGGCCATGCCTCCTCAGGCCAACATCGTTTGCTTCAGACCCAAGCGCCCAGACACATGCGACGAGCCGACATGGAATGCGGTCATAAAGGCCTTGCGACAACGGCACCTTGCCAACGGTTCTGGCTATGTCGTCCAAACCGAATTTGACGGCAGGGTTTGGTTGCGATGCACCCTCATGAATCCCTTGACAGAACGCCACGATCTCACGAACATGCTCGACGAATTGGAAACCTTGTTGCGCGACGCGACCATCGACTAAGCAATCACCAAGACTCTGGTTCAAAAATTTGTGCCACGCTTTCGACAAGACTGTTCTTGGGTGAACGACCTTTGCGCCCGCAACCCCCCACCTCATGAGCGGAATCCGCAACGTGGCCATCATCGCCCACGTCGACCATGGCAAGACCACCCTCGTCGACAAGATCATCCACCATTGCAACGTCGTTGACGAACGAAAAGACACTGGCGAACTCATCCTCGACAACAACGACCTCGAACGCGAGCGGGGCATCACCATTTTGGCCAAGAATGTCAGCGCCACGTGGAACGATGTCAAAATCAACCTCATCGACACCCCCGGTCACGCGGACTTTGGGGGCGAGGTTGAGCGCGTGTTGAAAATGGCCGATGCTGTGCTCCTCGTGGTGGATGCTTTTGAGGGGCCCATGCCGCAAACGCGATTTGTGTTGAGCAAGGCCATCGAACTGGGATTGAAACCCATTGTGGTCATCAACAAGGTGGACAAGGAGAATTGCACCCCTGACCTTGTGCAGGAGCAAGTCTTTGACCTCATGTTCAACTTGGATGCGACCGAAGAGCAACTCGATTTCCCCACCGTATATGGCTCGGCCAAAAACGGTTGGATGGCGGAAGATTGGCAGCAGCCGACCACGGATGTGTCGTACCTGTTGGACGTCATTTTGGATCAGGTGCCGGAAGCCCCCTACGTCGAAGGCACACCCCAGCTGCAGATCACATCGCTCGACTACAGCAAGTACACCGGCCGAATTGCGATCGGTCGCTTGTACCGCGGCGATTTGCACGCGAACAAAGACTACATGCTTTGCACGGCTGACGGAAACAAAAAGGTCCGCGCGAAAGAGCTGTATGTGTTTTCAGGCCTTGGCAAAGAGAAAGTGGACCACGTCCGCAGCGGAGACCTGTGTGCCATCATGGGCATGGAAGGGTTTGAAATCGGAGACACTGTGGCGGACCTCGAAGCCCCGGAAGCGATGGAACGCATCGCAGTCGACGAACCAACGATGAGCCTTCTGTTCACCATCAACACCTCCCCTTTCCTCGGCAAAGACGGAGACTTCTTGACCAGCCGCCACATTCGCGAGCGTCTGGATGCAGAGCTCCAAAAGAACCTCGCCTTGCGCGTGGAGGCCACAGACAGCGAAGACAAATGGAACGTCTATGGCCGTGGAATTTTGCACCTGAGCGTCCTCATTGAGACGATGCGGCGCGAGGGGTACGAGCTTCAAATTGGAAAACCACAGGTGCTGTTCAAAGAAGTCGACGGCGCAAGACATGAGCCCTTCGAACACCTCGTCATTGACGTGCCTGAAGCCACAGCAGGCAAGGCCACAGAGTTGGTGATGATGCGCAAGGGCATGTTGCAGGTCATGGAGGCCAAAGGAGATTTGCAGCACTTGGAGTTCCGAATCCCGTCAAGGGGACTCATTGGCCTGCGCAACCAGGTGTTGACAGCGACCGCCGGAGAGGCGGTGATGACCCATCGCTTTGATGGCTACGAGCCCTATGCTGGAGATTTGGCCACCCGGAGCTCCGGATCCTTGGTGAGCATGGAAACAGGACAAGCGCGCGCTTACGAAATCGATCGCTTGCAAGACCGAGGCACCTTCTTCATCGACCCCGGAGAGGACATTTATGCCGGTCAAGTCGTGGGCGAATCTGCACGGGACATCGACATGGAGCTCAACCTCATCAAAGGAAAAAAGCTCACCAACATGCGCGCTTCCGGTGCCGACAAAGGACTTCGAATCGCACCCGCGAAAAAGCTGTCGCTCGAAGAACTCATGGAGTTCATCAACGACGACGAATACCTGGAGGCCACGCCCAAAAACTTGCGGGTTCGGAAAATCCCCAAGCCCAAGTCTCCATTTGGGTGAGACCGGAAAGCTGAACACTTGAAAGTGAGGAGGTTGAGCTTGTGAAGAACTCTGTTGGCATCCTGCGCTCTGGTTGGGTGTGCCCCTGATGTGGCGTTCTAACTTTACAACATGCAAATTCCTGTCATCCGCTACAGCCGAGATTCTTCGGATTTCACCAAAACCCTTCGCGCGAGGGTCGACGCCTACTTCAAAGAGCGAAACTTGAGCCGAAAAGGCGACTGGAGGCTGCACTTGAAAACAGGCGTGATGATCGCCCTCTACTTCGTCCCTTGGGTGTTGATCACCTGGGGCGCCTTGGGCAGCGGCTGGTTGTTTTGGGTGATGGAACTTGTGATGGGGCTCGGGCTGGCTGGGATTGGCATGAATGTCATGCACGACGCGAACCACGACGCTTACAGTGACAAAAAATGGGTCAACCTTTGGGTTGGACGGATTCTCGATTTGGTTGGAGGAAATGCGGTGATTTGGAAGATCCAACACAACGTTCTTCACCACACCTTTACGAATGTGGATGGCTTGGATGAAGACATTGACATGCATCCCATCATGCGGTTCAGCCCACTGAAACCACGATACTGGTGGCATCGTTTTCAACATGTGTATTCATGGGCATTCTACTCCTTGATGACGGTCTTTTGGATGACCGCCAAGGACTGGCTCCAACTTCGACGCTACCACAAGAAAGACCTCATCCGCCCCTCCGGCAACACGGTCGCAACGTTGTCCACTTCACTGGCCTTCACCAAAACTGCCTACTTCACCTACATGCTTGTCCTGCCCATGTGGCTGAGCGGATTGCACTGGTTCCAAATCCTCGCCGGTTGGGTGGTGATGCAGCTTGTTGCAGGCTTTTTGCTGGCGGTGATTTTCCAACCTGCCCACGTCATTGAAGACCACGATTACACCCCCGCTGTGAAAGGCGCCGTGTTGGATGTGGATCCGCTCACCCATCAGTTGCGCACGACCTCCAACTTTGGAACCCGCAGCCGTGTGTTGACGTGGCTGTGCGGCAGCCTCAACCATCAAATCGAGCATCACCTCTTCCCCCAAGTGAGCCACGTTCACCTGAGAGACTTGGCCCCCATCGTGAAGAAGACTGCCGAAGAATTTGGGATTCCCTATCGCGCGTCAACCACGTACTGGCAGGCATTGGGACTCCACACTCGCATGCTCAGAAACTTGGGACGGGCGCCTCAATTGGCGGCTTGAGGTTGGACACGACGCGGGTCCTGTACAAAGTGTCCTGACTCCAAATCAGACCACGCACGGGCCCCACCCTACAAAACCAATCAAGTCATGGATGTCGTTGTCTTGACCGACCGGAGATACGTCGGAACTGATCTTGTCAAAGGACCCGTGGAAGGCTACGTCGAAAACGTCATCCTCGAAGACACGTTGGTTTGTGACGCCCTCGAGCGACAGGGGTTGCGCGTCTCGAGACATGCATGGTGCGACCCCAAAGTGATTTGGTCCGACGTCACGTGCGCGGTCTTCCGAACAACTTGGGATTACTTCGACCGGTGGGCCGAATTTTCAGCTTGGCTCGAAGCCACCGCGTCGAAGACCACCCTGTTGAATGCCCCCAGCATCCTTGAATGGAATCTGGACAAACATTACCTCCAGGATCTCGAGGCCGAAGGCATCGGCGTCGTGCCCACCGTCTACCTGTTGCAAGGCTCTACCCTTTCCATGACCGAAGTGATGGCCCGCAGACATTGGGACGACGTGGTTGTGAAACCTGCCATTGCTGGCGGCGCGTACGACACCTATCGGGTCACCCAAACCGGAGACAAAACCCGAATCTCCCCTGAGCCTTCCATGCATGAAGGCAGCGAGACGCTTTGGCGCACGCTTCTGGCCAAACAGGACATGCTCATCCAGCCCTTTCTGAATGATGTGATGGAATCAGGCGAAATCTCTCTGATTTGGATCGATGGTGAGGTCACGCATGGGGTTTGGAAAAGGGCCAAAAAAGACGATTTCAGGGTTCAAGACGACCACGGTGGAACCGTCCAACCCATGGAGCCTTCTGATGACATGGTGACGTCTGCGCAGGACATCATGGCCAAATGCATCGAACATTGCCAACGTCGTGGTTGGGAGAAGCCGCTCTACGCCCGGGTTGATTTGATGTGCGACGACCAGGGCACGTGGCTTGTCTCAGAATTGGAGATGGTCGAACCCGAACTCTGGTTTCGCTTTTGTCCCCGCGCCGCAGATGTGCTGGCCAAGGCCGTGCTCAAGCGGCTTTCAAATCAAGAGGTTTCGTCCGCCGGTCGGACCTGAAGGGCCACAGTGTCTGCATCCAACCTAAGGAGCAACCACGCTCCCAACTGTTGTTCGAGCTCAACGGTTCTGGTCGAATCCAAGCTGTCTTGGCTGGCAAAACGCACGTCAATCCACGGAAGGACGCGTTCTTGGCCACTGCGATCGAGGGTGGTGTGATTGGCCACTTCGACCGCGACAACGTCCGAAGCTTGGGCCAACACCTCCGCGGGCAAGGAACGTGGCAAGTCTCGCGCCTCCATGTCAGACAACGTGGTTCGAAGCCTGACCAATTCTGCATCTCGCAAAGACAAGGCCGTTTGGCCCTCCGCATAGAGGTTGACCATGCGTTGCAAGTCCTCCAACCCTGACGGCCCCTCGTTTTGAACCACCTCAAGGCGTGCGTTCGGAACCCGCTTGGCAAGTCCCTCCCGCCACTGTGCCATCATGTCAGCAGGCACTGTCGCGCCGAGCAGGACCAAGTGCACCCTCGGATCACCCTCGTCAAAATCGACCTCTTGCTTGACGACCTCTGCGCCAGGGAACGACACATTTTCAGCAACGAACGCCTGAATTTTGGCCTTTTGAACCGAACGGCTCACCGTGTTGTACAAGATGAATGCCGACGGCAACACCAAGGCCAACAAGCCAAGTGTGAAGTATCGCTTGTACTTCTGCTCCTTGGCTGCATCCAACGGTTGCACAATCGGAAACCGCAAGTACCTCACGACCAAGGTTGTGCTCGTCGCGATGAGGATGGTGTTGATCAAAAACAGGTAGAGCGCACCAAAAAAGTAAGTGCCATCCAAATGGGCCAAACCATAGCCTGCTGTGCACAACGGTGGCATGAGCGCCGTGGCGATGGCCACTCCTGGAATGACGTTGCTCTTTTCTTTTCGCGAGCCTGCCAGGATGCCCGTCAGCCCGCCAAAAAAAGCCACCATCACGTCGAGAAAAGTCGGGGTCGTGCGCGACAACAACTCGCTTCCAGCCTCATTGATGGGACTGATCAAGAAGTAAAGCGCCGAGGACAAAATGGCGATGCTTGTGGCCACACCCAAATTCCCCACAGACCTTCGAACCAGCCCCAAATCGTTCACCCCCACTCCTAGACCGACCCCCATGATGGGCCCCATCAGCGGAGAAATCAGCATGGCTCCGATGATCACCGCGGTTGAGTTGACATTCAATCCGATGGATGCGATGACAATGCTGAAGACCAAAATCCAAACGTTGAACCCTCGGAATTCGGTGTCTCGCTCAATTCCTGCCATGGTTTGCTCCGGATCCGCGAGATCGACAATCCGCAACCGGTCCAAGACGTGGGGACGCAACAAAGCGACCGTGTCTTTCCACCATTCGACCAAATTCAGAGGAGCTCCTTGATTGGCACCTTGGGGGTTGTCTGGATTTTCGGAAGAAGCCTTCATTGCGCTCGACATTTGCACGCGGCCGAACATTTGGCCACACCTCAAGATTACGTCAGGAATGGACATTGCCTACGCACCGTGTTACGTTTTGGAGGTTCCAGAGGGCCATCGCTTTCCCATGAAGAAGTACGCGCTGCTGAAAGACCAAATCGTGCACGAAGGCATTGTCTCCACGAAGGCCTTCTTCGAACCATCCACGCTGGGCGAGGAAGACATCTTGCGGGCTCATGACGCCGATTACTGGCATCGCACGCTTAACGGCCTTTGGACTCGGCAAGAGGAACGTCGCAGCGGCTTCCCATGGTCTGCGGCGATGGTGGAGCGAGAACGGGTCATCATGCAGGGCACGTTGGATTGCGCCAAACGGGCCCTTCGCTCTGGAACGGTGGCCATGAACATCGCAGGAGGCACTCACCACGCTTATGCCAATCGGGCAGAAGGGTTTTGCATCCTCAATGACTTTGCCATCTCTGCGCTTCATCTCCTCGATGCAGGAGACGTCTCCAACATTGTCATTGTCGATTGCGACGTACACCAGGGCAACGGCAGTGCCGTGATGCTCTCGAATGAACCTCGTGTCACAACGTTTTCCATGCATGGCGCCTCGAATTACCCCATGCACAAAGAGACGAGCGACATCGACGTCGCTTTGCCTGACGGCACTTCAGATGACGCGTACTTGGAAACCCTGGAGCGTCATTTGGACATTCTGATCCCCAAAGAAGGACCGCATCCAAACTTGGTCATGTACCAGTGTGGCGTGGATGTGCTTCGATCTGACAAACTTGGCAAGTTGGGGTTGACCATGTCGGGATGCGCGGAACGTGACAGCCTTGTCTTTGAGCGGTGTGCAGCCCATGACATCCCTGTTGTTTGCGCCATGGGTGGCGGATATTCCCCCAATGTCAACACCGTGGTCCAGGCGCACGTCAACACCTTCCGAGCAGCCCTCGACGCCTGGACTTGAGCCGTCAGCGGGCCACCACGAACGGCTGCCGCCCGTGCTCCGTTTGAAGCACGTACATGCCTGCGGGCAACCCCTGCAATTCAACCACATTGCCCTCTGGCGCATGCCCCTGCCCTATGGATTGCCCCATGACATTGGTCAACCTCCACGGGGTCGAAACAGGGAATGAGACGCGAATGGTTTGGTGTGCCGAAGCCGGATTGGGATAAACAGAGGGCGTTCTGTTGGAGTTGACCTCTTCAATCTGCGTGGGGGCGGTGTGGTCATAACCACCACAAATGGTCACGTAGTCTTCGCAGGCCCACTCTCCAAGTTTGCCCGCAAGTGCGCTGATGGTCAAGTCGTAGTATTCTGGATTCAGGGCGTCGATGTGCGGTACGTGGCCAGCTCCCTCCACCGTGATCAGGCAATGCTCAAGCCCCAAATCCTCAGCACCTTCGTGGACGATCGAACTGCCATCCACATCAATGATGTTGATGCCGATCAATGAAATCATCCCTTCGCCGTAGGGCACCGTTCCGTCCTCGGTTCCGTGGATGCTGAACAAGCGTTCGTTTTCACCCTCATTGAAATAATCCACCGTTTGCAAGGCTCCGGCAATGTTGAAGACGCCTTGCACTTCACTGCTGTAACCTGGATTGCCTGATGCCCCCTCAAGTCCTCCTTCCAATCCTGCTTCCGTGACGTCGATCTGCCCTGGGATTTCGCTGTTGTCGTCCACATAGGCATGATGCAAGGCAATGAAGGCACCTGCGCTCACCCCTCCGAGGTAAATGCGATTGGGGTCGATGCCGTAAGGGTTTCCCTCTTGCGCAGATTTCCTGAAGAATCGAACGGCTGCGCGGCTGTCGTGAACCCCGCGCCAAACCGCTTTCACAAATTCGTCTTGAATCTCCGTCACATTGAAGATGTTGACACCAAGTCGATAGCTCATTGCTGCCACGACATAACCCATTTGGGCCAAATCTTCGCTCAACGACACAACATCGAAACCATCGTTGCTTCCATCCAAAAAGAATCCACCATGGGCAAGGACAACCAAAGGTCTCTCCGAATTCACGTCTCCGGCGGGAGCATAGATGTCCACCACCAAATCAGTCTCAACACCTGTCCAGGCCAGGTTTTGACCATATTCAATGTCGTACGTCACGCTGTGCGCGGCGAACGCTCCTGTGTACCGATACCGATAGCCATCACATTCGTCTTGCCCTCGCAAGGTGGACGACAAACACACGAGGGCCAAGCATGCCCAAGCCGCACGGATTCCCGCGTCAAGATGGTTCTTCATGGTTGATTTCTTTGCACATTTCAAAGGCATCGAAAGATATGGCGAGGCGCCCCAATTGGTGTCGGTTGGCCGTGACTTCTCGCTATTTTTGCCCCATGTCACAACACCGCATTTTGGTCCCCATCGACTTCACGCCAGTGTCGACCAATGCCTTGAACCACGCCATCGCTGTGGGCAAAGCGTTCAGCAGCGAGTTGCACCTGCTCTCCGTCGTTGGGAAGAAGAGTGAATTTGGAGAAGCCCGCAACCGATTGGACGCCTTCGCGGAAGAACACTTGAAGAACTTTCAAGGCCCCACCAAAATGACGGTTCGCATCGGACACCTCTTTGACGACATCGACGACGTGTCAGTTGAAATGGATGCCAATCTCGTCATCATGGGGACCCATGGCATGAAAGGAATGCAATTCATCACCGGAGGACGCGCGTTGAAGATTGTCCGGGAATGTTCGGTCCCGTTCATCATTTCACAATCTCGGCCCATTCGTGAAACCGGATATGACGACATCGTCGTGCCACTTGACCTTCATCAAGACACCAAACAAAAACTTGCCATTGTCGCTGAAATGGCCACGTATTTCAATGGGCGAGTTCACATCATTTCGCCCGCTGACTCTGATGAATTTTTGCAGAATCAATTGCGACGCAACGTGGAGTTTGCCTCAGACTACTTCGAAGATCGCGGCATTGAATACACGACGAAAATCAGCGAGCACGATTCCAGTGCTTTTGTCAAGGACGTGATTCGCTACGCGGCCTCCATTGAGGCCGACCTCATCAGCATCATGAATTTTCACGAAAAGAGCCTGATGGGAATCTTGGGTACCTCCTACGAGCAAAAAATCATCACCAACGAAGCGGAAATCCCGGTCTTGGTGCTGAATCCGTTCGAAACGCGGATCATTCGTCAAACGCCATTTTCATTTTGATTGGGCCATGAGTCGATGGTTCGGAGCATTCCTCGTTCTGAGCCTTGTCTCATGTGGAACATCCCATCCTTCGCCCGTTGATCTTGGTCAACTCGAATGGACCCTTTCATGCCGCTCGGGCCGTGTCAATCACCTCTCAGCTGACATTCCAGGGCATGTGTTGCCCGCGCTGACGAAAGCCGGACTTGCTCCTGACCCCAATCACGGCACGAACGAGCGTGACGTCCAGTGGATTGAAGACGACCATTGGACGTATTCCACCACGGTGCCAACAACTGCCCTGGCTGGCATGGACAGCGCCGTGTTGATCTTCAAAGGGCTCGACACCTACGCGCACGTGTCTGTCAATGGAAGCCTTGTGCTGTCGACTGACAATGCCCACCGCTCATGGACCACGCCTCCTTTTGCATGCAGCGATGACAGCTTGACGCTTTCCATCACGTTCGACCCGGTGGCCACCCGAGGAAGTGCCTTGTTGGACAAGCATGGGATGTTGGTTCCCGCAAGCAACGAGGCCAAACCTGTGGGTCAACAAACCAGTCCCATGACGCGCAAGCCGGGCTATCAGTTTGGCTGGGATTGGGGACCTCGGCTTGCTGGACCCGGGATTTCTGGACACGTGTTGTTGCGTCCTTGGAGCGCCCATTCAACCACAGCACCCGAACCACCCATTTGCGCTGTCGTCCAGGCGGACAGCCAGCTTGCGCGCATTGACATCAAACGCCGCGATGGATGGAGCCTCAACATCACCCATGAGGGACGGACTGTGCCTTGGGATTGGGTGGGGTCAGAAGTTCACTTGGCCAAGCCCGAGTTGTGGTGGCCCGTGGGCATGGGCGACCAACCTCTGTACCACTGGACTTGGACGCACTCCAAAACAGGGTTCCAACTCCAGTTCAACATGGGCATGCGGACGCTTGATTGGATTGAACAAGACGACGACTTTGGCACGTCATTCAAACTTGAGGTCAACGGTCATCCCGTCTTTGCCCGAGGGGCCAACGTGGTTCCTCCAGATTTTCATGACACGCAAAATCCTGACCGTTGGACCAAGGTCGTGACCCAAGCTCTGGACGCCAACATGAACATGATGCGTGTTTGGGGCGGCGGCGTGTATCCCCCGGATGCCTTCTTCGAGGCTTGTGATGCAGCGGGAATCTTGGTCTGGCAAGATTTTATGTTTGCATGCGCCATGGTCCCGGACGATCCCGAGTTCCATGTCAACGTGCGCCAAGAAGCACTTGAGCAAGTGCGTCGTTTGCGTCATCACCCATCTTTGGCATTGTGGTGTGGCAACAACGAAGTGGAACGTGCTTGGGCGTCTTGGGGATGGCAAGACATGTACGACCTGCACGGACCAGACAGTGTGCGACTCGCAGACGCCTACCACCGACTCTTTCATGAGGTTCTGCCCAACATTGTGGCCGACGAATCCGACCTTCATTACCTCCCTACTTCACCCACCCTCGACGCCCGCAGCGGCGACGAACACGCCTGGGGCGTTTGGTTTGGGCTCGAAGATTTTGACTACTACAGCCGTCACGGCGGGCGCTTTGCAAGCGAGTACGGACTGCAGAGTTTGCCCTGCAAGCACACGTTGCACGACGCGGGAATCACCTCGTGGGACGACGAATCCTTGCAGTTTCGTCAGCGCAGCCGCATGGACTGGCTCGAGCCTGGATTCGATGGCTGGGACATGATGCACCACTTCATGTCCAAGACCACTGGTGCGCCCAAACAAGGCGACCTCGACGACTGGATTTTCAAAAGTCAATGGACCCAAGCTGAGGGCATTCGGCAAGCCCTAGAGCGCCATCGAACCAGCAGCGGCAAGTACGATGGATCGCTTTATTGGTCGTTGAATGACGTGTGGCCAGCCGTCTCTTGGTCGACCGTTGACCACGCAGGACGTTGGAAGCTGGCGCACCATGCCGTCCGAAGGGCCAATGCGCCGAGAACTGCACTTTGGGTCAGGCATCGAGAGGATTCTTTGTGCTTCGAGGTCTTCAACGACTTGCCAGAGCCCGCGAGCGGTGTGATTGAAGTCGCTTTGAAAGACTTCACAGGTCAGGTTTTGCGGCAGGTAAAACTCCCGTTTCAGTTGAACGGCAGGCATTCCAAAGTCCTGCCTTTGGGGGACATTGCCCCATGGCGCACCCGGCCCTTTGACACCTACCTGAGTTGGCAATGGACCGATGCTTCAGGCACGTTGCAAGCACGCTCCTCAGCCCTTTGGTGCGCGCCCATCGACGCCAACCTTCCTGACCCGAAGGTGCGATGCATTGACACCTCCGAAGGATATGAAGTGAGTGCTGAAGCATATGCACCACTTGTCCGGCTCCTTGCTTCCGTGCCTGGCCGTTGGTCCGACAACGGCATGTCCTTGGAGCCCGGACGCCCTGTCACAGTGAAATTTCGCGCTGAAACAGAAGCCAATTCGGAATTCGATGTTGAGGTCCAAAGTCTGGTGAAATCCACTCAATGAAGGGCCTTGATGAGGAGTGTGCTTGGCCCCATGCGCACCTCGTCTCCTGATTTGGCACCATGCCAAGACTTCGCAAGGGGAGCTTCTGAGCTGACCCCCAAAACCAACGCACCATCAAGATTGAGCTTGCCAAACGGCAATCCCACCAACACCCAAGGACCTGTGGTTTCCACGAGCACACCCGACGCAACGCGAACAGGAGGCTCCGAGGATTTCTGCATGCGGATCAGTTCCTGCAAGGAAGATTGACTGCGCTGGAGGGTGTCGTTGACTTGCCGCATCTCTTGGTGAATCATGGCGCGTCCCGTCTCATGTTTGTCGCCAGCCGTGCTTTTGGCCTCAGAAGTGAGTGCCTCTTGCAGCGATGCCAGGTGGCTTTCCCCCTCCTCTACGGCTGCCTTGAGATGCGACTCCAGCGCTTCAAGCACTTTATTCTTCATCCCGGAAAAATACAGTTTCAAATTCTTCAATGCAGAATTAATATCTGTTGACAACCTTCAAAATGAAACAGCCACACTACCACTTATTTTTGAGCCGAGCAAGAATCGGCTCATCGTTTCGAATCAACTCTTAAAATTTTCTCATGATCCAGAAAGAACAGGTGATCTCTGCACAAAACGAATGGGGCTCAGGTGTCGTTGCCATCGGTGCTTTGCGCAACAAAAGGTCGGAGTGTGAAGCGTATGCCAGCGACTTCCTCGACAAAATGTACGCATTTGAGTTGGGCACAGTCCTTTTCAAACCAACCAAGTGTGCCATTGAACAATTTCGGGCGACGAAAGCTGAAGCGCAATCCTATTTCATTGCAGGTGACAATCGTGCTTGCCAAGAAGACGGTGGTTTTGCCATCAACCCTTGGACCAAGGTTCGTTTCGAGAACACAGGCATGATTCTCGAGAACAACCGCGCCATTGCCATGGGCAATTACTTCTTCACTGACCTGAATGGCAATGAAGCCAAAGTTGAGTACACCTTTGGTTACAAGCTCGTCGATGGAGCTTTGAAAATTGACCTTCATCACTCCTCCTTCCCTTACAACCCTTGAGGAACAGTTGCTTCGAGGTTGTGCTGAAATGCAACTCTGAACAATGACATCAGGCATTTTACAAAGACCGGGTGCCTTGGCAATCTTGGCGATTTGGATGGTGACGATCATAGTTCCGTGCATTCAATTCAACGAGCATGACAACGTTGCGGTTGTGGATTTTGAGCACAGCGAACAAGAGGCGGAAGGCGAAGAACTCTCCATGGAATGGGAAGAGACCACCCTTGAAGAGAGGATCGCCTCGAATCTCGGTTCTGAACAATGGCACATTGCGAACCTCGTGAATGTGCAACTGCACGAGCGCCTCGACGCGTCCCGATTGCTGGACCCCCCAGATCAACACGGACTTTGATGGCCTTCATGGCGCAGTATCTCGCGCCAGGCCCAAGTGTGTTTTTCTGACGTTCTCAAACCTCATCTCATGTTTCAGCATCTCGGGCGCGATTTGCCCTCCTCCATTGTTGTTTTTCTGGTCGCTCTCCCCTTGTGTCTCGGCATTGCCTTGGCCTCAGGCGCGGCCCCCATCGCTGGTTTGATCGCCGGCATCATCGGTGGCATCATTGTGGCCCCCATTTCAGGCAGCCATGTCGGCGTGTCTGGTCCAGCAGCCGGATTGGCCGTCATTGTGTACGACGGCATCCAAGAAGTTGGCTTCGAAGCCTTTTTGTTGGCGGTTGTGATTGGTGGCCTGGCACAGCTCGTGCTTGGCATTGCCCGAGCCGGCATCATCGGCAAATACTTCCCGGCCAGTGTCATCCAAGGCATGCTTGCCGCCATTGGCATCATCATCTTCATCAAACAAATCCCTCACGGACTCGGCTACGCGGGAGCCGAAGGCACGACCAAGGCGGACAAAGTGTTTGACGTACTGCTGCTGTTGGGAGACAATTTGGCATTCGCAGCCCCCACAGCCATGACCGTCACGGCAGTTTGCTTGGGCATTCTCGTGTTGTGGGAGACGTCGTTCATGAAAGCCCAAAGCTTCACCAATGTGTTGTCAGGTTCTCTGGTCGCTGTGCTCGCCGGCGGGGGGGTACACCTGTTGACCAAAAGCGGCGCTGGAGCATTGACGGTCAAACAATTGGTCGACGTGCCCACGGGTCATGCTGCAAACGGCATTGATCCCGCGGCGTGGGGTGAACTCCTCACCTTCCCAGAATTTGCAGCCATTGGTGACAGCGCTGTGTGGATTTTGGGGGCCACCATTGCTGTTGTGGCCAGCCTCGAAACGCTGCTCTGCGTCGAAGCCACTGACAAGCTTGACCCTCAACAACGGGTTACGCCCACCAACCGGGAATTGCTC
>JAYZBB010000001.1:0-13392 GCA_036339415.1 Bacteroidota bacterium | reverse complement strand
CCGCTTGCGCATCGCCGCCGTGAACCCGTCCACAGGGACGGAGGTGACCACGGCAGGTCGAAGAACAGCTCCTTGAATGAGGTCTTTGTAGTAGGGGTTGCTCGATTGCAATGCGGCATCCAACGTCGCGGCGAACGCCTTCAAATCGTCAGGCTTCGACTCGAACGCCACGATCCACTCGTGGTATGGAAGTCCTTCGTCAGGCGTCACTTGGGGTGCCACGTGAAACTCTGTCATGACGCCACCATGGACAGACACTGCCTCCCGGGCCGCCTCTTCCACCTCTTCGGCAATCACGTGTTCCCCAAACGCAGACGTGAAATGCTTGATTCGGCCCGTCACCAGCACGCGAGGAGGATTTAACGACACAAACTTCACCGTGTCTCCAATGTCGTAACCCCACAGGCCTGCGTTGCTGCTCAGCACCACAGCATACTGCACCCCCAACTCCACTTCTCCCACGGTCAACCGTGGCGCCTCGTCGTCAAAATACCGATCGGCTGGAATGAACTCAAAAAAGATGCCGTCGTTCACATTGAGCAACATGCCTTCCACGCCGGGCGCATCTTGATACGCCAGAAACCCCTCAGACGCCGGGTACAATTCGACTCGGGCTATGTCAAAGCCAAGCAACTGCCTGAAGCGCGCCTCGTATGGCCCAAACGCCACCCCACCGTGCACGAACAACGAAAGGTTGGGAAAGACTTCGTTCACCGTGGCTTTGCCCGTGTGATCGAGCAGACGCTCGAAATACATCTGCACCCAGGAGGGAATGCCACTGACGAGCGTCAAATCCTCTGTGCACGTCTCTCGAACAACCGCATCCACTTTGGTCTCCCAATCTTCAATGCAGTTGGTTTCCCAGGAGGGCAAGCGGTTCGCCTGCAGGTATGCAGGCACATGGTGCGCCACAATGCCGCTCAATCGGCCCAGGGGCACACCTCCTGGGGTCTTTGCCAGTTTGGGGCTGCCCTGAAGAAAGATCATTTTTCCGTCCACAAACGATGCCTCGCCTGTGCCAGCGATGTGACCCAACAAGGCATTTCGGGCGCTGCCAATGTGGTTGGGCATGCTGTCTTTTGTCAAGGGAATGTGCTTCGCACCAGATGTCGTCCCACTCGTCTTGCAGAAGTAAAGGGGCTTTCCTGGCCAAACGACATTCTCCTCTCCCTCCACAGCCCGGTCCATGTAACCGCGCAACCCCTCGTAATCGCGAACCGGAACCGCACGCTGAAATTCCAGGACGGACATCCCCGCTGTCAACCCATGATCTCGCCCAAAAGCCGTGGTCGACGCTGCGCTCAAGAGGCTCTGCAACACCGCATGTTGTGCTTTCATTGGATGGGCCACTGAACGACGAAGCTTCTTCATCGCCCACCGCGCCAAAGGCAAGCTCAACATGGCCTTCCATCCCATGCCGCAAACATAGACCCGAAAACAACAAGGCACCGCCACGCGGGCAGTGCCTTGTCATTGAGCTCAAATGTCGAGATCAGTTCACCGTGAGCTTGCGCGTCACCTTGACCCCGTCCAACACCAGCGAGTATGTGTACTGGCCAGCAGCGAAGGGCGTCACATCCACGTCGTGGCGATGCACGCCAGGCTGCAACACCCCTAAATCTTCAGCAACAATGAGCTTGCCTTGGAGACTGCGCACTTCGAGTGAGGACTCTTTCGACTGCAGCAATTCAAATTGAATCAACGCTGTCGTTGTGGCGGGGTTGGGCATGCTTTCAAACATGCTCAATCCAATCTCAGCTTCCAACTCGTTCACCGCAACAGTGCCCTCGCAGTTGCAATCTTCCGTCACAACATCGTCAAACGTCGTGAGCAAACCATCGTTGCAGGGTTCCCCAATGAAGAGGCAAGAGGCGTCGGACACGCCAGCCGCTGGGTCGTAGTTGCACGCGCCGGCATCGGTGCATCCCGCTTCAAACTCACTTGTGACCAAACGGACCGCAGGAGTGCTGGTTTGGCTTGTAAACCACACGAACTCGCCATCGCCTGTTTGACTGTAGATTCCTGTGCTGTTGTCGGTATCGCTGTTGGGTTCCGCCAGCACCGTCAATTCGGCAGCAGATTCAAATTCACTGATCACGCCGGCGAAGTAGAAGTTGCCTCCCACCGCTGAACTCCACGTACCCAAATCAATGGGGTCGTCGAACGCAAGGTAGGTTTCGACGTTGGGGTCGCCAGTGGGGTTGGGAGGTGTGTTGAACACCCAGTAGGCCTCGTCAAAATCGCTGTCTGTGATGGTTGCGCTTCCATCCATGGTGTACAATCGAGTGGTGAATTCAAAGGGCTCCACGTCTCCAGACACATTCAACCCTGTGTTTGGGCCAAACTTGACTGCAACACCATAGGCCACAGACCCAGGGTTGGGGCAGTGGTAAAACGACCCATATCCAGTCGGATCAAAGAAGCCGGCAATGTCTTCGCTTTCGCTAGGCCCAAGTTCTGCGTCGAGCATGCCTTCGTCGTCGTGACCGTACACATCCGAAGTGTAGACAATGTCCTTCGCCAACGCATTGTTCAGCGGAGTCGCATCATCGTCAGTGGTCATGGTAATGCGCACGCTGTAGTCACCCGTTGCCGTTGGTTCCCAGCCGGTCTGCACGTAAAGCGTGTCTTGGCTGTTTGCAGGACACGTGGGCGCTTCCGCGTAAGACCACAATGTGTCGATGGTTGCGGTGGTACTGAAAATGGGCAGGCTGTCGGCATCCAAAATCTCCACCAACACATCCACACCGTACTGAGTGTCCGTGCCGGCGTTTTTGTACATGACACCTGCAATCAAACCGCCATCTCCCGCACCAATCGCCTGCTCAAACGGAGTCAACCGGTATTCCCACACACCGAACACATCGCCATTGGTCACTTGCGTGATTTCCACGTCGTTCGCCACGTTGTTGGAGCTCACCACGACGTCGTCAATCCCCCAGTAGTAATGCGTGTATCCGTCGCCTGTTTCAGGCGCTTGACGGTAAGCAAATCTCAACTGTACGGCTTCCTTGTAAGCCGCCACACAACTCACATCCACACTGACCGTCAAAGGGTTGGCAGAGGCTTCGTTGGCGGATTCGATGAAATCCCCGTGCGCGTCGAACGTCGTCCACGTGGTCACGTCGTCCTCGGTCACACCCACCTCCAGGAAAAGAGGGGAATAAGGAAAACAACAGTACCGGAAATACGACTCCCAAGTGACAATGACAGAGCCGTTGTTGGACAAGTCCAAAGTGGGGCTGGTCAAGCTGCCCTCAGTGTTCACGGCTGGGTTGTTTGCGGTGATCGCGCCGTCGTGCCAAAAATCATTGTCGAAAATCATCCAACCATCGCTGGCTGTGGTCGACTCCAAGGCTCCAATGTTTGTGCTGTAAAATCCTCCTGGATGAGAGGACCCCGTCGGAGTTCCATCTTGGTACTGTCCTTGTCCATTTGCACCCACACTGATCCACAACGTCCCGTCCTGGTTGTCATTCACCGTCCAGGCACCGTTGCCGTTTGTGCCGGCGAGTCCGTTGGCAAACGTCTCAACAAACAATGCGTCGCCCCCACCACGAGACTGGCTCATGGATGGAACACCGTTCTGCTTCGCAAGGGCCGCTTCCTGCATAGATACAGGTTGAGGTGTCATGGATGGAACTTCTTCTGAGGGGCGCTGGGCCAACACTGCAGTCGAGCAGAACAGCAAGCCTGCGAGGAGAGAGAATTGTTTCATGTCTGGAAAGTTCAATTGAGGGCGGCAAATTACTCTGGAAATGCAGACAAGCCAACATTTCTGCCTCGAAAGCACAAAAAAAGGGAAGGCGTTGGCCTTCCCTTTGTTCAAGAATGTATCTGAACACTTCTGTCAAGAAGTGCCATTCACTCAACCACGAGCTTGCGCGTTTGCCGCGAATCACCCATGGTCATTGTGTAGGTGTAGGTTCCAGCTGCCCAAGTGGAGACGTCCAACCGCTCATTGTGCTCTCCGGCCACCAATGTGCCATACTCCTTTGTCATCATGACTCGCCCTTGCATGTCGCGAACCTCCAATGTCGCTGTTTGAGGTTGAGACAGCACGAAGCGAACCAACGCCTCAGAAGACGCGGGGTTTGGAATGCTCTCGAACACTTCCAAATTGCTGGCCACCTCTGCAACCCCAACTGGGGGCTGTCCTGGCTCAGTTGCCTCAAGGTCAGGGTCGAGATTCAAGCGAACCATGGGCATGTCAGAAGCTCGTCTCCAAGCGTAGTCATTGTCGGCACCAGCTGGGCCATAAATCCCAGCAGACTCGAAGGTCACCGAAGACTCTGCAATGAGCAGTTCAGAACCGCCGAAATATTCAAAGGCACCTCCAAGGGTTTGACCTGCGGTTGCGTCATACGGATCTTCAAACTCAAAGGTGTACCAGACGATGTCTCCTGTGCCACTGTAAGCCACATCAGCATTCAAGTACGTCTCACCAGACTCTGCCACTGGATTCATGTCGTACGGTGGAGCAAAGAAACCGTCCGCACCAAGGTTGCCAGCATCGTCCAAATCGATCAACCAGGCTTCAAGCGAGGAACCAGCCTCGCCTCCCTCCATGATGGCCACGTCGATTCCATAAATCGTCACATCGTTGTGGATGTCAAAATAAGGCATGCATGCATATTCGAACGCACCTCCGTAGAGGTCGAACAACTCCCCGTTGTCTCGCCCGTACGAGTATTCCGTGACTTCGAATGATTGCGTGGCGACGTTGTCGCTTGGAAGGTCGTCGACCTCATCCGAAGAAATGCTGTAATTCACCGTGTAGGTCCCCAAATAGGAAACCGCATAGTCCGCAGTCAACGTGTCGACCGATGCATTGGCCAAGGCAGGAAGGGCGGCAGATGAAGAAGGATATCCATTCACATCGATGTCCAACACCACATTTTCCTGTTCACTGTATCCGAAGTTGAACACCTTCGCTCCCGCCGTCCATGAATCGAGCAATTGACTCTGTGGCCATGCACCGTTTTCGTAGATGCCGGTTTGGAGGTAATTGGTGTAACTCACATAGCCATCGATACGCAAGTCATTTTCTTCAATGTCTTTCATGCTGATGTCATCGATTTCCCACGAGTATCCCCAGGTTCCAACCCATCGGAAACGAATCCAAACTTGGCTTTGTCCACCCGCGGCTTCTGTGATGTCAAAGTCGAGGAGAGCCGCGTTTGCTGTTTCGTATCCTGATTCCGAATCAGGAAAGACCACATAACGACATTGCACAGAATCGGGAGCAGACTCGGTGCCGTAATCGACCATGCCTTCATCCTCCCAGGTGGTCACGTAATTCTGGGTCAACCTTGGCCATGTATAGCCGTCGCGGCTGATTTCAATGAAGCATTTTTCGCTGCCGTCAGAAGCTCCGTTGTCAAAGCAACGGTAGCGCGTTTCAAATTCGAGGGCCACATAGTCATGGGTTGAGCAATCGATGGGAGCCACTGTCTGCACCCACGAATTTTCCACCCATGCAGCATCGTATCCCTCTACCTGTCCCCATTCGTCCGAGTCTATCAACAAAAAACCGTTGCTGTTGGTGGTCGATTGGATTGCTGGTGCTGGGGTGCCATCGTTGTTCCCTCCTGCCCAAGCGTTGTAGGGCCCAGCAGGGCCAACGGTTGAACACTCAAAGTCGATGGTGATGCCCTGCCAAGGCAGCCCATCCTCCGATGATCCATTGCCAAAATCCCAATCGCTGCATGTACTGACGTCGTTGTACCAAAAGCTCTCTCGGTTCTCCATAGAGGGCATCAAGGCCTGTGTGTGCTGGACGATCTTTCCAGTGGTCGCCTTGTCCACAAACGGCGTCTGGGCATGCATCGAGAGGGTCAAAAGACCCGCAAGTGCAAGTGTGAAGAGTTGCTTCATGATGTTATAATAGTTTTGGATTGTCTCGTAATGGTCCGGCGAATGTAAGGCGTCCTTCATAAAATCGCCTCCTGGCCATGGATGGTTGCACACTGGGATTGTCAAGCTTATGCCGGGCTTAGGGCTTCCTCAAAGGACGAGAGCGGAGGACAAGAACAGACCAAGTTGCGGTCACCGTACGCGTTGTCCACCCGAGCCACTGAGCTCCAGAATTTGTTCGTCCGGAGATCGCGCACAGGATACACAGCGGCCTCGCGTGAATATGGATGTGTCCATTCGCTCGACGTTGCTTCTTCGACGGTGTGCGGGGCCATTTTCACCACGTTGTCCTCGCGATCCGCTTCACCGCGCTCGATGGCCGCAATTTCTTCGCGAATGCACAGCATGGCTTCAGCAAAGCGGTCGAGCTCTTCGAGACTCTCGCTCTCTGTCGGCTCCACCATCAATGTGCCGGGCACTGGCCAAGACACGGTTGGGGCATGGAATCCATAGTCGATCAAACGTTTGGCAATGTCCATCACTTCGATGCCCACCGCTTTGAATGCGCGACAATCGAGGATCATTTCATGCGCAACTGTGCCATTTTTCGCCTGGTATAACACGTCGTAAGCTCCTTCCAGCCTCGCCTTGAGGTAATTGGCATTCAGAATGGCCACCTTGGTGCTCTGCGTCAGTCCCGACT
The DNA here is from genome assembly GCA_036339415.1 of Bacteroidota bacterium. Classification (GTDB taxonomy): domain Bacteria; phylum Bacteroidota; class Bacteroidia; order Flavobacteriales_D; family Sanyastnellaceae; genus UBA11663. The sequence continues at coordinate 6,833 of JAYZBB010000001.1, read as the reverse complement.
GTCCAAGCATCTTGATGTAGGCATATGGGATTTGGGCAATGAGGGCGCTGCCGAACGGAGCGGCGCTGATGGCGTCGATGGCCGTGTTTGCGCCCACGGGAACCACGTCGTGCCCCGGCAAAAAGGGAACCAGGTGCTCGGCCACGCCAATGGGACCCACGCCCGGCCCTCCCCCTCCATGAGGGATGGCAAAGGTCTTGTGCAGGTTCAGATGGCACACGTCTGCACCAATCATCCCAGGACTAGTGAGGCCCACCTGTGCGTTCATGTTGGCGCCATCCATGTACACCTGTCCACCGTGGGCGTGGATCAATTGAGTCACTTCAAGGACAGAAGATTCGAACACACCGTGTGTCGATGGGTATGTGATCATCAATGCGCCGAGGTTGGCACTGTGCTGCTCCGCTTTTTCTCGAAGGTCCGACACATCGATGTTGCCGTGTTTGTCGCAACCAACCACGACGACCTTCATGCCTGCCATGACAGCACTTGCAGGATTTGTGCCATGGGCACTGTTGGGGATCAAGCACACATCGCGGTGCGATTCTCCCCTGGACTCGTGGTAGGCCCGAATGACCATGAGCCCAGCAAATTCTCCCTGAGCACCGGAGTTGGGTTGCAACGAGACTCCGGCAAAGCCTGTGATTTCCGAAAGGTCAGATTCGAGCTCTGCCAACATGGCGCGCGTGCCGCGAGCCTGGTCAGGCGGACAGAAAGGATGGAGTTCTGCAAAGGCTGCCCAAGTGATGGGAATCAACTCCGTGGCAGCATTCAACTTCATCGTGCACGATCCCAGCGGAATCATGGCATGGGTCAGGCTGAGGTCTTTGTTCTCTAGTTTCTTGATGTAGCGCATCATCTCCGTTTCCGATCGATAGCGATTGAACACAGGGTGATGCAAATAGTCGACGGGTCGTGCCATTGGCCCAAAAAACGTAGCGTCAAACTCCACTCCTTGCAATGGACTCACTCCGAGTGCAGAGCATAGGGTTGCGAAATCGTCGGCGTTGGTGCGCTCGTTCAGGGAAATCCCCACGTGCACCCCGTCCTCGAAGTAACGAAGGTTGACACGCTTGGCTTCGGCCCGGGCGCGCAACGCCTTCATCGCGTCGTCACCGCCAGCCACATGCACTTTCAACGTGTCGAAGTGACATTGGTTGACCACCGTCAAATGGTCCGCTGCGCCAAGCGCCATGGCCAGGGAGCGGGTGTAACAGTGCACGCGCTCAGCAATGGCGCGCAGGCCTTCCGGTCCATGGTACACCGCATACATGGACGCCATGACCGCAAGCAAACTTTGGGCCGTGCAAATGTTGGAGGTGGCTTTGTCTCTTCGGATGTGCTGCTCACGCGTTTGAAGGGCCATGCGCAAGGCTGGTTGGCCCAAACGATCCACGGACACTCCGATGATTCGGCCTGGAAAATGACGCTTGAATCCCTCGCGGGCCGCAAAAAACGCGGCATGGGGCCCTCCATAACCCATGGGAACCCCAAACCGTTGTGAACTCCCCACCACGACATCGGCGCCCATGGCACCAGGGCTCTTCAACACAAGCAGTGCCATCAAATCGGCGGCGAACACGGTACGCACCTCGCGCTCGGCCATGTCTACTACAAATCCAGTCAAGTCCTCCACCTCTCCATTGGCGTCGGGATACTGGACCAAACACCCAAAGACATCGCCCGCTTCCACAGCTCCCCTCATGGCCTCTCGGCTCATCACCGCCATGTCGATGTCGAGATGGGCTGCACGCGTCCGCAGCACGCTCAGCGTCTGCGGGAACACCGCATCGTCCACCAAAAACCGGGTTGTGCCTGACTTCACTTGCGGCCGCGGCCTGGCTGCAAACAACATGGCCATGGCCTCAGCCGCCGCCGTGCCCTCGTCGAGCAACGAGGCATTGGCCACCTCCATCCCAGTCAAATCCATGACCATCGTCTGGAAATTCAAAAGCGCTTCCAAGCGGCCCTGGGCGATTTCGGCTTGGTACGGTGTGTACGCCGTGTACCATCCGGGGTTTTCCAACACGTTCCGACGAATGACACTCGGCACCTCGGTCGGGTAGTACCCCATGCCGATGTAATTCCTGAACACCGTGTTTTGGCTTGCCAACGTGTCGATGTGCTCCAAGTACTCGCTTTCCGTCAACGCCTTCGAGACACTGAGGCGTTCCCTCAAACGGATGGCTCCAGGCACCGTGCGTTCAATGAGGTCATCCAACGAGGGCGATTCCAAGGTGCGCAGCATCGAGTTTTGGTCTTCTTGTCGAGGGCCCAAATGACGGGAGGCGAAACTTCCAATCTGCATAGCAATCAGGGAATTGGGAGGTGAAGCATAACCGAAAGCACAAAAATACGTCGTTCGTTGGCGCAACCCACTGCATGTCATCAACATCCCGTCCACCAATCCAGCATTTGCGGTCGCAGGTGACCGACCTTTGTACCATGACCTGGCGCTGGCTGTCATTCTCCCACGTTTGGATTGGACTTGGCGCCTTCACCACGACCATGCTCAGTGGGTTGTGGTCTTCACCAGAATCCTGGTGGAGACCTGAGGGATGGATGTTTGCGTGGTGGGTTGGGGCGACCACTGGAGTGGGATACAGTGTCCAAAGGGCCATCAAGCATGCCCAACACCCTCAACACATGCCCTCGGAACGCCGACGCTTTTGGGATGAACACAACACTCGCATGTTGGTCACCTGGAGTGCACTTTGGGTCGCGGTCACTGCGTGTTTCTACGATGAGCTTCACTGGCATCGGTCGGAGCGCCAATTGACCTTGGCATTCCTAGGGTTGGTCTCCTTGGCATATTCGGTGGTTCCAGGTTTTGTCGGTGGATTGAGGCGTGTGGCATGGTTGAAAGTCCCCATCATTGCGGGCGTGTGGGCAACCGCCACAACCCTTCATCCCGGCGTGGCATTTGAGCCATGGTTGTGGGCGCAGAGGTTTGTGTTCATTGCGAGCTTGACCTTGCCTTTTGACATTCGGGATCTCGCGGTAGACAGGTCGCACATTCACACCGTTGCATCGATCAAGTCGCCTGTCTGGGTGCTCCGAATCGCAAGGCTTGGCATGCTTGTCTCTGCCGCCATGTGCATGTTCACGCTCATCCTAGGTGCAGCCAATGGCGCAGGATTCGCCGCAGGACCTGCGATGTGTTTGGCTCAATCATTCTGGGGATGGTCGTTGCTCCGACACTCCAAAGCGCTCGCCGCATTGACTTCATGCGACGACGACACCAAGGAAAAGTATGCCGGTTGGACCCTGGATGGCGTTCTGGTTGCGCCGCTCTTCCTGCTGGCAATCTGGTGGTTCGTGACGACCATACGCCCCTTTGTGGGCAAGATGTGAGGATTGATTATTCGTCTGACAACAAAGGGTGTGGTTCCTTTGTCGTATGTTGTGTGAAAGGGTTGAGTCGCTAAACCTTGCCCCTGCTGTTGAACAACAAGAAACACCCGATGCCTCGTTTCTCTCTTTTCTGCGCCTTGGCGATTTGTTTGTGCCAAATTGGATCCGTCGATGCGCAAAGCGCATGGTTGGACTGGGACCTTCAAACGGACGTTCGGCTGGAGCTGACGAGTGTTGCCAATGGGGATGATGAAGAAAAAGACATTTGGCCTGCCGACTTGAACAAAGACGGATGGATGGACATCATCGTGGTTCGCAAAGAGCCTTTTTCTGCCGCCACTGAACCACCAAAGTCTGACTTGTTGTTGATGAATGTGGAGGGCATCCTCGTGGACATGACAAGCACCCTTGCCCCGGAGTTCATTTCCAACCCCAGTTTCGCAAGAGACATTTTTGTGGTGGATGTTGACGGAGACGGTTGGGACGACGTGGTCGTTGTCAACACCTTCGACCAACAGCCCATGCTTTACATGAACAAGGGTGAAGACAACGACGGCACTTGGCTCGGTTTGGAAGACGATTCGGCAGCACGCTTGCCAACCCTGGTCAGCGATCAACCTCTGATTTGTGCTGTCTGGTCAGGAGATTTGACAGGCAACGGTGCCCAAGACCTGTACTTCGTCAATTACCGGGTCAACAGTGGAGGTGGAACCGCAAAGGACTTTCTCCTCATCAACGACGGCAACGGATACTTTACAGACCAGGGGGCATCGAGGGCCGGCGACTTGTTGAACAGTGCGTTTGGGACTGCCGGCCAAATCCACGACATGGACGGAGACGGTGATTTGGACATCATCAAAAACACCACCCTGTACGATGTTTTCCCATGGAACTCGCGCGGGGTGATTGTCCTTTTCAACGATGGCACTGGCAACTTTCCTGCTTGGCAAAATCTCGTTCCAAACGCTTCGCCGTACATGTTCGAAGTGGTGGACTTCAACGGCGACGGATTGCTCGATGTGTATGTTGTGGACGACGGTGCGGACAAACTGCTCATGGCCACCTCACACCAAGCCGATGTCAGCCTTGGATTCACCACCACTGACCTTGGGTTCAGTTCTTCCAACGGCTTCGGCGGCAATGTGCATGCCGCAGACTTGGACCTCGACGGAGACATGGATGTGGTGGTTTCCGACGTCGATGTGGACATCCCACCCTGCAACAGCAGCCGACGGATGGCCATGTATGAAAACGTCAATGGAACCTTCCAAGATCCCTACAGCACCAATGATTATGATTGGGTGACCAACAGCTACGATGTGGCCCTTCTCGACATCAACAACGATGGATTGATTGACATTTTCAGTGGCAAATGCCAGGGCTACGAGGTCATCATGTCCAACAATTGCGCGTTGGCATCAAGCTCGGCCGATTACGATCTGGACGGCATTCCTGACGCGTGCGACGCATGTCCCACCAACCCAAATCCAAATTGCGAAACCGACGACGATGTCCCTGGTGCCAATACGGCACACAGCATGGCACGTCAATGGAACGAACTCCTGCTCTCCAGCATCCGTGGCGACTTTGCGAGGCCCACCGTACATGCACGCAACTTGTGGCACAGCTCCATGCTCATGTGGGACGCATGGGCCGTCATGGATTCCGCGAGTTGCCCTGCATTCTTGGGACAAGATTTTGGCGGTTTTGTGGCCAGTTATGACGGATTCTCTCCTTCCAGAGATGTTGTCAGCGCACGCGACGAGGCCATCGCATTTGGAATGTATCGCTTGCTGCGACATCGCTTTGCCAATGCCCCTCAAGCCACGACGTTGCTTCAGGGCTACGACGAGCACATGGCAACGCTCGGATACGATGTGAGCTTCACCAGCACCGACTACAGCACGGGCGACGCCCGTGCCTTGGGCAACCATTTGGCCGACCAAATCATCGCCTTCGGCCATCAAGACCAATCCAACGAGCAGAACGATTATGCCAACACGATCTACGAGCCCTTGAATCCCTCGCTCATTGTAGACCTCCCAGGCAACACCACTGTGGTGGACATGAACCGGTGGCAGCCCCTGACATTGGACTTGTTCATCGACCAGAGCGGCAACCCCATTCCCGGCGAAACACCTCCGTTTCTCTCACCGGAGTGGGGGCAGGTGACTTCGTGGGCGCTCAACGACGACGATTTGACATCCTACACCCGCGACGGTTTTGAATACAAGGTGTATCACGACCCAGGCCCACCAGCCTTGTTTGCGGAGGACGGTTCGGGGTCGTCCGACATCTACGTCGACGGCCACGCAATGGTCGCCCTTTGGTCCGGATTCCTTGACCCCACAGACGGGGTGATGTGGGACATCAGTCCCGCCGCAAGCGGAAACCGGGACTCTTACCCCAGCACGCTTGAGACCTACGCCACCCTCTACGACGCTGCCAATGGAGGTTCGCCGAGCCCAGGTCACAGCGTCAACCCGGCGACGGGTGCGCCGTATGTGCCCAACTTGGTTCCCAGGGGAGACTATGCCCGGATCTTGGCCGAGTTTTGGGCGGACGGTCCAGATTCTGAGACGCCGCCAGGTCACTGGTTCACCATCTTGAACTACGTGAGCGACCATCCCGATTTGGTCAAGCAATTTCAAGGAGAGGGCCCATTGCTGGACAACTTGGAATGGGACGTCAAATCCTATCTGGCGCTCGGGTCGGCCATGCACGACTGCGCGATCGCCGCTTGGGGAGCCAAAGGATGGTACGACACATCTCGCCCTGTCACCGCAATTCGAGGCATGGCTGAGCTTGGCCAAAGCACCGATCCAAGTGCATCCAACTACCATCCCGGTGGTTTGCCATTGGTCCCTGGCAGGATTGAAACCGTGGCCGCCGGCGATCCGCTCGCCGGAGCCCAGGGGGTCAACATTGGGAAGATCAAAATCTGGGCCTGGAAAGGAAGCACCGCCATCAACAATGTCGACACGGAGTTTGCCGGCGTCGATTGGGTGTTGGCAGAATCCTGGGAGCCATATCAGCGGCCATCGTTTGTCAGCCCTCCTTTCGCAGGATATGTCAGTGGTCACAGCACCTTCTCACGTGCAGCCGCCGAGGTGCTCACAGCATTCACGGGAGATGCCTATTTTCCAGGTGGGATGGGCACCTTCCTCGCCCCGGCCAACGAGTTTTTGGTCTTCGAAGACGGGCCCAGCGTGGACGTCGAATTGCAATGGGCCACATACCGCGATGCCTCGGACGAATGCAGCTTGTCCCGCATCTATGGCGGGATTCATCCCTACTTCGACGACGTGCCTGGACGGTTGATGGGCATCGAAATTGGGCTGGACGCCTTCGATCGCGCCACCGCTTTCTTCGGAGGTGATGCCAGCAGCACTCTTTGCGGCACCGACCCGGGCGTGAACACCTGTCCCGCAGACCTCAACAACGATGGCTTCATTGCCATCGCGGACATTCTCCAATTC